>NZ_JBFUIV010000003.1:0-408445 GCF_056401715.1 Bacillus sp. P4_E1
GGGGTTCGAATCCCTCTACCTCCTCCATTTATTTTTAAAACATAATATCGTCGCGGGGTGGAGCAGTACGGTAGCTCGTCGGGCTCATAATCCGAAGGTCGCAGGTTCAAATCCTGTCCCCGCAACCAATGGTCCCGTGGTGTAGTGGTTAACATGCCTGCCTGTCACGCAGGAGATCGCCGGTTCGACCCCGGTCGGGACCGCCATTTTATGTTGGCTCGGTAGCTCAGTCGGTAGAGCAGAGGACTGAAAATCCTCGTGTCGGCGGTTCGATTCCGTCCCGAGCCACCATTTTTTTGTTTTTTTTTTATGCCGGCTTAGCTCAATTGGTAGAGCAACTGACTTGTAATCAGTAGGTTGGGGGTTCAAGTCCTCTAGCCGGCACCATTTAGGGGCATAGTTTAAAGGTAGAACTGAGGTCTCCAAAACCTCCAGTGTGGGTTCAATTCCTACTGCCCCTGTAAAGTATATGGGCCTATAGCTCAGCTGGTTAGAGCGCACGCCTGATAAGCGTGAGGTCGATGGTTCGAGTCCATTTAGGCCCACCATATATATTCCGCAGTAGCTCAGTGGTAGAGCTATCGGCTGTTAACCGATCGGTCGTAGGTTCGAGTCCTACCTGCGGAGCCATGGCCCGTTGGTCAAGTGGTTAAGACACCGCCCTTTCACGGCGGTAACACGGGTTCGAATCCCGTACGGGTCATAAAAAAAGAGTCAGCATATTGCTGACTCTTTTTTATTATGTATAAGCCTCTTTTTATCACCTTATTTTCCTGAAATAAATAAAGGGATTTAGGAAAAGCTATGGTATGTATTAAAAGGAGGAGATGAAAAATGACGCAAGTTAGAGAACTTATGAGTACTCATATCGTACATTGTACACCATTAGACAATGTATATGAGGCAGCTGTAAAAATGAAGGAAGAATCGGTTGGATTGATTCCTGTTATTGAAAATAAACAAGTTGTTGGGCTTGTTACTGATCGAGACTTAGTTGTTCGTGGGATTGCTGAAAAACATCCTGGATCTAATCAAATTACAAATGTAATGACAACAAACATTGTTTCAGTTTCTCCAGACGATTCTATTGAAAAAGCTACAGAATTAATGGCACAATATCAAATTAGACGGTTACCGGTTGTTGAGAGCGGTCAACTTGTTGGGATGCTAGCACTAGGTGATTTAGCTATAAGAAAATCAGCAGATGATCAAGCAGGGTTTGCTTTAAGTGAAATCTCAGAGCATATGGAATAAATTATGTATAAAGATCAGATACATTATTCTAGTATATACGGATTAAACTAATATGTTAGCGTGATGTATCTGAGACATTATATAATAAGTATAGAGTCAATATTTTTGACAGTTTTTTTAAATTTGTCATTCCTAATTTTTAATAAGAGAAAAAATGATATACTGAGAGATATAAGTGTTATTATAGATTTTGAATATAACAATATTCGTTGTTAATGATGTAATAATGAATTAATATTTCCTACGTAGATAAAGTGAAACTTTAATTATTGGGGGGTGTCCATCCCCCAATAATTATTAGTTGAACCAATCGGGCTTTTATGGGCAGTTTTATCTCCCACCTAACTTCCTCGCATTCGCAGAATTTTGAGGTGGGAGTCTTACTGCCCGCAAATAGCGGGATAAAAAGGGAAGGGGAATTATATGAGGGCTGTACAGGGCGATCCAAATTGGAATTTGGTTACAGATACATATATAGAACCAAATAATTTCGCTGAGTTATTTTCTTTGCTTGTACCTTGTCATCCAAAAGGTGAAGGGAAAGAGCGAACTATATTAGTATGGAAAGAAAAAGAATTTTATAAAGAAGAAAATTTAGCGCCATTTATCGTATATGGCATGAATAAAGTAAAGAATTTACCGCAGTTTCATAAAGATGAAATTCCAACTCTAGTACGTATTCTTCGTTTATGTCAAGAGATTGGTTGGTATGAAGAGGCAAATGCTTTTATGATAACCCAAGGGCTAGATGAATTTGTCCGAACTTCATTGGAGTATGAAACATGGGATCTTTTGACGAAAGCAGTTGCTTTAAACTATTTAATTATTAAATATCGTATTGGTGAATTAACAGCTGAGGATGTAGAAATTTGGGATCGAGTTAAATTTAGTGAGAAATGTATAACAGATTGCAAACATCTATTATCTCATAAAGAAGTATTGGAATTTACATTCTTTTATATGTGTAAGCGAGCGAAAACACTGTCAAAAGAGAAATTAAATAGTGATATGATGAGTCTGGCAATGTATTGTAATACTTTTGTGTATGATTTATATACACATGACTTATTACGAAAGTATCGTAAGTGTACAGACTTCCTATCATATTATGGACCTAGTCAAGCAGTTTTAGCTTGTCAAAGAGCTGTACTTTCACAAATTTCCGATCGATTAGACCCTTTAAAGACAACTCATGTAGATGATTATTTATATGTGATGAAAGAAATGATGGAGCATATGACGATAGGGGTAATGGATCGGTATGGTCATTTTATTGGAAAGCTACTATCATATGTACCATTTTTCGAAATGATCCAAGTTCCACAGCATGCATATTATTGTGAAGAATTACTTTATATTTGTAAGGGAATTGAATACAAAGAAGAAATACTACGCAATTATATATTTATACAATTACATGATTGTTTACCATCATTCTTTAAACTATTTCTTAAAAATAAGCGTTATGCAACGATTCATGATATTCTTTTCTATTGGTGCGACGATGAACAAAGAATGAGCTTAGAGAAAAAATATAATCTTAGTTTCATTTATGAAAAATATGCTTGTGGATAAACCATATTTTACATATTAAAAATTAATATAAATTAAAAAGGATCTCAAGTTTATGTGAGATCCTTTTTTTGTTAGTAAAGCAAGGAGAAAGTAACTAAGATAAGAAATAACATTCCATAAAGGAGAAATTGTGCAGTATAACTTCCTTGTATACCAAAAAAAGTATTCATTTTTTCATATAAATTCAATATATATTTCATTGGATTATCTTTGAAAGATTGGTACACAGTGTCTCCTCTTTCTAAGCTTCTTGTTCATGTTTTTGGTTATTAGGAACATGAACGTATCTAGCTATGAATAATAAAACACCTATAAAGAATACAGGAAGTACGGTAGATAAATAAAAACCATTACTAATTATATTTGTTATAAGAGCACTTAAAAGAAAAATTACATTATAAATATGGGCAATTTTTTGTTTTAGCCGCATTTGTAATGCTTCCATAATGATTTCTAAAGCAACAAAAGCAATAATAATAGATAAAAATACAGTGTTCGTATTATAAATGATTAAACAACAGATTAAACCTAAAAAGGCCAGGTATTCAATAAAGAGAGGTATATTGCGTGGCATATAATTTACCTAACTAAATATGGCAGTGGGTTTACTGCATTTGTTTTTTCAAAATTCCATTCCCCATTATGTAATTCAAAATGGAGATGTTGCCCGTATGAATGACCTGTGTTTCCCATATGACCTACTAATTGTCCAGTTTGTACTTGATCACCAGCTTGTACAGTGCGATCCTTCATATGAGCATAAACTGTTGTATATAATTTCCCATTTATTTGATGGGCGATGAACACGACATTGCCGTAGCTAGCCGAATAATAAGATTTCACAACCTTACCTGCAGCAGCAGCTTGAATAGAGACATTTCCTTGTGCTGCTATATCTATACCATAATGCATTTGCTCCCAGCGCATATCAAAAGTGGAGCTGATTTTCCCTTGAGTAGGGAATTTGAAAACTGCTGGAATTGATGCAGGTTGAGCTGTTTTAGCTTGTGCTTGATTTTGATTTTGCACTACATAGTGTTTTGCTACATATCCGTATCCTGTGCCAAAACGAATTTTATACCAAGTACCTACCGTTTCTACTACTTGTACTTGTGTACCATTTTGTAATGAGCCAAGTAGAGTGCCACTTGTGCTAGCATTGCTACGTACATTTAATTTTGGTGTTGCAACAGTATAAGAAGGAGAACCTTGTACTGTTACACCTTTTACTAGAGGTGTGGATCCATTAGATACAAATGTTTTTTGTACGTAACCAATTTGACCGTTATGTAATATTTTGTACCAATCTCCTTGTTCACCTTGAATGGTAATGAATTGACCATTTGGTAATATATCTAGAATAGAAGACTCTGTATTAGGTTCAGAACGAACGTTTAATGCGTTTGCATTTACGATATATTGAGACTTTGGTTGAACATTTTTTTTGAATAGAATTGCATCTTTTTTCATATAGCCTGTTTTGTTGTTAACAGATACTTTATACCAATCTTGAACTGTTTCAAGAATAGTAACCGGGCTATTAAATCGAATGGTATCAACTATTGCACTGTCTGTATGGCTATTTTGATGTAGTGCAACGTTGTCAATTTTTACATATCCAGTTTTTACTGTAGATGGTTGCTTAGCAGCCGCTGTTTGTATATCGGATTCTCCCATAGAAGGAAGTAAAGAAGCAATTGCGATAGTAGTTGCTGTTAAAGCTGTGGCTTTCATATTCATGTAATAAAGACCTCCTCTAGTTGTATAGTTGTAATTTTATTATAGTATAAAGATATAATATATTGGTCGTATTCACATAAATGTAATATGAAATCAATAAAAATAATGTCAGAAGAGAGATTCGTATATAAATATTGTATATATCATTTGTGAGGTCGCATTTATATTTGTTTAACATGTTAAGAATTGATTCTTAATTAAGAAAATTAAAACAGTTGATGATGTCTTATGGCGATGTTATACTGACAGTGATAATTTTATAGTTTGCTAGGAGGGCTGGTGTTGCCAGCTGAGAGTAGGGCCATAAGCCTTTGATCCTTTTTATTACCTGATCTAGATTATGCTAGCGTAGGGAAGCAATTCGGACATTAACAATGAGTCCCCGTTTCTTTGCGTATAGAAACGGGGCTTTTTTATTTGAAAATTTCATATTAACACCACTAGGGGTGCTTTTCGTGCTGAGAGAGGAATAATCCTTAACCCTTACAACACCTGATCTAGATAATACTAGCGAAGGGAAGTGGAACAACGAATAAATTATAATTTTATTTGCTGTAACCACTTCTTATATACAGAAGTGGTTTTTTTATTGAGATAAATAGATATATAGGAAGGGGAATTATTAATGAAATTTTGTGAAAGATTATTTGATACGGTGCAGCCTGTTTGGGAGAAAAGTCATAATCATCCGTTTGTAGTAGGTATGGGGGATGGTACGTTGGAAAAAGACAAATTCCAGTACTATATTATTCAAGATTATTTATATTTGTTAGATTATGCAAAGCTATATGCAATTGGGGTTGTAAAGGCAACGAATCCACAAGTTATGGCAAAATTTGCAGAGCAAATTGATGGGATTTTAAATGGAGAAATGACGATCCATAAACAGTATGCAAACAAACTTGGCATTACTGTAGAGGAGATAGAATCTGCGAAACCATCTGCTAAAAATTTAGCCTATACAAATTACATGATGTCTGTATCTCAAAATGGCACACTTGCAGAATTAATATCAGCTTTACTTCCATGTATGTGGAGCTATTGGGAGATTGGAAAGCGTTTAAATGATATTCCTGGAGCAAGCGATCATGAGTTCTTTGGAGAGTGGATTCAAGGATATAGTTCTGAAGAATACGGTAACCTTTGTATTTGGTTAATAGATTTATTAAATGAAATGGCAGTTGGAAAGTCAGAGAAAGAGCTAGACCGATTAGAGGAGATTTTCTTATATTCCAGCCGATTTGAATATTTATTCTGGGATATGGCTTATCGTAAGGAGATGTGGGGTTTTGAGGAGCAAGAACATACTACAGTTTCATAATGTTTCCTTTCATTATGATGAGAAACCAATCATCAATGAATTAAATGCTTCTATACAAGATAAAGAGTTTGTAAGTATTATCGGGCCGAGTGGATGTGGGAAAAGTACTTTATTTCGCCTTATTACAGGCTTAGAAGAGGCAAGTACTGGACAGATAGAGCTGACAAAAACAAAGAGTCATCCTGTAGGGTATATGCCCCAAAAAGATATGCTCTTGCCGTGGAGGACGATTATTGAGAATGCTGCCCTGCCGCTAGAGTGCCAAGGTGTGCAAAAGAAAGAAGCGCAAGTAAAAGTGAAAGAACTGTTACATAAATTTGGTTTACAAGGGTACGAGAAAAAATATCCGAAAGATTTATCTGGTGGTATGAGGCAACGCGTATCTTTTATCCGAACTTTATTAACAGGCGGGGAGATATTATTGTTAGATGAACCGTTTAGCGCATTGGACGCTTTAACGAAGGCATCTTTGCAAGAATGGTTGTTTGAACAATGGAAAGAGTGGGAAAAAACAATTTTATTTATCACTCATGATGTTGAAGAAGCATTGTTTCTTTCTAATCGAATTTTGGTTGTAGAAAATCAACCGATAGCAACTTTAACTGAGCGAATTGTGCCGCTTGATCGTAACCGAACAAGAAAAGATTTATATAAGCCTGAAGTGTTAGCGCTTAAAGAAGAGCTCCTTAGTATGTTACAAAGGCAGGTACTCGTATGATGAATCGCTTGAAGGAGTTATTACCTGCCCTAATATTAAGTGGAATTTTACTTGCTCTGTGGGAAGTAGGAGCAAGAATTGTAGATGAAATGTACATTTTGCCATCACCTTCTGCAATTGTAATGAAGATATGGGCGCTGAAAGATATATTATTTACGGTTCATTTACCTGCAACGTTGTACGTCGTTTTAATAGGCGTTGTTATTTCTATCGTACTGGGCGTAGGGCTAGCAATGTTAATGAATGCGAGTACGTGGATGGAAAGAGCATTTTATCCGTTATTAGTTGCTTCACAAACAATCCCGATTACTGCGCTTGCGCCGCTCTTCGTTTTATGGTTTGGATATACCATCTGGAGTAAGGTTGTTGTTACCGTTTTAATTACGTTTTTCCCAATTGCGGTCAATACGTATGATGGACTGCGCAGTACGAAAAAAGAATGGGAGGAGCTATTAGTTACATATGGTGCAACGAAAAAAGATATTTTTCTAAAGCTAAAGTTGCCATCTGCTCTTCCTTACTTTTTCTCAGCGTTAAAAATTGCAGTTCCGCTTAGTGTGATTGGTGCAGCAATTGGAGAATGGCTCGGTGCACAAGCTGGGCTTGGATATTTCAGTAAAAGAATGATGACGCAGTTAGACGGAGCTGGTGTATTTGCACCCATTGTATTGTTATCATTATTAGCTATTTTCTTCGTCATACTTATTTCCATATTGGAAAAGAAATTTATTAGTTGGAGGAAACATTCATGAAATTATTAAAACGCATCTTTGTGTTTACATTATTAGTTGCAATGATTGCAGGATGTTCGAGTAACTCGGCATCAGATAAGAATAAATCAGAAAAAGAAATAACAGTAATGCTTGATTGGTACCCGAATGCGGTACATAGCTTTATTTATACGGCAATTGAAAAAGGATACTTTAAAGAAGAAGGAGTCAAGGTGAATATTAAATTCCCTTCTAATCCGACTGATCCATTAACGCTAGCGGCAGCAGGGAAAGTGACAGTTGGTTTGTATTATCAACCAGATGTTGTCATGGCAAAAGCAAATGAACAAATTCCAGTGAAATCAATTGGAGCTGTCGTACGTTCACCGTTAAATCATGTTGTATCACTGAAGTCAGCAGGCATTCAATCGCCAAAAGATTTAGAGGGGAAAACAGTTGGATATTCTGGAACACCTTTAAGTGAGATGTATTTAAAAACGATGGTAAAAGAAGCTGGTGGTAATCCAGATACAGTGAAAGTAGTCGATGTTGGCTTTGATTTAGTACCAGCATTAATTACGAAAAAAGTGGATGCGGTAACAGGGGCATACATTAACCATGAAGTACCTGTTATGCGTCATGAAGGTCATGAACCAGCATACTTTAATCCAGCAGATTATGGTGTACCGAACTATCATGAGCTTGTGTTTGTAACGGGTGATAAAACGTTGAAAAAAGATAAAGAAGCATTGCAAGCCTTTTTACGTGGGGCACAAAAAGGGTATGACTTTATGAAGAAAAAACCCGATGAAGCATTAAATATTTTATTAGATCATCAAGAAAAAGAAAACTTCCCGCTTGTACCAGAAGTTGAAAAAGAAAGTATGAAAATTTTATTAGAGAAGATGGAAACGAAAGATGAGCCATTCTTATCGGATTCAAAAGAGTCATGGGAGAAACAAAACAAATGGTTGAAAGACAAAGGAATGACGAAAGAAATCGTTCCAGCCGATGAATTATTTGAAAACATTTTAAAGTAGGCGAATGAATATGAAAAATGAGCTCCATGTAATCTCAAATGGCCATATGCCATTCGAAGAGTTAGTGAATGTAGCGATGCAAATTGAGAGTGAGATCGATTATTTGCATATTCGTGAGCGTGAGAAAAGTACGAAGGAATTGTATGAAGGTGTGGAAAGTCTTTTGGGGAAAGGCTTTCCAGCATCGAAGATAGTGATAAATGATCGAATTGATATTGCTATTCTATTAAATATTCCGCGTGTTCAGCTAGGATATCGAAGCGCAGATGTAAGGTTAGTAAAAGAAAAGTTTTCTTATTTGCATGTCGGTTATTCAGTACATTCGCTAGATGAAGCGATAGTAGCATTTAAAAATGGGGCAGATTCACTCGTTTATGGTCATGTATTTCCGACAGATTGTAAAAAAGGTGTGCCAGCGAGAGGATTAGAAGAAATTGCTCATATGGCAAGTTGTTTATCCATACCAATAACTGCAATTGGTGGGATTACCCCTGAAAATACAGGTGATGTTCTTGCAAATGGTGTAAGTGGCATTGCTGTTATGTCCGGGATTATAAGCAGTAGTAATCCGTATAGCAAGGCGAAATCTTATAAGGAATCAATAAGAAAGTGGGCGGAAAAACATGTGTAAGAAGTATGATGTAGCGATTATTGGCGGAGGTGTAATTGGTAGTTCAGTTGCACACTTTCTAGCAGAAAGAGGGCATAAAGTAGCGATTGTAGAGAAGCAAAGAATCGCATCTGAAGCTTCGAAAGCAGCTGCTGGTTTGCTCGGTGTTCAGGCAGAATGGGATGCATATGATCCGTTGTTTGAGCTTGCTAGAGAAAGCCGTGCTATATTTCCACAACTTGCAGCAGTTTTACGTGAAAAAACAGGCATCGATATTGGGTATGAAGAAAAGGGCATTTATCGCATCGCTCAAAATGAAGATGAGAAGAAAAGAATTCTTCATATTATGGATTGGCAGCAGAAAACAGGTGAAGATTCCCGATTTCTAACGGGGGACCATTTACGGGAAAAAGAGCCGTTTCTTTCCGAGTCAATTATAGGGGCGGTATATTATCCGAAAGATGGTCAAGTTATTGCACCAGAGCTTACGAAAGCATTCGCACATTCTGCAGCAATTTCCGGTGCTGATATATATGAACAAACAGAAGTGTTTGATATTCGTATTGAAAATAATAAAGTGACTGGAATTGTTACGAGTGAAGGTGTAATCACATGTGAAAAAGTCGTTATCGCTGGAGGCTCATGGAGTACGAAATTACTACATTATTTCCATAGTGATTGGGGCACGTATCCTGTGAAGGGTGAAGTTGTTGCAGTAAGAAGCAAGAAACAGCTCTTGAAAGCTCCTATTTTCCAAGAACGTTTTTATATTACACCGAAACGTGGTGGCCGTTACGTAATTGGGGCAACAATGAAGCCTCATACGTTTAATAAGTCTGTACAACCAGAAAGTATTACTTCCATATTAGAGCGTGCCTACACAATATTGCCTGCTTTAAAAGAAGCAGAATGGGAAAGTACGTGGGCTGGGTTAAGACCGCAGTCTAATAATGAAGCTCCTTATATGGGAGAGCATGAAGAAATAAAAGGTTTATATGCTTGTACGGGCCATTATCGAAACGGCATTTTATTAAGTCCTGTTTCTGGTCAGTATATGGCTGATTTAATAGAAGGAAAGCAGGAGAATCACTTGCTAGATTCATTGCTTTCTAAAACGGTTTAGAAAGGGGATGGAAGTTTGAATTTAAAAATTAATGGTAACCAAATTGAAGTACCAGAGAGTATAAAAACAGTAGCTGGGCTACTTACACATTTAGAGTTAGATAACAGAATTGTTGTAGTAGAACGTAATAAAGATATTTTACAAAAAGATGATCATAACGATACATCTGTTTTTGATGGGGACCAAATTGAGATTGTAACTTTCGTAGGAGGCGGTTGATTATGTTAAACATTGGACAATTTTCATTTCATTCTAGACTTTTATTAGGAACAGGGAAATTCCCTGATTTTGATGTGCAGCAAAAGGCAATTAATGTTTCTGAGGCTGAGATTTTAACATTCGCAGTACGTCGTATGGATATATTTGATGCGAAGCAGCCTAATTTATTAGAGAAACTTGATGTGAAAAAATATACGTTATTACCGAATACAGCAGGAGCAAAAAATGCTGAAGAAGCTGTTCGTATTGCAAAATTAGCAAAAGCTTCTGGACTTTGTGACATGATAAAAGTAGAAGTTATTGGTGATGATAGAACGTTATTACCTGATCCAGTAGAAACGTTAAAGGCATCTGAAATGTTACTAGAAGAAGGATTTATCGTTCTTCCTTACACATCTGATGATGTTGTATTAGCACGCAAACTACAAGAACTTGGCGTGCATGCGATTATGCCAGGAGCATCACCCATCGGATCAGGACTTGGTATTGTAAATCCATTAAATTTAAGCTTTATTATTGAACAAGCGACAGTACCAGTTATCGTTGACGCAGGTATTGGTAGCCCAGCTGATGCGGCATTTGCGATGGAATTAGGAGCGGATGGTGTGTTATTGAATACAGCTGTGTCGGGAGCAAAAGATCCTATTAAGATGGCACAAGCAATGAAATTAAGTATTGAGGCAGGTCGTTTAGGGTTTGAAGCAGGTCGTATTGCACGCAAGCGCTGCGCGACAGCAAGTAGTCCTTTAGAAGGAATGAGCGTAGTTGAATAATCGATATTCTCGCCAAGAACTATTTTCTCCAATTGGGGAAGAAGGGCAACAAAAGCTAGGAGAAAAGCATATACTTATTATCGGTGCAGGTGCATTAGGTAGTGCAAATGCAGAGATGTTTGTAAGGGCAGGCGTTGGTAAGGTAACAATTGTTGACCGCGATTATGTAGATTGGAGTAATTTGCAAAGACAACAATTGTATGCAGAGAGTGATGTAGAGAATAATCTTCCGAAGGCTGTAGCGGCAAAAAAACGTCTAGAAGAGGTTAATAGTGAAGTAAGAGTAGAAGCTCTCGTTCAGGATGTAACGGCTGAAGAGTTAGAAGAACTCGTTACAAATGTTGATGTAATCATCGATGCGACTGACAATTTCGAAACACGTTTCATCGTGAATGATATATCGCAAAAATATTCTATTCCATGGGTTTATGGGGCATGTGTAGGAAGTTACGGTCTTTCTTATACTATTCTTCCAGGAAAAACGCCATGTTTATCTTGTTTATTACAATCGATTCCACTTGGCGGAGCGACATGTGATACGGCGGGTATTATATCACCTGCTGTATCTCTTGTCGTTTCTCATCAAGTAACGGAAACACTTAAACTGTTAGTAGAAGATTATGACTCGCTTCGAGATGGGCTTGTATCATTTGATGTATGGAAAAATGAATATTCATGTATGAATGTGCGAAAGCTTCGTAAACATAATTGTCTATCGTGTGGTGAACAAGCAGTATATCCATATTTAAATAAGGAAAACACTTCAAAAACAGCAGTGTTATGCGGGAGAAATACAGTTCAAATTAGACCACCTTATAAAGAGGAAATGGATTTTGAACAATATAAAAAATTGTTGAATGATCGTGTGACTGATTTAAATGTAAATCCATATTTATTATCATTTTCGGTTGAAGAAAAGAGATTAGTTGCTTTTAAAGATGGCCGTGTCCTTGTACATGGAACGAAAGATATAAGTGAAGCGAAAACAATTTATCATCGCTATTTTGGGTAGAAAAGGATGAGTGGAATGAAAGTGAATAAAGCTTTAACGATTGCAGGATCTGATAGCGGAGGCGGCGCTGGAATTCAAGCAGATTTAAAAACTTTCCAAGAGCTTGGTGTGTACGGAATGACGGCTATTACAGCAATTACTGCTCAAAATACGCTTGGCGTTCAAGGGGTATATCCTGTTTCTTTAGAAGGGATTACGGAGCAGCTGCATTCAATTGGTACGGATTTAACGCCAGATGCTGTAAAACTGGGAATGTTATTTAGTAGTGAAATTATTCAAATTGTGGCAGAGCATATTAAGAAATTTGGCTGGAATAATATTGTGCTAGATCCTGTTATGATTGCTAAAGGCGGTGCGTCATTATTACAACAAGAAGCAGTACAAGCATTAAAAGAATATTTATTGCCAGTAGCAACTGTTGTCACACCGAATGTTCCTGAAGCAGAAGTGTTAACTGGAATGGAGATTCATAATGTAGAAGATAGTAAGGAAGCTGCAAAAGTATTGCATGAATCAGGGGCTAAATATGTGCTTATGAAGGGCGGACATGCAGAATATCAAGGTAATGAAGTAATTGATTTACTCTTTGATGGTGAGCAGTTTATTGAATTTAGAAGTGAACGAATTCCTTCGAAGCAAACGCACGGAAGTGGGTGTACATTTGCTTCAGCGGTTACAGCAGGACTTGCGAAAGGCTACTTGATGGAAGAGGCAGTTCAAGAAGCAAAACGATTTATTAGTATAGCAATTGAAGAGCCATTGAATATTGGAAGTGGTCATGGGCCGACGAATCATTTTGCATATAAATTGAATAAGACGCATGTATAAAGATACGAGAAGCCAGTTTGTTAACTGGCTTTTTTTGTGTTTACTTTTTCAAAATACAGGAGTAATATATCAGCCAGAATACATTTTTTGTAATACGCTGAGTCCAAATGTATGGAGCGGAGGAACCAATTTGTGCGTCGTCACTAGGGGTGAATCTTTCAATGTTGAAAGTAGGGCTACTCTCAAAGTCCGAATCCGACAGCTAACTTCGTAAGCGTCTTGAGAGAGGACGGTGCCATGATGGATACATCACTTCATCGGTCTGATTAGTATAGGAGAATATCAATCTATGTTTGAGTTCTTTTATGCTAAGGAGGATGAGGTACATGGAACTAACACTTATTTGTGTTGGAGAAAAAAACAAGGTAAAGAGTTTAAGAGAGCTAGTAGCATTTCAGCATGAGTTAATTATTTTTACAGCCAATGAAGAGATAGCGGATGAAGTTAGAGAGTATGGGTTTGAATCAGCTTATAGCTGTAATAAGGAGAAGGATTTTACTAGTATTAGCACACGTATTAAGAAGGTGATTTTACTAGGGGATGAGCTTCCGATAGTTAGTTTCTTCACAGAACACATTCGTTTTTCTTTTCAAGCGCCTATTACTGTTGTTACAAAGAATAAACGCTATCCGGCCAGGCTCTATGAAACAATTGGAGCTAAATTTGTAGTGTTTACGAACTGTGATAATATTTCTTTTTTATTTTTTGAATAGGGCGGGGGAAATGAAGATGAAAGTGTTGTTACTAGGAGATATAGCGAATCGTTGGGCGATATCGGTAGAGAGAGTTCACGAATTGGTAGTGCTCGATCCTCTTTTTCCAGGTCCATATATTATATTACCATCAAAAGATGTTTTGTATTTAGAGGCGGATATTACCGAATATGAGCAGTTACATGCGGAATTATCACAAGTTTATATTCGAGGGAGAAATTTGCGTGCTTTTTTGCGTGGAGAATAAAGGTTGAATGAAAAAAGAGCGAATGCTGAGTGCAACAAGCCATGCACTTCATGTAATTCGCTCTTTTTATTTCGTATTTAAAAGATCATTTCTGTGAAAAAGAAAGGAAAGACGAGAAAACAGATGAAAAAATATTAATAACAACTAATGTAAACGCTTAAATAGATGGATATTTTCTTATTTTCAGTAATTTACCCCTTTACAAGTTAAATATAGAGGAGTATATTTACTCTCATAAATCATTCATTAAATTTCCAAAAAAAACCTAAAATCGCTGAGTTCCAGAAATGGAGCGGGGGAACCAATTTTGTGCATTGTCACTTGGGGTGAATCTTTCAATTTTGAAAGTAGGGCTACTCTTTAGGCCCGAATCCGACAGCTAACCTCGTAAGCGTTTAGAGAGGAGGTTTACTTTGTGTTGTTCGTTTCGAACACTAAGTAGAGCTTAGTGTTCTTTTTTTGATAACTAGATGGTAAATTTTAACAAAAAGCGAGGGGTAGTTATGTTAGATGTTGTAATGATCGGTATTTTTGTTGGGTTAGTCGCATCGATGGCAAGTCTTGCAAGTTGGTCAGATAAAGTTGTGAAAGAAGGGAAGCAATCATGATGATTGTCTTATCGGTTATTGTTGCAGCGATTACGGTGTACTTAGTGTACGCATTATTAAATCCAGAAAAGTTTTAATTAGGGGGAATCATTCATTATGATTTGGGTTGCAGTCGTTATTACAATGCTCTTGTTTATTCTAGTAGCAAAGCCAACGGGGATTTATTTAGAAAAAGCTTTTCAAGGTAGCAAAACGCTAGATAAAGTATTCGGGCCTTTTGAAAAACTTATTTTTAAAATTACGGGTGTAAAAGAATACAATCAAACGTGGAAACAGTACGCATTATCACTCGTTTTACTCAACGGATTTATGATTGTTGTTGTATATTTCATTTTCAGATTACAAGGTGTGCTGCCGCTAAATCCAGCGCATATCGAGGGAATGGAGCCTACGCTTGCTTTTAATACAGCAATTAGTTTTATGGCTGATACAAATTTACAGCATTATAGCGGTGAAAATGGTTTGTCTTATTTATCACAATTAATCGGGATTACATTTTTAATGTTTGCAGCACCAGCAACGACGTTAGCGCTCGTTATGGCATTTATAAGAGGACTCGCTGGAAAAGAACTTGGTAACTTTTTCGTTGATTTTACGAGAGCTTTAACGAGAGTATTTCTTCCTATTGCGTTTGTTGCAGCGCTAATCTTTGTCGCACTTGGTGTACCACAAACGTTAGACGGGGCAGTTACAGCACAAACAATCGATGGGGCAAAGCAAAGTATATTACGTGGGCCTGTTGCATCATTCGTGTCCATTAAGGAACTCGGAAATAACGGCGGTGGATTTTTCGGAGCAAACTCTACACATCCTTTCGAAAATCCAGGGCAAATGAGTAATATTTTGCAAATGATGCTTATGATGTTATTGCCAACAGCACTTCCATTTACGTACGGACGAATGGTAGGAAATAAAAAACAAGGTCGTATCCTTTTCGTTTCACTATTCATGGTGTTTTTACTCGGATTTATAACGATTACTACATCTGAATTAAATGGTAATCCGGCATTAAATGGAATGGGTATCGAACATGTACAAGGAAGTACAGAAGGAAAAGAAGTGCGATTTGGAACAGTATTTTCTTCACTATACGCAACAGTAACGACAGCTGCTGAAACAGGGGCCGTTAATACGATGCATGATACGTTAACACCAATTGGTGGTCTAGTTCCACTCGTAAATATGATGTTAAATACAGTATACGGCGGTGTTGGAGCAGGTTTTGTGAACATTATTATGTATGCAATTATTGCAGTCTTTATATCTGGGTTAATGGTTGGACGGACACCGGAGTTTTTAGGTAAGAAAATTGAAGGTAAGGAAATGAAATTGATTGCGGTAACGATTTTATTTCATCCATTGCTTATTTTAGGGTTTTCAGCATTAGCTCTTTCAACAAGCTTAGGAACGGATGCAATTTCTCATTCAGGTTTCCACGGTTTAACGCAAGTTGTATATGAGTACACATCGTCAGCTGCGAATAACGGATCTGGATTTGAAGGTTTAGCAGACAATACACCGTTTTGGAATATTACGACTGGTTTAGTTATGTTTTTAGGACGCTATTTCAGTTTAATTACGATGCTAGCTGTTGCAGCTTCACTGAAAGAGAAGACGGTAGTACCAGAAACAGTCGGGACATTCCGTACGGATAATGGTTTATTTGGAGGGATCTTTATCGGAACAATTGTAATTGTTGGTGCGTTAACATTCTTCCCGATGTTAGTACTTGGCCCAATTGCAGAATTTCTTACATTGAAGTAATGGAGGGTAAATGATGAGACCGGTAGTAGTAAAAGAAAAAAGAGTAAATGAATCACAAATACATGCTGTAGAAGATGAGGTTAGACAAGCAAAAACGATGGATCGTGATATCGTGACACATGCAATGAAACAATCCTTTGCGAAATTGAATCCGAAAGTAATGATAAAGAATCCGATTATGTTCGTTGTGGAAATTGGATTTATCATTACGTTAATTTTATCCTTTCTTCCAAGTAGTTCTAGTAGTGTACCAGGGTGGTTTAATATAACAGTTTCTCTCATTCTATTATTTACAGTTTTATTTGCTAACTTTGCAGAAGCTTTAGCTGAAGGGCGTGGTAAAGCGCAAGCCGATTCTTTAAAACAATCGAAGAAAGATGTGTTTGCAAATGTTGTAAAAGAAAATGGAGATATTGTTCAAGTTTCAGCAACTGATCTGAGAAAAGGTGACGTTGTTATTGTAAAACAAGGAGAAATGATTCCAAATGATGGTGAAGTGATTAAAGGTTTAGCGTCTGTCGATGAATCTGCAATTACAGGGGAATCAGCTCCTGTAATAAAAGAGGCGGGTGGCGATTTTTGTTCAGTGACAGGCGGTACGATGGTCGTAAGTGATGAGATTACGATTGTAATTACGAGTAATCCTGGCGAATCATTTATTGATAAAATGATTTCTTTAGTAGAAGGAGCTGCGCGTCAAAAAACGCCGAATGAAATTGCCTTAAATACAGTATTAACGAGTTTAACTCTAATTTTCTTAATCGTCGTTGTGACGTTGCCGATTTTTACAAACTATTTAGGGTTTCAAATTGATACAGCTGTACTTGTAGCATTGTTAGTTTGTTTAATTCCAACGACAATTGGTGGGTTATTATCAGCAATTGGTATTGCTGGGATGGACCGCGTAACAAAGTTTAATGTATTAGCGATGTCAGGGAAAGCAGTAGAAGCTGCGGGTGATATTAATACAATTATTTTAGATAAAACAGGTACGATTACTTTCGGGAACCGGATGGCACATACACTGCTACCAGTAGGAAATGAAACGATTGAGCAAGTAGGAAAATGGGCTGCGATTAGCTCAGTTTTAGATGAAACACCAGAAGGTCGATCTGTTATAGAATATGTACAAACGAAATCTATATCATATAATAGAGAAATTGCAGAACAAGGTGAATTTGTTCCATTTAAAGCAGAAACAAGAATGAGCGGTGTTGATTTACAGGATGGAACGAAAGTGAGAAAAGGTGCTGTCGGTGCCGTTATTGAATGGGTTCAATCACAAGGCGGAACGATTCCGAAAGATGTGAATCAAAAAGCAGATTTAATTTCAAAAGAAGGCGGAACACCACTTTTAGTTGCAGTGGATGATCGTATTTACGGTTTAATTTATTTAAAGGATACAGTAAAACCTGGTATGCGTGAGCGTTTTGAACAATTGCGCCAAATGGGGATTAAAACGGTTATGTGTACAGGGGATAACCCATTAACAGCAGCAACAATTGCAAAAGAAGCAGGGGTAGATGAATTCGTTGCTGAGTGTAAACCAGAAGATAAAATTGCAGTTATTAAAGCAGAGCAAGATAAAGGGAAACTTGTAGCGATGACAGGTGATGGTACAAATGATGCTCCGGCATTAGCACAGGCTGACGTTGGATTAGCAATGAATAGTGGGACGACAGCTGCGAAAGAAGCAGCAAATATGATTGATTTAGATTCGAATCCAACGAAAATTATTGAGGTTGTAGGAATCGGTAAGCAATTGTTAATGACACGTGGTGCGTTAACGACGTTTAGTATTGCGAACGATATTGCAAAATACTTTGCAATCATTCCAGCAATGTTTACACTTGCGATTCCGCAAATGGAAGCATTAAACATTATGAAATTAACATCACCGCTTTCAGCAATCTTATCAGCATTAATATTTAATGCGGTTATTATTCCGTTACTTATTCCTCTAGCGATGAAAGGTATCGCATATAAACCGATGAGTTCGAATGCACTACTTAGCCGAAACTTACTCATTTATGGGCTTGGTGGAGTTATCGTTCCATTCATTGGAATTAAAGTAATTGATATGATTGTCGGCTTGTTCATATAAGGAAGAGGGGAAAAAAAGATGGCGAAAAAACAAAGTATACTTTCACCAATTATTCGTATTACTTTTACATTTCTAGTTTTGTGCGGCCTCGTATACCCGCTTATTGTAACTGGTATTGCGCAAGCGGTAATGAAGGATAATGCGGATGGAAGTCTTATATATAATGATAAAGATGAAGTAGTTGGTTCAAAATTAATCGGTCAAAATTTCACAGATCCACGTTATTTTCATGGACGTGTCTCTAGTATAGAATATAAAGCAGAAGCATCTGGTTCAAATAACTATGCACCGTCTAATCCAGATTTAGCAAAACGAGTTGAGAAAAGTATTGATGACTGGAAGAAACAAAACCGGGCCGTTCCAGTTACAGAAGTACCGATAGATTTAGTGACGAATTCAGGTTCAGGGCTTGATCCTGACATTAGTCCGAAGGCGGCTTCCGTACAGGTAGATCGCATCTCAAAATTAACGAATATTCCGAAAGAAAAGCTAGATCAATTGATTAAGGATCAAACAGAAGGAGCTGCACTTGGTTTATTTGGAGAGGATCGTGTAAACGTCTTAAAGCTAAATTTAGAATTGCAGAAATTAATGAAATAGTAACAGTGCTACCTCAATCTAATGGATTGAGGTAGCGTTGTTTCGAAAGAAAGGTTGTGAGTGTTTTGTATGCGGATGACTATAAACCGACGTTTCAAAGGCGAACGCCAGAAGAGTATTTAGAATATATTCGGCAGCAAAATCGCGGAAAGCTAAAGCTATACGTAGGGGCTGCACCTGGAGTTGGGAAAAGTTATAAAATGCTATTTGATGCAAGAGAGATGAAAAAAGACGGTATTGATATTGTAGTTGGTTTAATTGAAACACACGGTAGAAAAGAGACGGAAGAAGCAATTGCTGATTTAGAAAAAGTTTCTTTAAAAGAAATAGATTATAAAGGGAAAGTATTTTATGAACTTGATGTAGAAGGAATTATAAAGCGGGCACCACAAATTGTTGTTGTGGATGAACTTGCGCATAGTAATATTCCCGGGTCGAAAAATAAGAAACGTTACATGGATGTGCAGGAATTGTTAGATGCCGGTATATCTGTATTATCAGCGTTTAATATTCAACATTTAGAAAGCGTTCATGATATTGTAGCTCAAATTACGAATGTCAAAGTACGAGAGCGTATTCCAGACTTTATTTTACAAAAAGCAAATGAAATTCAGCTTGTTGATGCAACACCTGAGGTACTCCGGAAGAGATTAATAGATGGAAAGATATATAAGGAAGAAAAAATAGAGCAAAGCTTACAAAACTTCTTTACGATAAATAATTTAGGGGCATTAAGAGAGTTATCACTTCGAGAAGTTGCAGATGATATGGATGAGAAAATTAGCCAAACAGTAATAGAACCGATAGGTGTGAAAGAAAAAATTCTCGTTTGTGTACAATACAGTTCAACAGCAGAGAAATTAATACGGAGAGGTTGGCGCATGGCTGATCGGCTAAATGCTGAATTGTATGTGTTAAACGTTGAAAGAGAAAATATAGATTCTATTTCAGCAGGCAAAAAGCAAACGATTGAAGAATGGAAATCGCTAACGAATCAATTTGAT
This sequence comes from Bacillus sp. P4_E1, assembly GCF_056401715.1. Taxonomy (NCBI): domain Bacteria; kingdom Bacillati; phylum Bacillota; class Bacilli; order Caryophanales; family Bacillaceae; genus Bacillus; species Bacillus sp. P4_E1. The sequence continues at coordinate 19,964 of NZ_JBFUIV010000003.1, forward strand.
GCGAGCTTTGTATTAGAAGAAGCAAAGGGAAGAAAGCCCGCTGATGTTATTATTGAAGTTGCAAAAAGACTACAGGTGACACAAGTTTTACTCGGGCAATCGGCGAGAACACGGTGGGAAGAAATACGAAAAGGTTCTATTGTAAATGAAATTATGAGACAAACGAAGTATATTGATATTCATATCGTTGCTGATCAAAGAGCTTAAGAGACCATCTATAGGTCTCTTAAGCTCTTTGTGCAGCATGGGAATGTAGCATTTTCATTGCGTGTAAAACTATAAGTAGAAATATAATTGCCCCTAGGAAGAAAATCCAAAAGTAATTTTGATTAAATAAAAGAAACCCACCTACAATAGGCCCTGTACCCATACCAAGATAGCGAATGAAGTTGTACATACCGATGGCAGTTGCGCGTTCTTGTACGAATTCTTCCGTTAATAAAGTAGTGTGAGTCGGCATAGAAAGTCCCATACTAAAACCGTATAAAGAGGTAACGATAATTACGGATGGGATATTGATGCTATATGTGAAAGAGAATAAAGTGACACATATAATGTTGAAGAAACTAGTGATGAATAAAGCCTGCTTTGTTGTGAAATGTTTTTGCAAAAATTTGTAGCAATAGCTTCCTAACATAAGAGAAAGGGACATCGGTACAAACATAAGACCAACTTCGCTTGCGCTTAGATGAAATATATTTGTTAATATGCTAGGTAAAAAAACGAGGAAACAGAAATATATACAAAATTGAATAAAGCCAATAAGTGTAATGGAAAATCCAGTTTTATTTTTTAAGATAAGCCAGTAATTCTTTTTTGCTTTAGGTTTCTCAATTACATTTGGTTTTGTTTCTGGAAGTAGTGAAATGTTTATAATTAATAAGATGATGCCAATTGTAGATAAAAAAAGAAATACAGATAAGTGGCCATTTATACTGCCGAGATAGCCACCTATGAGAGGACCGATTGCAGGTGCGAGAGCAAGTAACATTTGATAAAGGCTCATCGCTTCTCCGCGTTCTTTTCCTTCAAATAAATCACCGATAATCGTTGCTGCAACTACAGGTATAGCCGCTATTCCTATAGCTTGAACAGCTCTAAAAAATAGAAATAAGTAAATATTTGGTGAGAAAGCACAACCAATTGAGCCGATTGTACTAATGATTAAACTAGGGATAAGGACAGATTTTCTTCCCTTTGTATCAATTAAAGGTCCGTATATGAGCTGCATAACCGCAAGAACGAATGTGAAAAGTGAAACTGTTAAATTTACAAGATAAAGAGAAGTATGAAACGAATTTTGAATCATCGGTAAGATCGGTGTGTAAATATTTTGAGAGAAGGAACCGAGTAAGGCACTCGTACAGACAACATATAAAATGAAATTCAGTTTGGTTTTTTCCATAATGCTAACCTCCTTGTTATTTAGTTTCCTTGGAAACTAAATTCATTTTAACATGATTTTCTCACTTGTAAAGATGGGGAAATGATTTTAAAATGGTATATAGTTAAATTGTTTCTTTGGAAACTTAGGAGGCGGACGGATTGGAACGTACAGCGAAACAAATGGAAATACTTTCGGATATTCGTACACTTTTTCATAAAAAAGAAGAGCAGTTGAAAGGAAATAATGATAAGTTTCTTCGTGAGACAGGTGTAAGCGGTATGTCTTTATCTGAGTTACATGTTATCGAGTGTATCGGAAAAAATGGTCTGATGAATGTAACTGCTATTGCAACAGAAATGGGAATGACGAAAGGCGCAATCTCTAAAATTTGTACAAAGTTGTTTCAAAAGCAATTCGTTGAGAAAATGCAAATGTTAGATAATCAAAAAGAAATTTTCTTCCGCTTAACGGAAAGAGGAAATGAAATATATAAAGCTCATGAAAAATTGCATAAACAAGCTGAAGAAAAGTGGCTGTTACTTTTAGATGGATATACGAAAGAAGAGCAAGATTTTATTCAAAGGTTTATAAAGGATGTCTCTGGTCATTTGGAAATATAATTGGAAGAAAAAACCCCTCCATTTCAAGCCTTTTCAATATAATTTCTGAAAGAACTCATATATAATAGAAAAAGATACTTAACATAGTGAATAATTAAAGAGTCAATATATATAAAGAGGAGAGAATAACATGCTTGAAAATACGGGTTTAGTATTAGAAGGCGGAGGTATGCGTGGTGTATATACGGGCGGGATATTAGAATATTTTATGGAACAAGATTTATATTTTCCATATGTAATTGGTGTATCAGCTGGTGCTTGTCATGCAGCGTCGTATCTTTCCAGACAAAGAAATAGAAATAAAACAGTAAATATTGATTATGCATCACATCCGCAGTATTTATCGTATAAAAACTTGTGGAAAAAACGTCAGCTATTTGATATGGAATTCATTTTTCATGAAATTCCAGAAAAGTATGTACCGTTTGATTTTGAAACATACTTTAATAGTCCAGAGCGTTTCCTTGTAGGAACAACTGATTGTGAAACAGGACAGTCTGTTTATTTTGAAAAAGAGGGAACGAATGATGATGCACTAAATTTATTGCAAGCATCTAGTTCATTACCTTTCATTGCACCGGCAGTAAACTACCGAGGTAAGCAATTGTTAGATGGCGGGATTTCAGATCCGATTCCAGTTCGTAAAGCACAGGAAGATGGATTTAAAAAATCAGTCGTTATTTTGACGAGAAATCATGGTTACGCGAAGAAAAAATCAAAATTTGGTTGGATTGCAGCAAAGGCTTATAAAAAGTATCCAAACCTTGTAAATACGATGCTGAATCGTTATGAAGTGTATAATGAAACACTTCACTACATTGAAAAAGAAGAGCAAGCTGGTAATTTATTTGTTATTCGCCCAGAAGTGCCGCTTCAAGTAGATCGTATGGAAAAGGATACGGCTAAATTACAAAGTTTATATGAGCAAGGCTATGAAGATGCAAAGAGACAATTTGCAGATTTACAGGCGTTTTTGCAAAAATAATAATTAGGCTGTGGAGAAGGAGTTCTCTGCAGCCTTTTTTATTATTGGTTTCAATATCGAATGTTGGTTATATACATTTTGGGATTGTGGTATAATATGGATAAAAGTATGTAGAGAGGTGATACATATGGAAAATGTATATAAAGGGCTTAGACATACTGGATTTACAATGTTGCTTATTTTTGGTGGCGTATTTCTACTGCGCTGGTTCATTCATGATGAAATGTTATTAGATCAGCTTATTGGTTTTAGTATAGGCATGGTAATGGTTATTTCATCAGTGTTCATTCAAAAGTATAGTAAAGAATTGCAGGTAAATGAGAAATATTAAAGGTTTCTAACCTCTTTTAAGTAATTTGGTCGTAGAGGAGGCTTTCATATGACTTTTTTATTTGCGATATATTTTGTTTTTATTATGACATTGTTAATTACATTTCTTCTTTCTAAAAGATCATTTGAGAAGCCTTTTATTAAATATATACCAGCGTTCATATTGTTTATTTTGGCTTTCATTTCTTCTATTATTTTTATATTTAATAACGGAATGGGAGAGCTTATGATAGCAATCTTCTTAGGTGTTACAGCAATAGCGAACGGTCTTTTGCTTTTTGCGTTGAAAGTAGTTCGTGTGATTGTTGCAAAAGGAAAGTAGCGCATCGGAATTCGATGCGCTACTTTTTTATTTACGCTTCTTTTTAATAAATGAAAAGGCTAAAGCTGCAATTAAAATACTGCCTTTAATGATATCTTGCGCATAATAAGGAACGTTCATCATTGTAAGGCCGTTTAATATGATTCCAATTAATACGGAACCAAGAAATGTTCCGATGACATTTGGTTTCTTAGCACCGAACATTGCATAACCGATATAGGCAGCTGCAACTGCATCCATTAATAATGGGGCGCCAGCTGAAACTTGTCCTGTTCCAACGCGGCTACATAGAATAATACCGCCAATAGAGGCAAGTAAACCGCTAATCATATAAGCATATACACGGTAACGATCAGTAGGAATACCAGCTAGTCTAGCAGCTTCTCGATTCCCACCTGTCATATAAAAGAAACGACCGTACGTTGTTTTTTCTAAAAATACATATGCAATTAAAACGACGATAAGCATGATAATGACAGGGACTGGAATTCCTAACACAGAACCTTGACCGATAAATAAAAAGGATGGAATAAAATGTCCTTTGGCACCAGACATTCCTTCATAAATAGAAGATCCTTTTGAAAATGTTAAATGTAGTCCATTCACGATATACATGATACTTAATGTAGCTAGTAAATCTGGTAGTTTAATTCGGATAACGAGTAGTGCATTTAATAATCCAACTAATAGCCCACAAAGAATAGGAACAAGGAGTGTGACTAATAGTTCTTGTCGATATAAAATGAGACAGGAAGCAGCGGCAATGGTTGCTAAACTAGCGGTAGAGCCGACTGATAAATCAAATCCATCTACAATTAATGTAAAGGTAACACCAATTGCAAGTAACGTTACGATAGAAATGGAACGTAAAATATCACTAATATTGTTGTATGTTAAAAAAGAATCGTTGACGATAGAGAAGAAAATTGTAACACCTATAATGATAGCAATCGTACTAAATTGATAAAAAAGATGAGTAGGTAAATATAGTTTCTTAGTTTTTGTTTTATGAACGAGATTCAATGGAATAACTCCCTTCAGATAAATGTAAAAGCTGTTCAGGAGATAGTTCGTCTGGTAAGTATTCACCTACAAATTCTCCGTTTGCGAGTATAAGAATGCGATCAGCGATATGTAGTGCTTCATCTTGTTCTCCTGTGAAGTAAATTACGGAACTTCCGTTTTCAGTAATGTTACGAATGAATTGAAAAATGTCTTGTTTTGCAGCTATGTCTACACCTTTAGTTGGCTCGTCCAAAAGAAATAGATTCGGTTTGAATCCATGCCACTTTGCAATGGAGACTTTTTGCTGGTTTCCACCGCTAAGTGAATGAATAAATGCTTTTGGGTCATTGGGTGAAATGCTGAAAGAAGAAATTGCTGTAGTAGCATTATTTACTTCGGTTTGCTTTCGTCTCCAACCTGATTGGTGTAAATTAGTGTGGCTTATAATATCTTCCGAAAGAAATACGCCTTGTTTTCTTCTTTCCTCTGGTACAAGTGCGATCTTTGCTTTAATCGCATCTCGCGGTGTTTTAATTGTTATTGTTTGACCATCTATTTCTGCGTGATAAGTATGACGAGTACCAAATAACGTTTCAGCAAGTGTTGTTTTGCCACTGCCAATTAATCCGTATATCACAACAGTTTCACCTTTCCGTACGGTGAGAGAAAGGGGAGAATGGTCTTTGTGTAATGGAAGTTCTTGTACTTTAAATAATTCTTCGTTCCCTCGTTTTGGCGCTGTATTAATAGGAAGTGTAAGTTGTTTTCCAGTCATCGCTTCCACAATTTGTTGATCTGTAACCTTTGTAATCGCTTCAGAAATTGCAACTTTACCGTTATGTAATACGGTTACATCATCCGCGAAATTTCGAATCTCTGATAAACGATGAGAAATTAAGATGATGCCAATTCCTTTCAATGTTAAATCTTTTAATAGTTGCCCGAAGGTTTCTACTTCTTTCGGTCCAAGAGAAGAAGTAGGCTCATCTAATAAAAGATAATTTGTATTGTTGGATAAAGCTCTTGCGATAAGAAGTAATTGTTTTTCATGTAATGAGCAGTTTGAAACATCTTCCGAAACATTTAAATCAGCCTGTACAGTTTGCAAATGTTGTTTAGCGAGTGAGACTAATTTTGACTTTGAAAATAGTACTTTATTTTGCATTGCTAAATGATCGATTAGTACATTTTCTAATACAGATAATCCAGGAATAAGTCCGTGATCCACTTCTTGTGTTACGAAAGAAATACCATGCTTTTTTGCATCGCGTGGTGAAGTAAAGGAAATAGACTGATTATCAATTTTTATATTCCCAGCAACTGGTTGAATTTCACCAGTTGCTATTTTTAGTAAAGTACTTTTTCCTGCACCATTCATTCCTAGTAAAGCGTGAACTTTTCCTTTTTGTATGTTAATAGAAACATTTTCTAGTACAGGGGTAGAGATGTGATAAGAATGTGTAATGTTTTGAAGAGAGAATGTCATCATTTTTTCTCCTTCTCTAATTTTTTCATCCAAGGTGAATATGCATCTTTCGAGTCTCCCCAACCGTTTATATGTTTTGATAATTGATCCATCGTTATATTTTCTTGTGGCAAACTATTTTTCTTTACTAAGTAAGGTTCTAGTGAATAAATATCTGGCGTTTGTTCACCAGCGATTTTCTTGTATAAGAAACGCACTTGAACTTTACCGACTTCAGCTGGATCGGTTGCAGCCGTAGCAGTCCAAGGTGAATTTTCTTTTTGCATGAGTTGTAAATCTTCATTACTTAAGTCAATGCTGTATACTTTTATATCTGTACGACCAGCTTGTTCGAGTGCTTTGACGGCCCCCTTAGCAAACTCATCCCACGAAGCGAAAATAGCTTGTAAATCACCTTTTTTCGGATATTTTTTTAGTAAAGCCTCTACTTGTGTTTGCGTATCAAGTGGTGTGTTATTACTAGCGGTACCAAAGCGTGCAACTTCTTTTATATTTGGATAACGTTTATAAAAAGCATCAATGATAATATTGCGACGTTCCATTGGGGCAAATCCGCCAACCCATACGACGGCGATATTCCCTTGTCCATTCAAATCTTCCGCTAACGTTTTTAATGATTTCCATGCAAGACTATAGTCATCTTGATCAATAATCGTTACGCCTGGTAAGCGTAGGTCGTTATCAAATGCAACTACAGGAATATTCGCTTGTAATGCTTTTTCTACTCCGGGTTTTAGTGCTTCAGAGCGACCGTGATCAATTAAAATACCATCAACTTTTGAATTAATAGCAGTATCTAGATTTGTTGCCATTTTTGCTAAATCATTATCAGAATTGTAGACTTGCACACTGCCGCCGAATAGCTCGACTTGTTTTTTGACACCCTCAATATATTGAGAGGAAAAAGTTCCGATGGACATTTGCATAATTAATGCGATTTTTAATGGCTTTTTTACTTGGCTTGGAATTTCTGTTTGTAAATGATTTGCTGCTGTAGTAGTTTCTTTCTTCACCGTTTGTTGCTTTTGTGAAGAGATAGCATCTTGTTCATTTGTGCAAGCTGTTAATGCGAGTAAGAGAATAATGAGTACGGTGGAACATAATTTTTTCATAAAAAAATCCCTCCTAAATTAAGAAAAGAGAGGAGGGAGTGAAAATAAAAACGTCTTTTCATATAGAAAAGACGTCTTATCATATTACTCTTATCTTTCAACACAATGTGTTGTAAGAATTAGCACCGTGCCCATAAATGGGTCGGTTGCCGGGCTTCGTAGGGCTCATCCCTCCACCTGCTCTTGATAAGACATCGAATATTCAACTATTTCGAATTATTCCATAAGTGTATGCTGTTGTCAAATGTTTTTTTGTAAATAAAAAATCCCTCTTTATGAGGGATTTTAATGTGGTAAGAAAACTAATTGATAAGCGAACAAGATCCCGAATAAATACACAAGTGGGTGAACAGCACGGAATTGTCCTTTTGCCACTTTCATAAGTGGGTATGAAATAAATCCAAGTGCAATACCTGTTGAGATACTTGATGTAAGTGGCATGCTTAAGATTACTAAAAATGCTGGGAATGCTTCATCGAATGTATCCCAATCGATGTGGCGAACTGAGCCCATCATAAGACTACCAACGATAATTAGTGATGGTGCTGTAATAGCTGAAACGCCAGAAACAGCGCTCACTAACGGTCCGAAGAATGCTGCTAATGCAAATAGAACAGCTACTGTAACAGTTGTTAAACCTGTACGACCACCAGCTGCAACACCAGCAGATGATTCAATGTAAGCTGTTGATGGTGTTGTTCCGAACATAGCTCCAATTGTTGCTGAGAATGAGTCAGATAGAAGAGCTCGTCCTGCTTTTGGAAGCTTTCCATCTTTCATAAATCCACCTTGTTGTGCAACGCCAAGTAGTGTACCTGTTGTATCAAATAGTGTAACAAGGAAGAATGAGAACACAACGCCGTATAATCCGTAGTTAATTACATCAGATACAGCAGTAATTGGATTTGAAACGATAATTCCTTCTGGTAATCCAGGCATTGATGTAACGCCGCTTGAGAATGTTAATTGACCTGTGAAGTAAGCAATAATACCAGTTAATAACATTCCGATAAATAGTGCCCCGTTTATATTTAAAGACATAAGGATAATTGTAATTCCAAGACCAGCTAATGCTAGTAGAACTGGAGCAGAGTGAAGATCGCCAAGCCCAACTAAGTTTGCATCATTTTTTGTAACAATTCCCGTTAAGCGCAAACCGATAAAGGCAATAAAAAGACCGATACCAGCAGTAAGTGCATGTTTTAAGTTCTCAGGAATTACTTCCATTAATTTCGTACGGAAAGATGTGAATGATAACAAAATTAAAATCATACCTGCTACGAATACAGCAGAGAATGCAATCGCGAAAGTCATGCCTTCATGAGCTTTTACAACAGAATAAGAGAAGTAAGCATTTAATCCCATACCTGGTGCAATTGCGATTGGTAAATTAGTAAAGATCGCCATAAATAATGTTCCGACAACAGCAGCGATAATTGTAGCTGTAAATGCTTGTTCAAACGGAACACCTGCATCCCCAAGGATGACAGGGTTTACGACAATGATATATGCCATTGTTAAAAAGGTAATAATACCTGCCATAATTTCAGTTTTAATAGAAGTTTTATGTTTTGAAAGGTTAAACATATAAACATCCTTTCTTTTTACGAATAATTTTCACAACAGTTATATATAATATTCGTTTTTTAACTATTTTGCAATAGTTTTGCATAAAAACTTTAGAACAACTCATATTTTATGTCGTAAATTCGAATATTAATCGTAAAACTGTGTGTGAATTGCGGTTCTTTAATGTGTAAGTAGTTTTTTTTATTGTGCGCATTATAAGGGGAAAGGAGTTGAAGGAAGTTATGCCGCAGCAAAAAAACTTTTTAACAATGCCAGCACAACATCAAAATAAGCAACCTGGTATTGAATCGTTCATGAATCCTCTTCCAAAGTTTGAAGATCCAAATTATAAAGGAAGTGAAAAGTTAAAAGGAAAGAATGTATTAATTACAGGAGGAGATAGCGGGATTGGAAGAGCTGTTTCTATCGCTTTTGCAAAAGAGGGTGCAAATATTGCGATTGCTTATTTAGATGAGGATGAAGATGCAACTGAGACGAAACAACTTGTGGAAAAAGAAGGCGTGAATTGTGTATTATTGCCGGGAGATTTGAGTAATGAACAACATTGTAAAGAGATTGTAGAAGAGACCGCCCGGCAGCTGGGGAGTTTAAATGTTCTTGTGAATAACGTCGCACAGCAATATCCGCAGCAAGGGCTAGAGTATATTACAGCGGAACAGTTAGAAAAAACGTTCCGTATTAATATTTTTTCTTATTTTCATGTTACAAAAGCAGCCCTCTCTCATTTAAAGCAAGGGGATGTAATTATAAACACGGCATCTATCGTTGCGTATGAAGGAAATGAAACGTTGATTGATTATTCTGCAACGAAAGGAGCGATTGTCGCTTTTACAAGATCGCTATCTCAGTCGTTAGTACAAAAGGGAATTCGTGTAAATGGTGTTGCACCAGGCCCAATTTGGACACCGCTTATTCCATCCAGTTTTGATGAGAAAAAAGTATCACAGTTTGGGAGTAATGTTCCTATGCAAAGGCCTGGTCAGCCGTATGAATTAGCACCTGCATATGTATATTTAGCGTCTAGTGATTCGGCATATGTAACGGGACAGATGATGCATGTAAATGGTGGAGTAATTGTGAATGGATAGTTTTCATTTATAAGAGCAAAGTAAAGTTAATTGTATTTATCCCGCTATTTGCGGGCAGTAAAATTCCACCTCAAAATTCAGGTGGAGCACAGAAGTTAGGTGGGAGATTAACTGCCCGTAAATGCCCGATTGGTGAAGGCTAATAATCAGTGGGGGATGAACAAAACCCCCACTGATTAAAGTTTCACTTTATCCCGCTATTTGCGGGCAGTAAGATTCCTACCTAACAATTCGGTGAATACAAGGAAGTTAGGTGGGAGATAAATGTCCGTAAATGCTCGATTGGTGAAGGCTAATTCTCAGTGGGGATGGACAAAATCCCCCAACGAGTAAAGTTTCACTTTATTATGATGTTAGTGCTAGGGAGGATTTAGATGAAGAAAGTATGGTTTATCGTAATCCTATTTTTCTGCCTGCCAGCTAGCGTTTTTGCTAATACAGATCATTTAATATTAGTTAACCTTACGACGAATCAGCTGTCTTTTTTTGAAGATGGAAACTATACTAAGACATTTCCGATAACGACAGGAAAAGACAGGACCCCGACGCCTGAGGGTAATTTTTGTATTATAACTAAATATAAAAATAAAGAATACCATCGTAAAAAAATAGCTGGGGGTGCTCCGAATAACCCTCTCGGTACGAGGTGGTTAGGTCTAGATAAAAAGGAATATGCAATTCATGGAACAAATCGGGAATGGACGATTGGAAGCAGGGAGTCGAATGGTTGTATTCGCATGCACGATCGGGACATACAATGGTTATACGACCGGGTACAATTACAGACGAAAGTAATTATTTCTCGTTTTCATACGAGTCCCGAATATGAAGCGTATAAGCTTGGTTATCGGGTTGTGAGTTGGAATGGTCGTAAAGTAGAAGAAGAACAAATTGGAATGCTTACGTTAGTAGATCGTGTAAATATATATTGGCAAGAACCAAATGGACAATTGACGAAAGTAAAAACGGTATTGCCAAATGAAAAATATACAGTGTATTCAAAACGAAAAGATGGAACCTATTATATAGGAAACAATTTGTATATTGTAGATGTAACGGGAGAAAAAATTCGTTATGAGCAATTACCTTATTCGATTTTAAGTAACATATATAAAAGGAAATATAATGTTCCATAATAGCTACCGTGTATAGGCGGTAGCTTATTTGTGATGAAGTTTAGTTGGTTTTAATGATTTCATACCAATCGCGCGCCTGTAAATAGTGAGATAAAAAAATTGAAACAGCAACTATTATGTTTTGCTGAATATAATACAGTACAGACTGGGGGGCGGTCACATTATGAAAAGTGAATTTGCATTTAAAATTTTCTTAATCACGACTTGTTTATTTATCGTGTATTTATATGCGTTACTCGTCTTCTCCTTTTATGTTCCATATATTGATTTAATATTGTTCGTTGGATTTATTTGGGCATTTGTTAAAGCGAGGGAAGGGGAGAAGAGTGTATATCGGCGCATTACTTTATGCGGGACGGTCCTTCTCGTTATTTTGTACTTTTTTATGATGCATGATGTTTGGAGAGGAATGTAAAAAAGCATACGACTAATCGTATGCTTTTACGTTTAATATTTCGGTTTAAATGTATGACAACACGTTTCTACACTCGTTGTTACAGAACTTTCAAGCGTCTCGTTTGTTAAAGTAGCGTTTGTATATGAACTGTTTTCAATTTGACCTGCTTCTTGTGCATCAGGTTGAACAACGATTGCACTTGCTTGACAAAGGTTACCTTGTCCCCAAAATGAGCAATTGGAAACAGAGCATTTCACTTCTGGCATAAAACCCCCTCCTCATACATTAGTGTGGGATTTTACGCCCATTTCATGTATAGAAGGAGTTTCCTTTTCTTATTATTTTTTCGTTTGCTCAAGCCACTCTTTTAATTTGTCCTCCGGTTGTTCGCCGCTAATACGGCTCACTTCTTTACCATCTTTAAAATGAATGATTGTTGGAGTTCCTTTAATTTTATATTCATCCCAAGGAGCATCTAATTTTTCAATATCCATAACTTTCATATCAACATTCAAGTCTTTAGCCATTGGTACTACGATAGGAGATAATTTTTGGCAATGAACGCAAGATGTTTGATAAAAGTATACTGTTTCTTCTTTTTTCTCTTTTAAATTCTTTTGGAGATCTGAAAGAGAGATTTTATTTGTGTAGTAGTCAGAACCATCTGTTTGACTAGTAGCATTATCAATTTTTTGGCTTGTTGAAGCATTTTTTTCTTCCATTTGTGTTACAGCGAAAATTGCTGCAAACAAGGCGATAATAATACCACCAAATATAAGCATTTTTTTCATTCTTTCATCTCCTTATTTGTTTTTAATTACAATAAAGCTGCAAATAGCGATTGTGATAAAGCCGATAAGTGCTAAAAACGGGATTGTCACAAAGCCGAACCAGTTTATGTATTCTCCCGTACAAGGTACGCGGCCGCAAGCTGCCCCAGCAGCTGAAAATGCTGCGATTTTTTGAATTGCATAGTGATATAAAGAAATACAAGCACCAATACTTGCGATTGGTAAAGAATAACTTGCAATGCGATAGTCTTTCTTTACTACAGCGATACCGAGCCATAAAACAAATGGATACATAAAAATACGTTGATACCAACAAAGGACACAAGGCTCAAATTTCATAATTTCGGAAAAGTATAGACTTCCTAATGTAGCAATAAACGAAGCTCCCCATGCAGTAAGTAAAGCATATTCTTGCTTTTTTTCTCGTCCCATATTTTATACCTCACTTATAATAGTTACATACTAAATTATAGTATGAAGTGGTAGGGAAAAGAAAGAAAAAATATGTTTATCAATAAAAGTTTTATAAGGAGAAACTTTTATTGATATAAACATTTTAAAAAAGCGCTATTCTCATAAAGAGAATAGCGCTATATTTTACATTTGAATTTGCTCTACTTCTTCTACATGTGACTTTTGGGATGCGTGGTCAATATATTGAAATAGGAGCTGCAATTGTTTATCAACTTCTGGTAGTTCTTTACTGTATTGATAAGCGTGTAAAAAATGCTCAATACGCTTAGAAAATAATTGATCGTTCGTTTGAACCATGAGAACGAGTAATTTATCCCAATTACAGCAATACGTGTAATAGAGAGCTTTATCATAGTCGTTATATGTTTGCACTGTGTACCCTCCTTACCGAGGAGTTATATATAGTGTGTGACAAGTAAGGAGAAATACACTTGAAAGAATTTGTTAAGAAAAAAGGTGAATGAAAAGAGAAAAACGAGGGATTTCCTCGTTTTTATGCTTTTGGCATTGGCGTAGGTGTTGGCTTGCCATACCCTTCTTTGTATTTATTGTCGATATAGTTACGAATTTCGAGCGTTGATTTTCCTTTTTGTTTCATGGAAGCCGATTCAACCGCGATTTCTAGGCAGTTGACACAAGTTGTTGCGTGGGAATCCCAAACAACTTCACCATTCTTTTTAATTTCACGAATAAAGCAGTTTTTATTGTTTTTATGTCCTACACTCTCACCGCAACCGCAGTAACATGGAATCCAATCTAATAGTTCTGCATTTTGTCCAGCGACAGTGTAGATATCTTTCATTTGCGGATCAAGCTTGTCTAGGAAGGTAGGGAGTGTGTCGACTCCTTTTGTCTTTTCTTGAATATCAGCTTGCTGAGTGTGCGTGGCATGGTCATGCTCTTCTTTTGATTCAGAAGATTTTTTGTCATTTGTACTAGTACTCCCGCATCCAACAAGAATTAGGCTCAGTACTGCAAGTAAAGAAAATACATACTTTTTCATTCGCTTGTCCCCTTTACAAATGTATTAACCAAATTGTATCAAATATCATGGTGTGTCGGGTGAAGATTTTTTCGACTGATTTTTGAAGCGCCATCGTAGTGAATGGAATAGAAATAAAATTGGTACATAAGCGTAGACAATATACAGACCAGCTTGAGATAGTATTGTATTTAATGTATTGATACTCTCACGGTTTGTGAAAAATAAGGATGAAATAAATATAGCTGCAATAAAAAATGGAAGTGTAATTTTAAATGGTACGTGAAAAGACCTTTTACTAATGCAACAAGAAGACCAAATTGTTAAACAAAGATTAGGTAAAATAATAAGATACCACATGAAAATAATGATGTACTCAAACCTTTGGATAAAAGGAATCTTTATGATTTTTAGCATTGTTAATGTTGGCCAAATTGTATGATGTAGTTGTCCTTGGCTATAGTACATAAGGGAAACAATGGCTAGTATTACGTATAGAATTGTTGTAAAAGCAATACCACCGTGCGCCCATTTATTTAATGATTTTTCTTTTTTTATAAATGGATAAAAAACAAGAATTGCTTCAAATCCAAGAAATTCTAATGCAGATGATTTCGCTGCAGTTAGAATTTCTAAAGGTGAATGAGTTAGAATTGGGAGAATGTTACGGACATGCGCGTATTTCATTGGGAAAACTAAGAAAAATAGGACGAAAATCGGTATTACGACGCCCCAAAAACACATTCCTGTTACAGAGCGAAAACCACCTTTAATTACGTAGTAAGTCACAAGTAAAAATAATAAAGTTAATTTCCACGGTTTAATTGTAGGGAAGACCCAAACTTGAATGACTTCAATATATGTACGAAGGACAGTAAGGCAAAATAATAGAAGGTATGCAGCAAAGCATACGGACAAAAATGTTCCAATCCACTTTCCGAAACATGTCGTATGAATATTCATTAAATCATTATCTTTTTCTAACATTTTAAGCATGCAAAATAGCACGATATGAGTTGCAATGCCCGCAACAATAAGAGAAATCCAAGAATCATAACCGGCATATTGCGCAATAATCCTTTGGTATCCTAACACACCTACTCCAATTTGAAGGGAGTGTAATAGAAGAAATGTGAAATAAGGGGAAACAGTATGTGTTTTATCTTGTTCAGCCATTACAGCACCTCACTATTCTCCGATACCAGATTGCACGACATTGATTTGCACATGAACAGCAACGTCTACATTAGGGTACATTTCTTGAATTTGTTTTATAGTCCATTTTCTTGAATGACTACGAATTTCTTCTTGTATACCTATCGGATCGATTTCTTTTTCTTGGAATTGTTTTATTAATTCGTTTAAATGCTTCTCAAGCGTTTTTTCTACATGTTTTTTTACGTAAGTTATATTTTCGTGCTTTGCTAAATCGAGCCAGTCGGGAGCATTTTTTATAAGTCCGTTTAACTTTAAGTGGATGTTAACTTTCGGAATGTCACCGTTTTGGGAAAGAGAACAAAAACTTTTCCCGGATAAGTTTTGAGTAGCGATCAATCCTTTATGCTTACCTTGACGTATCGGAACTTCGTAACGACCATTTTTAGTTGGATTAATGAGTAGTTTTAATAAAAAAGATCCTTTTTTATCTGTGTACATAACCACTTTATCCTTTTTTAAAAAAGCAATTCCTTTAATGGAAGCAGACTTGTCTTCATCAACTTTAATATAAGGAAGAAATGGATCGCATCCAGATGAATAAAAGTTATATAAAAAAATATTTAAAGCTGTCCGAGGGATTGTCTCGGTTTCTATATTTTGCTCCAGTAAATCAGATAGATATAGCGATCCATTCGTTTTGACATGTTTAAGTAATTCTTCTGTTGAACCATCTACAAGCGCTAGTTGCACATCTCGGCCAATATTAGGATCACGTTGTAAGTTGTTAATAACATCCCCAATTCCACGTTCACCAAATGATTTTCCAAATAGGACAACACGCATTTGACCTACAGCGATCGTATGTGGTGATTTGGCGTTTAGAAGTGAAGAAATTGTTTCAATTGTATCTGCGGTAGTTGACTGAGTTTCTGGTTTTGATTGAACGCCTTTTGTGTAATCGGGATATAAAATCGTCCCGCGAAATTTTTTATCTTTCGTTATATCAAATCCACCTATATGAATCATTCGCTGTGTGTCTACTATATTCGGTTGTGTACAGCCGGATTGGAAAATTAAAATGATAATGGAAAAGCATAATAAAGTATTTTTCATTTCTCTTCACCATCATGTTTTTCTTTCGCTTTGTTTGGATCATAGCGCCATTTCTTTTTTGGTCTTAGAAAAGAGGCACGTCCTGCAGTTTGACTAAATGGCAAGCGAAAGAGACCTTCTGCCGTTCCTAAACCGCGAAATGGATATAGAGGTAATAAATAAGGTGATCCAAGTGATTTTAAGCGAATTAAATGAGCTAATATGAGTACGAATCCTACAATGAGACCTAAGCCCCCAAATGCACCAGCTAAAAGAATAAGTGGAAATCGTAGTATCCGGATAGTAGAAGACATTTTTACAGTTGGTGTTGTAAAAGAAGCGAGTGCTGATAAAGCAACTGCAATTAATAAAATGGTACTCGTTAAAGCAGCCTGAACAGATGCTTGGCCAATTACAATCCCGCCAACGATGCCGATTGTTTGTCCAACTTTTGTAGGTAATCGTGCTCCAGCTTCACGGAGCAATTCGATTGTGATTTCTAAAAAAAGTGCTTCTAAAATGGGCGGAAAGGGTACATTAGCTCTTGAAAAAATAATCGGACCTAGTAAATCCGCAGGAATCATTTGATAGTGATACGTTAATACAGCTGTATAAATAGCTGATGAAAATAGCGAGAATGCTGCTCCGAAAAAGCGAACCATTCGAAGAAATGAGCCTGCTATCCATGGTAAATAATAATCTTCTGGAGATACGAAGAAATCGAGTAATGTCGCCGGTCCAGCTAATGCGTATGGTGAACCATCTGTTAAAATGACAACACCACCATTAATGAGTGCATAAACAGAACGATCTAAGCGCTCTGTAGGTAGTAAAACAGGGAAGGGAGAGTTACTATTATCGCTAATAAATTGTTCGATCATAGTCGCATCGAAAGGAACATCAAAGTCAATGCCTTGTAGGCGCTGCATTGCAGTATTGACGTGCTGATCATTTGTAATGCCTTCGATGTAAGCAACTACGACCTTTGTTTTTGATATAGAACCAACTATAACTTCTTTGAAAACTAATTGTTCTGTTACGATATTTCGTCGAAGTAAGTGTATATTTGTATCGATATTCTCAACGAAGCCGACTTTTGGACCGATGACACTATATTCATTCTCTGTATCGTTATATAACCTTGTACCTAAAACTGAACTTTCAGCACGAATAAGTGCATATTCTGCTGAGTGAGAATCATTTTTTAGCTGAATAAGTACATACCCACTTAATAATTTTTCACGAATATCATCAATAGAAGGGTCGGTGATGATGTCCTCGAGTGTGACGATATTTGCTATATCACTTATATTTTCAATGTGATCTAATTCTCTTTTAATAGGTGTTAAAATGAATCGATTAATGAGGAGTGATTCAGCTGTAGATTTATAATAAAACAAGCACAATGTTCCATCGTTTACTACGTTATAAGACACGAAATCACTGGATTCTTTCATAGTGTGTATAAACTCTGGAATAGAACAGAGTGCTTTTTTCTTCTTTTTAGATGATACACGGAACATTTCCTCACCCCTTACACACATCATTTACTTGTGTTAGTTTTTGGGAAAGACGGGAATTTATACTTGAAAATTGAAAGTTCATAAAGTGAAGGCTAATAATAGGGATTTTACGGGCGGCACGACTCCCACCTAACTTCTTTGCTCCAGCCGAATTTTGAGGTGGGAGTTTTACTACCCACAAATAGCGGGATAAAGAAAAGGAAGAGTATTGAATATCTCTTCCTTTTTGACAGGCTAATTTGTTTTCTTTTCTTTAATAGACTTCACTAATTTAATCATTTCTGCCCGTATATCTTCTTTTTTCACATTTAATTTTTCCGCAATTTGTTTAATATCCATCCCATCTTTTTTCATTTTTAGTACATCGTCAAGAGGGGTATTACTTTTTTGAGAGATGATTGTTAACACGGTAAGTTGGCGTAAGCCGATGTTATATTCTTTCATTTTTTGTTTCAGTCCATCTGGTGTGGACTTTTGCATATTTGCTAATTTTTGCAGTAGTGCTTTTTTCGTTTCTTTATTCATATGATGCTTTTTCAATTTACTTGGGTCTACACCGAAATGCTGTGCTGTTTTCTCCCAAGATTTATTTTGCTTATAGTAAGCTAAAACGTCCTTAATTTCTTTTTTACTTATTCTTGCAATGTGGGCAGCTTTCCAAATTTCATGTTTATTATAGCCGAGTTTTTCGAGCGACTGCATTTCTTCTTCTGAAATAGGCTTATGATGGTGCATTGTTACTTCTTTTGGCGTGGCAGCGGAAGCAGGAAAGACAGATATCCCGCACAATAATGCTGCCATAGTCATACTTACTGCGATTTTCTTGTACATATAAACTCCTCCTAGATGGGTAATGTGGAAAACTTACACATATCATTTCCATAAAATGTGAAAAACTTGTGAACAAGTTAAGTTTTTTTATTCACAGTATAAAAAGAAGTTTTTCATGGTTTTCCAACATAAAACATTGATTAATAGTGAAAAACTAGGTTATAATCGAAATTGAAAATCAATATCAATAACGGAATTATACATATAGATAAAAATAAGGGAGAGAAAAATATGACTACATATACTTCCATCGCAAATGTTATTAAAGAAAGACGCTCTGTTCGTACATTTACAAATAAAGCAGTAGAAAAAGAGCTATTAATTGAACTATTAAACGACGCAACATGGGCACCGAATCATAAACACCGTGAACCATGGAATTGTAAATTATATATTGGAGAAGGCCGTCAGAAATTAGTAGACGCAGTATTAAACTCTTTCACAGAAGAAGAAAGAGCAAAACGCGGCAAAACTTTATCTGATCGTTTCTTAAGTACGCCTGCACAAATCGTTGTTTACATTAATGAAGATCCGCGTCAAATTCCACGTGACGAAGATTACGCTGCAGCATGTGCATTTATGCAAAACTTCCAATTACTTGCTTGGGAACGCGGATTAGGCTGTGTTTGGAAATCAGGTGGATTAAACTACAATCCACTATTTATAGAAGGAATTGGTTTAACACGAGGCCAACGCATCATTGGAATTCTTCATATCGGCTATTTCGATAAAGCACCAGAAGGAAAAGCGCGTACGCCGATTACGGAGAAGATGGAGATTATTGAAGGTTAATTAGAAAGAGGCATTCTCGTTTTTTTAGAGGGTGCCTTTTTATTATGCAATCAATCCTCATGAAAGCTTGTTCCTCATCATACACTTTCTTAAGGGAAAGTGTAAGGAGGGAAAATAATGAGAGCAAGTGATGATAAAGCACTACAATATGCGATTGCTGAAATTACGGAAATTGCGACTGGATTTGGTCTTGATTTTTATCCGATGCGCTATGAAGTATGTCCAGCGGAAATTATCTATACATTTGGTGCATATGGGATGCCGACGAGGTTTTCGCATTGGAGTTTTGGAAAGCAATTTTTCAGAATGAAATTACAATACGATTTAGGACTTAGTAAAATTTATGAACTCGTTATTAACTCTAATCCATGTTACGCCTTTTTATTAGATACGAATTCTTTAATTCAAAATAAATTAATCGTGGCGCACGTTTTAGCACATTGTGATTTCTTCAAAAATAATATTCGTTTTTCTAATACGAAGCGCGATATGGTGGAGAGTATGGCAGCGACAGCAGATCGTGTGAAGGCGTATGAACATAAGTATGGAAGAGAAGAGGTAGAAACATTTTTAGATGCCGTACTTGCCATTCAAGAACATATTGATCCATCGCTTATGCGTCCGAAACTTGCATGGAGTATTGAAGATTTAGAAGAGGATGTAGAAAAGAAAAAGATATCACAGTACGATGATTTATGGAATTTAGATGATCGAAACAAAAAGAGAGAACGACCTAATATGCATAAAAAGAAGAAAATCCCACCGCAGCCAGAAAAAGATTTACTCCTCTTTATTGAAGAATATAGCCGTGAGCTAGAAGAGTGGCAGCGCGACATATTAACGATGATGCGTGAAGAAATGTTATACTTCTGGCCACAGCTTGAAACGAAGATTATGAATGAAGGTTGGGCTTCCTTCTGGCATCAACGCATACTTCGTGAAATGGACTTAACATCTGGTGAAGCAATTGAATTTGCGAAATTAAATGCAGGTGTCGTACAGCCATCAAAAACAAGTATTAATCCATACTACCTCGGTATTAAAATGTTCGAAGATATTGAAGAGCGCTATAACAACCCGACAGAAGAAATGAAACGACGCGGTGTGAAACCTGGTTCTGGTCGTGACAAAATCTTTGAAGTACGGGAAATTGAATGGGATGTATCGTTCCTAAGAAACTATTTAAATAAAAAACTTGTAATGAGAGAAGATATGTACTTATTCCAGCGCCAAGGAAAAGAATATAAAGTAATTGATAAAGAATGGGAGCATGTACGCGATCAACTCGTAAATATGCGCACAAATGGAGGTTTCCCGTACTTAGTAGTAGAAGATGGAGACTACTTAAAGAATGGGGAATTGTACATTAAACATAGCTATGAAGGAATTGAGTTAGATTTAAAATACTTAGAAAAAGTATTACCGTATCTTCATCAGCTATGGGGAAGAACAGTGCATATGGAATCGATTGTGGAGAGTAAGGGCGTTGTGTTTTCTTATGATGGGAAGATGGTGCATCGGAAGTATGTGTGATGAAAAGAACGGACATAGAATTTCTTGTCCGTTCTTTTTTATTATATGGAGTTTTTGTTTACCAAACAGGTCGTATGCTCGATGATAATTTTCCTGTATTTTCTTTAGTAACGAATGTTGTTAAATCCTCTTTAAGCATTTGCATTCGTTCTGCACCTATGTTTGCAATCCATCGTTGTTCTATTTCAGCTACTATTTCTTCTTTTGCTTTCATTACTGCTAAACCACGCTCGGTTAAAACAATAATTTTACCTCTTTTATCAGTAGGATGCGTTTGGCGCGTGACATAACCACTGTTCTCAAGAGAATCTACCATTTTACTTATGGCTTGTTTTGAAACCCCTAAATATTCAGCTAGTTCTATACCGGTTGCTCCATTAGGAAGGATGCGTTTGAACATAAAACCGTGCGCTGGCCTAATATCTTCAAATCCTAATTCACTTAATCTATCATGTAGTTCAGTAATTAATGTGCTGAAAGATAGTGATAAAAGTGATGTAAGATCTAGTTCGTTAAGTGTTTGATGAGTCATGTATATAACCTCCTTACTTATAGTCAATTAAATTGACTATAAGTAGAATCTATTGTACTATACAGGATATAGTCAATCAAATTGACTATATAATAGTAATAGAACAAATAATGATTTATCTAAATAATATTAATGAATTATGGAGGTTTCACATGGTTAATATCGTTAAAATTAGAGGGAGTGTATTTGCACCGTATGCTTTGCTGAAACCTATTCAGGATCCTGCGACGGGAAGAGTGTTTGAATATGCCGGAGATGCACGTGAATTTACACCATACGCTGTGAACACAAAGCGTTCAAGATTAGAACAAGAAGTGGTTGTTGATTTTTATAAAAGAGAAATTTTCACATATGCAGATGCTTGTATCGTTACTGTGAAAATTACAAATCCAGATGGCTCAATTGAGTATCAAAAAGGAGAAACAAGTACAGAAAACATTGCATGTACAAATATTGTATGGAGTGAAGATGAAGTTTCATTTGAAATGAGAGCAAGTGCAAGTAATCCGTTAAACGCGGCAGCACCTGCAGCTGATTATTTTTTGACTATACGAGTTAATGAAAGTGGTACTGTGCATGTTGAAGGTTTACATGATGGTTTTCCTTGCTATGAATTTTATAAACAAATCGACTTTGGTTCATTTGAATTAATATATACACATGATTTCAGAAAAACGGATGATACCCCAGCAGCACTAGCTGGAGAAATGGAATATAGCTTTAAAACGAAAATCTAGATATAAATATAGCGCTATTTTTTAGAAGGAAGTAGCAAACGTAAAAGAGAAAGCTATTGGTTCTAGGATTGAAATTGTGGTCTATTTTATTCAATAGCATGCAGTATATAAAATTAGAATTATAGGGGTGTTTCTTATGACGAATATCGTTAAAATAAGAGCCAGTGTATTTATTCCAATGTCTTGGACAGAACCGCGGAAGGATGCACAAACAGGGAAAGTAATCCAGTTTGAAGGTGATTCACGTGAATTTACACCACATGCGGTAAATACTATGCGCTCTAGAGTTGAGCAAGAGGTAGTAGTGGACTTTTATAAAGAAGAAGTGTTTTCATATGCAAACACGGGTATTACGACAGAGAAGGTCACAAATCCAGATGGTTCTGTGAATAAAAGAACAGGAAAAGCGAGTACTGAAAATATTGTGTGTACGGATATTTCATGGAATTCTGATGGTGTGCAATTCAAAATGAGTGCAAGCGCTAGTAATCCGTTAAATGTGTATGCCCCTCCTGTGGACTATTTATTAACTGTATGTGTGAACAAGGATGGTAGTATCGATATTCAAGGAGAACATGATGGATTCCCTTGTTTCGAATTTTATAAGCAAGTAGATTTCGGTTCATTTGAACAAATTTATACACATGATTTTAGAGAAACTGGTGATACACCTGAAGCGTTAGGTGGAGAAATGGATTATAGTTTTACAAAGAGATTATAAGAAGTAGGATAATAAAACGGTTGATTCCTTGATTCGTAAATGAAATGAATTAGTTGGACTACCAAGCAGTGTAGTTGAGAAATGCAAAAGCCAATGAAATCAGTGGCTTTTGCATTTTTACTATACTCTAGGAGATTTCAAAAAAATAAACCACTTTACAATATACCCTTAAGGGTATATGATATTATACAAATTTACAAAGTAATGTATAATATAGTTATAATTACGGAGGTGATCTACAGTGGAATATAATCAAGATATGAAAAATAGATTGAAACGTATTGAAGGTCAAGTTCGTGGTGTGCTTCGCATGATGGAAGAGGGAAAAGATTGCCGAGATGTTATTACACAGTTAACTGCATCCCGTTCTGCACTTGATCGTACAATTGGACTCGTTGTTGGAACAAATTTAGAGCAATGTTTGCGCGAGCAGTTTGAAACAGGTAATGGTTCAAATGAAGAGTTAATTAAAGAAGCCGTTCAATTACTTGTAAAAAGCCGATAATCTGTCAAACGTATGTGTTGACAGATTTTCAAAAATATTTTATTATACCCCTACAGGTATATGTATGCTAATTAGGGAGGAAATGATTATGAGTATAAAAGTTGATATGAATTTAGACTGTAAAGGCTTGGCTTGCCCGATGCCAATTGTGAAGACAAAAAAGGCGATGGAAGGGTTGGCATCAGGGCAAGTTATTGAAATAGAGGCGACAGATAAAGGTTCTATGCTAGATATTCAAAGTTGGTCAAGTAAAGTAGGGCATCAATATATCGGAACGAAACAAGAGGGAGATATATTAAAGCATTATGTACGAAAATCCCATGAACATGAAGTAAATGAAGTTGTGAAGTATCCGCATACAATTACGAATGGGGAATTGCAAGATCTATTATTAAGTGGTGAAGAGTGTATTGTAGTAGATGTTCGTGAAGCGGCGGAATTTGCCTTTGGTCATATTCCATCTGCCATTTCGGTTCCATTAGGTGAAATAGATAGTGCTATGTTAGACAGTGCGAAACCAATTTATGTTGTTTGCCGAACTGGTAACCGTAGTGATGTAGCTTGCCAAGTGTTGAAAGAGAGAGGTTTTTCAAACGTGAAAAATGTCATTCCAGGTATGTTAGAGTGGCAAGGAAATATAGAAAAATAAAATTTTTTAAATATAAATATACCTCAGGGGGTAATTGGATGAGTGTTAAACTGTTACAAGCAAAAGATGTCGCAGAGAAAGTTTTATTCGGAGAATTGTTTATTTTAGATGTTCGTAATGAAACGGACTATGAAGATTGGAAAATTGAAGGGAAACAAGTTTCTTCTATAAATAAACCGTATTTTGACTTATTAGATGGTGTAGATCATATTGTAGATGAATTGCCGAGGGAGAAAGAAATTTTAGTCGTATGTGCGAAAGAAGGTTCTTCGCAGTTTGTCGCAGAGCAATTGTTACATGCCGGATTCAATGATGTTTATTATTTAGCTGGTGGTATGAAAGCTTGGAGTGAATATGTAAAGCCGTTAAAAGTAGGAGATGGACAGGGCGGAGGAAGTGTATATCAATTTAACCGTCTTGGAAAAGGCTGTTTATCTTATATGATCGTCTCAAACGGTGAAGCAGCAGTTATTGATGCAATCAGAACGGTTGAAGCATATGAAGATTTTGCGGAAGAGCATGGTGTTACTATTACGAATGTCATGGATACACATTTACATGCAGACCATATTTCTGGAGGACGTAGGTTAGCTGAAAAAGTAGGGGGTACGTATTGGTTACCTCCAAAAGATGCGGAGGAAGTCGTTTTCTCATATAAACCGCTTGTTGAAGGATCTGTTATTACGGTGGGGGGTACCAAAATTGAAATTGACGCATTATACTCACCGGGGCATACGATTGGAAGTACATCATTTATTGTAGATGATTCCTATTTATTATCAGGCGATATTTTATTTGTAGATTCAATCGGGCGTCCAGATCTTGCTGGGAAGGCGGAAGACTGGGTAGGGGATTTACGAAATACTTTATATAAACGTTATAAGGAATTATCTCAAGATTTAATTGTTTTACCAGCTCATTATTCAAAAATAAGTGAAATGGACGACAGAGGCATTGTGAGTGCGCATTTACAAGATTTATTTAAGGAGAATGTAGGGTTAAATATTGCCGATGAGGTAGAGTTTCGTAAAACTGTGACAGAGAACTTACCGCTTCAGCCGAATGCTTATGAAGAAATTCGTCAAACGAATATGGGTAAGATTTATCCGAGTGTGGAAGAAGAGCGTGAAATGGAGATTGGTCCAAATCGCTGTGCAGTTCATGATTCATTATAAAATAACAAACTGGAGGAATAGATGATGAATGTAAAACAAGTATTAGATGCGAAAGGTTTAGCATGTCCAATGCCGATCGTAAGAACGAAGAGAGCGATGGATACTTTACAAACTGGAGAAGTGTTAGAAGTACATGTAACGGATAAAGGATCAGTAAAAGATATTCCAGCATGGTCAAAAACAGGCGGTCATGAAATAGTAAAGCATAATATAGAAGACGATGTGCTGAAGTTTTGGATTAAGAAGGCGTAGTGAAGAACTAGTTTTGTAAAGGCGGAGAGGTTGGTTATATGAATACAATATTAAGTACGCTTTTCATTGTAATTGCTGTATGGTTTGTTATTTCACGTTTTTTACCGGTGAAAGGTGTTCAAAATATAAATGGAAAAGAATTAAAGAGTATAGTGGGAAAACAGGGAAAGCAGTTTATCGATGTTCGTACAGTAGGTGAATATAGAGGAAATCATATGAAGGGATTTCAGAATATCCCGCTAAATGAGTTAGCTAGTAGAGCAAATCAATTAGATAAAAATAAGGAAATAATCGTTATTTGTCAGAGCGGGATGAGGAGTAAGCAAGCAGCAAAAGTATTAAAAAAATTAGGGTTTCAGCGCGTTATCAATGTTTCAGGTGGCATGAATGCTTGTAATTAAGAAGGAGATAGAAAAATGAAAGAAATGACTGCAAAAGAGTTAGAAGAAAAATTGTTACGTAAAGAAGCAGTAAATATTGTAGATGTACGTGAAGTAGAAGAAGTAGCTGAAGGGAAAATTCCAGAAGCATGTAATATTCCACTAGGCCTATTAGAATTTCGTATGCATGAGTTAAATAAAAATCAGGAATATATTATTGTTTGTCGCTCTGGCGGGAGAAGTGCAAGAGCAGTTCAGTTTTTAGAGAGCTACGGTTTTCGAGCAATCAATATGGTAGGTGGTATGTTAGCTTGGGAAGGTAAAGTCATATAGGACTGAGGTAAATGATTTCAGCCTTTTTACAAAAAGATAAATACCCCTATAGGTAATTAGGAGGAGAACAACATGGAACAACAGAAGAAAACAACAATTGTTTTATTTAGCGGAGATTATGATAAAGCGATGGCTGCTTATATTATTGCAAATGGTGCAGCGGCGTATGATCAAGAGGTGACTATTTTTCATACTTTTTGGGGATTAAATGCTTTAAGGAAAGATGAGCATGTGAAAGTAAAGAAAACGTTCATAGAAAAAGTATTTGGAAAAATGATGCCGCGCGGCGCTGATAAGATGGGATTATCAAAAATGAATTTTGCTGGTATGGGGCCAAAAATGATTAAAGGTATTATGAAAAAACATAATGCGATGCCTTTACCAGATTTAATTGATTTGGCGAAAGAACAGGGAGTTAAACTTGTAGCTTGTCAAATGACAGTAGATTTATTAGGGTTAAAAGAGGAAGAGATTATGGAAGGGGTAGAGTTTGCAGGAGTAGGTGCATATTTAGCAGATGCTTCGGATGGGAATGTGAATTTATTTATTTAAATCACCTTCTTTTTAGAAGGCGGGGGATACAATATGAGTTTAACAGTACTGCTTTTTATTATTGGGTTTATAGGGTCGTTTATATCAGGAATGGTTGGGATTGGCGGGGCAATTATTAATTACCCGATGATCTTATACATTCCAGTATTGCTAGGATTTGCTGGATATACATCACATGAAGTGAGCGGTATTACAGCGATTCAAGTATTCTTTGCAACTTTTGCAGGCGCGTGGGCGTACAGGAAAAGTAACGATATGGATAAAACTTTAGTTGTGTATATGGGAGCTAGTATATTAATAGGAAGCTTTGTAGGTAGCTTTAGTGCGAATCTATTAAATGAGCATGCTGTAAACGTTGTTTACACATTACTAGCTACTATTGCGGCTATTATGATGTTTATACCGAAGCGAAGCAATCGTAAGGGGACAGAAGGAATTACGTACAATAAGTGGCTCGCTAGTTTGCTAGCGTTTATTGTAGGAAGTGTTTCCGGCATTATTGGGGCTGGTGGTGCATTTCTTTTAGTACCGATTATGCTAGTTGTTTTAAAACTACCGATACGTACGACAATAGCAACATCTATCGCTATTACTTTTATTTCCTCGATAGGAATTACTACTGGGAAAGTGATTACTGGACAAATAGTTGTTATTCCGGCTCTTATCGTTGCGATAGCAAGTTTATTTGCCGCTCCTCTTGGAGTGAGAGTAGGGAAGAGAGTGAATCAAAAAGTTTTGCAATACGTATTGTCTACTTTAATTGTAGGAACCGCGATAAAGATGTGGGTTGATATGATATCGAAATAAAAAGATGGTGCTCTTGTAGCACCATCTTTTTATTTACGCCCAAATAACTTTCATTAAGTTCTTATATTCATCGTTTGCCAGTTTATATAGCATTCTCGTATGTTCAAAGACAAGTGCGGGATTAAAGTTTGGTTCTGAGAATGCAAGAGATGTTGAAATATCAATTGCATTTTGTTTGTTTAGCGTGAATTTTGCAAATCGATAAGATGTGTTTAATTCATTGATGACATGTAAAATATCATTTGTTGATGTTGAATCAGGTACAAGAGCAACATTGAAGCAGTATATATCCACAGCAGGATGTTCGCTTTGGAAAGCAGCGATAAGTTGAATTTTTGCGCCAGCTTCTGTTTCTAATCCTACTGAAAAATGTACCGAACCATCATTTTCATCTATATTTTCTTCCATGTATATATCGTTTGATTTTAAGTACTCTTTAAAATCTGAAATGTTATGTTTTACTGCAGCTTTCATATGCGTGGGCCCCCTGATAATTGGAATAGATTACTACTATTTATTATAATTTAAAAATATTAAAAAAGATAGTTGGAAAGTTCTGATTTTTTATTTTGAAAGCATTAAAAAGAAGCAGTGCTCTACCTCCATAGAGCACTGCTTCACTTTATTCATTGTCATTAGACGATGTTTCTGTATCTTCACTGTTATTCTTCTTATTTTGAGTTTCATCGTTACTTGATTCGCGTTCACTCGTATTTTCAGACGTAGATTCTTTTGTTTTCTCTGAGTTTGTTTTTTTCGAATCAGAATCAGATTTTGTATAGGCAGGTAGTCCAAGGTGACTACGAAGTTCGTTTGTAACATTAGCTAATTCTTTTTTATCTGGATTGTAGTAGTAAGTTCGACCACCACCAGCTGACTTACTACATGTATCATCACCTTTTGCCATGTAACAATCTTCACCTTGAAGTTGTAATTTCTCAATTTCCGAATCCGATCCATATTTATAGAATGAAAGCATGTCATCGAATGTTAAGTTTGTAACGAATTGTCCGTTAATATCATCAATGATGTTACCAACTTTTGTTACGGATCCAACGCTTGTTAGTTTCTTTAAAATGGCTTCGATAACGAGTTGCTGACGTTGACCACGCATCGCATCACTATCAATGTGCCTTGTTCTAGCAAGAGCAAGAGCTTCTTCACTATTTAACTTTTGAACACCTTTTTTCAGGTGAATTGCTTCGGCGTTATCATTACTATCTTGTTCAGTAAACTCAACTGGTACGTCAACTTCAATGCCGCCTAAATCATCAACGATTTTCATGAATGATTTAAAGTTGAATTTTACAAAGTAATCGACGGGAACATTCATTAATTTTTCAACTGCATCAATACTAGCTTGTGGTCCACCATCTTTTCCGTTTTTAGTAGAACCAAATGCATGAGCGTGTGTAATTTTATCTTTTTTCTTTTCTACTGGAATATAAGTATACGTGTCACGTGGAATACTTAATAGCTTTACAGTTTTGCTATCTTTATTAAACGTTGCAAGTAATAGTGCATCCGTTCTTATAGCTTCACCATATTCTTTCCCACGGACATCGCTTTCATCAACACCCATTATTAAGACAGAGACGTTATTTGTAATAGGTTTTACAGCTTTAGCACGTAAATCAGACTTATCACCGCGTGCTAAATCGTGAGCGGCGTTTCGAACAGCAGAAGATGCTTTATTTACTAAAAACCATGTATAACCGCCACCTATTATTAAAACTAATAGAATAACGCTTATAATAATTTTTGTTTTTTTCTTACCTTTTTTCGGTTTATTGCGTGTATTTTCTTGCAAAGATGGGTTTTGCTCCATTTCTTGTACTCCTTCATTTGAATTGAAATACGACACTCATATCCACTTATTATAATGAAATTTAGCGAAAAAAAACATTACAAATCATTTACATTTCGTAAAAATTCAATTTATTTATAAAAAGTCAGATTTTCTATATTTTATTTTTAAGATGTAGAACAAGTATAATGTGTTTTAGTAGAAATGAAAATATGTAATGTGAGAAAGTGATAGAGAAGTAAGATTTGTTGAAATATAGCCAATAAGATGTGATTAGCTGTATATGTACTTCTTATATAATAAAGAAAGATTTTACGGATGAAGGAGAGAGCATAATGAATAATACATCATTCCGAGCAATTGTCGTGAACGAAAAAGAAAATAATCAATTTGAAAGAAAGCTTGTTGAGAGAGAAATTAATAGTTTACCTGAAGGAGACGTATTAATACGTGTTTATTATTCGTCATTAAACTATAAAGATGCCCTTTCAGCTACGGGTAATAAAGGTGTAACGAGAACATATCCTCATACACCAGGTATCGATGCAGCGGGAGAGGTAGTTAGTAGTGAAAATAACGCCTTTCAGGAAGGCGATCAAGTTATTGTAACTGGATATGATTTAGGTATGAATACTTCTGGTGGTTTCGGAGAATATATTCGCGTGCCATCATCTTGGGTTGTTCCGTTACCGAAAGAAATGTCTTTGAAGGAAAGTATGATGTACGGGACAGCCGGTTTTACAGCTGCCTTATCGGTATATAAGCTCATTAGAGCGGGAATTACGCCTAGTACGGGAGATGTTTTAGTAACGGGTGCTACGGGCGGAGTAGGCAGTGTAGCAGTTAGCATTTTAGCGAAGCTAGGATATGACGTAGTAGGATCAACTGGGAAAATGGAAGAGGAACAGATGCTGCTACGTTTAGGTGCAAAAAAGATGATTGATCGCGCGGAGTTGAGTGATGAATCAGGAAGACCGATGCTTAAAGGAATATACGCTGGGGTTGTCGATACCGTAGGCGGAGGCATGTTAGAAAGTTCTTTAAAGGTAGTTAAGTATGGAGGCTGTGTAACAACGTGTGGTAACGTAGCAGGGCATGAATTAAATACAACTGTATACCCATTCATATTACGAGGGATTAGCCTTTTAGGAATAGATTCAGTTCAATGTCCAGTAGATGTGAGAAGAGACGTGTGGGCATTGCTAGCAGGTGAGTGGAAAAATTCAGAGCTATTATCTTATACAGAAGTATGTACATTAAAAGAATTAGATGAGAAGTTTACACTTATACTGCAAGGAAAGTTAAAAGGAAGAACGGTTGTAAAGATGAAATGAAAAAAGAGACGCTTAAATTAGCGTCTCTTTCCTATTATAATGATTGTTTTAAATTTACTTTTCCTTGTTCACCTAAAACACCATCAGCGATATTTACAGCGTGATCACCGATACGCTCTAAGTTACTTACCATATCAACGTAGATGATGCTTGCATCACCTGAACAGCTACGTTCGTTCAGACGTAATACGTGACGTTTACGTAGAACACGTTCCATTTGGTCAATTTTACGTTCTTTTGCAATAACCGTTTGTGCTAGTTCAGTATCGAAGTTTGTTAAAGCATTGATTGCATCTTGTAATGTTGAAATTGTTAATTCAAGCATTTCATTTAATTCAGCTAGTGCTTCATCTGATAGTGAAACGCGGTTTGAAATTTGGAAATCTACAAGTTCTACAAGGTTTTCTACATGATCACCGACACGTTCAATATCTCCAACAACACCTGCTAAAACTGAATGTTTTTCAGAGTCTGTAGGTGAAAGTGGTTTTTCTGATAGTAAAACTAAATACTCAATAATTTTTTTATCTAAATTGTTAATAGCTCCTTCTAATTGAGTAGCCATGTCAGCATGTTTTTTATCTTGTGTATTTAAAAATTGGTTTGCTTCTTTTAATCCATGTAATGAAAACTCAGCCATACGAATGATTTCTTTTTGAGCCTCTGTTAAAGCGATAGCTGGAGATTGCTCAATAAAGATTGGATTTAAATGTTGCGGTTTGAAGTTAATAGATGCATCTTCACCACGAATAATTTTTGTTACAATCCAGGCTAATACTGCAATGAATGGGAACTGAATGATTGTATTCGTTACGTTAAACGTCCCGTGTGCAAATGCAATTGTCATTTCTGGATTTAAGTTTAATGACGTTTGGAAATATTGAATTAAACTTGTAAATGGTATTAATATAATCGTAAAGATAATGGTACCGATAATATTAAAGATAACGTGAACTAATGCTGCACGTCTTGCTGCAATTGAAGTACCGATTGCTGCTAATACGGCTGTAATTGTCGTACCGATGTTATCACCGAACAATACAGGAAGAGCAGCTTGTAAATCGATTGCACCTTGACCGAATAGTTCTTGCAAAATACCGATTGTCGCACTTGAACTTTGTACAATTAAAGTGAAGACTGTACCAACAACAATTCCTAAAATTGGATTATCACTCATGCTAACCATTAACTCTTGGAATGACTCTAAAGAACGAAGAGGTTTCATACCTGCGCTCATTAATTCTAAACCGAAGAATAACATACCAAAACCGAATACAACTTGACCTACAGAATGTACTTTTTTATTTTTAAAGAAGAATAGTAAGATTGCTCCAACTGCCATGATTGGGAGAGCGTATTCTCCGATTTTAATCCCGATAATAAATGCAGTAACTGTCGTACCGATGTTCGCACCCATAATAACACCAATTGCTTGTCTTAATGTCATAAATCCGGCACTTACAAGTCCGACTGTTAAAGCGGTTGTTCCTGAACTTGATTGAATTAATACTGTAACTAACATACCTGCTAGTACACCCATAAGAGGGTTTGTTGTAAAACGATCTAGAATATCGCGAAGACGATCTCCAGCTGCTTGTTGCAGTCCATCGCCCATGTATTTAATCCCGAATAAGAAAATACCTAATCCACCAATGAACTGGAAGATCATATCTTGAATATTGTATTCCACGCATTCCACTCCTTAAATTTCATGTACGATGTAATTATTAACTAAACCTTGAGGCACTGTAAACGGTTTATCAGTAAAATTTACACTAAATTTACAAAGGGATAAAAAGTTTACAAATCTTTAAAGAAACACCTGGATTTAATTGGTTTTTCAGATGATATATCTGATCGGTTTGTAAAGAAGTCACATTTATCACACTATTTGCGGATAGTAAAAATAGGAGAGGTAAACTATCCAAATTGGATGCGCTAAGTAAAGTGTCACCTTATTTATAATAATGGTTCTTTGCATATTTTTTGATTAAAGTTAGAAAAATATGTAGGGAAACGGGGGAGGTTTGAAATGGATTTATTTAATGAAAGTAAAAAACGATTAAATTATTTTAAACTGTTTTCTTTTGAGATGCTCGCAACAATAAAAAAGAGCAATTCGCATATGAATTTGCTCTGCTTTTTTATGTTAAAAACTTTCGGTGCTTTGCATTTTAACAATTATGCAAAGTGTTTTTTCTTTATTTAGAATCGTCATTATGCTCCATAGTTATGACGACATTTCCCTTCTTATGTCCTTTTTCAACATATATGTGAGCCTCAATAATTTCCTCAAAAGTGTATTGCCTATCAATGACCACTTTTATTTTACCGTTCTCAACAAGTTTTTTAAGGAAATTTAATGCTTCGGAAGTTTCAGGTGCGTTTTGACTTAATATGAGTTTCACGCGACTTGTCAATTTAGTCCAGAGCATTTGAGCACTTGGTAACGGTTCAACGATATTTATATAGGTACCATCTTCTTTTAACATTTTAATACACTCTGAAAAGGAGCTCCTGTTTACCGCTTCAAAGATAACATCATAAGTTTCGTCTGTAGTAGAAAAATTTTTTGTGGTGTAATCAATTACTTCGTCAGCTCCTAGAGATTTGACCAATTCTAAATTTGAGCTACTGCACACACCTGTAACTGTTGCGCCGAAATACTTGGAAATTTGTACTGCATAACTTCCGACACTTCCAGAAGCCCCGTAAATAAGAATGTTTTGACCGCTTTGAACGTTAGCTTTCCTAAGGAAAAACAAAGCTGTACGTGCTCCAATTGGGATGGCTGCGGCTTCTTCATAGGATATATTGGAGGGCTTCATGCACACTGCTCCACCTTCAGGTAGACAAATATACTCAGCATAAGAACCAAAATTTACTTGGGTAGCTGCAAAAACTTGGTCTCCTTTTTTAAAACGTGTGACGTCTTTTCCTACCGATTCAACTTCACCAGCCAATTCCATTCCGAGTATTTGTTTTTTCGGTTGCTTAAAGCCAAGTGCGATTCGAGCGGGTAGCCAAACAGAAGAGGGAACCGTAAAACTTCGTGAGCGAATATCTCCTGCTGTTACGGTTGTCGCTTTTATTTTTACTAGTATTTCATTGTCCTTAGGAGCAGGTTTTTCTATCTCTTTCAGTTGAAGAACGTCGGGGAGACCGTATTTTGTGTACACTATTGCTTTCATTAATATTTCCTCCAATTCGTTCTATATATATTAATATCATACGAACAACATGAATAAATAGAACAGCGGTTCACTCTTCAATACAATGCAAAAAGCAGTGTGATTTTTTTAGGAATCCACTGCTTTTTACAAATGTGTATACATGATTTTTTGGTCTAAGTACTTCGAAAAAGAACCAACTAGCCATTACCCAACGGCTTTTTCTTTTGCTTTATCCCCCTGTTTTTGCTTCCGTAAGCTTGTGATGTAAATGAAAAGAAAAGCGATAAGTAATAGAGAGGAATATCGATATACAGTTGCATAGTTGGTAAAGTGTGCAATGAATCCAAAAATAATCGCTCCAGCACCAATTCCAAGATCAAATGCTGAGAAGAATGTTGCTGTTGCTACTCCTCTCCGGTGCGGTGCTACTCGGTCAATCATCCATGCTTGTAGTGCCGGTTGAATTGCTCCGAAACCACTGCCGTAGCACGCTGCGGCAATAATTAAACTCGGAATTGTAGTTGTATACGACAGCAAGATAATACCTGTAAACGTAATAATAACTCCTGGAATGATGACGAATGTATGGCCTTTCGTATCATATAATCTTCCAGAAAACGGGCGAGTTACAGCGATTGCAAGTGCGTTAAATAAAAAGAAGAGACTGATATCAACAATCCCGACTTCTGTAGCAAATAATGTGATAAAGCTCCCAATTCCCCCGTACATTAATGTAATACATAATATTAATAGTGAAGGAAGTAAAGCTTTACGCTCAATAAACCCATCGAGAAAGGTACCAGATGTTTGCTGTGGTGGTTGCGGCGATTTTTTGATTTGAAGTAGTTTCGTTAATATTAATGAAACTATTGTGCATGAAAGTGCACATAAAAAAAGAATCGTGAAGTTATATGCTTGCATAAGCCAAAGTCCGATAAGCGGACCGAGCGCCATGGCGATAGTTCCAGAAAGACCGAAATATCCCATGCCTTCACCGCGGCGAGCTTGCGGAATTAAATCTGAAACGACAGTTCCGTATGTAGTCGTTGTAATACCAAAACCAGCTCCGTGTAAAATTCGAACGGCAAGCAATAGGAAAACGGTTGAAGCGAAAAGATAACTGCCCATAGCGAGTAAACAAATAGCGGTACCGATCATTAAAATGATTTTTTTGTTGAATTTCTGCAAGGCATTTCCAGTTAGCGGCCTAATAAAAAGTGCTGCAACGGTAAACATGCCGACAACGAATCCGATATTTGAACTTGTGCCTCCAATTTCTTTCACATAAACAGGTAAAGTTGGAATTAACATTTGAAATCCTAAAAACATACATAAGTTTGCTAGAATTAGCGCAATAAACTCTTTCGTCCATAACGGTTCTCGTTTTACGAGTACTGCCTCTCCCATATATTCATCCCCTATATAAAAGTTTTCTCTATTCTTTCGAGTATATGTATTGGTCAACGTAACAGTCAAGGAAGGTGCCTTGAAAACGTATAACAATTTTTAAGGCGAAAAACTGACAAATTTGTGGAAAGACTACACAACTTTGAAAAAAAGATGTAAAGTATAGATGTATAGACTAGTAGTTGTTATGAATGATAGAAATTATTTTTTCTTTAAAGAAAGCGGATTCAAATGGTAGTGGACGAGAAGGGGATACATACTTTTTTACTACATATATTTGAAAAGGTTTACAATATGATGAAGAAAGAGGCGTGTACATATGAGACGATTAGGTATTTCTATTTATCCAGAGCATTCGACAGTAGAGAAAGATAAAGAGTATGTAACATTAGCGAGTAAATACGGATTTACACGTGTATTCACATGTTTATTATCTGTAGATGGCGAAAAAGAGAAAATTATAGAAGAGTTTAAAGAAACGATCTCTCATGCAAATGCATTAGGGTTCCAAGTATTAGTTGATATTAGTCCGTCTGTCTTTACACAATTAGGTATTTCATATAATGATTTATCGTTCTTCCATGAGTTAGGAGCGTACGGTATCCGTTTAGATGTTGGATTCTCTGGTTTAGAAGAATCGATTATGACTTACAATCCATACGGCTTAAAAATTGAAATTAATATGAGTAACGGTACGAAATATGTAGATAACATTATGAGCCATAGACCAAATCGTGAAAATTTAATTGGTTGCCATAATTTTTATCCACATCGTTATTCAGGATTATCATACGATCATTTCATTAAATGCTCGAAACAATTTAAAGATTACGGTATGAGAACAGCTGCTTTTATTTCATCATTCGATGCAACGTACGGGCCTTGGCCAGTAACAGAAGGGTTATGTACGTTAGAGCAGCATCGCGAATTACCGATGACAACACAGGCGAAGCATTTGTTTGCAACAGAATTAATTGATGATGTTATTATTGCGAATGCTTATGCTTCAGAAGAAGAATTACAAGCACTAGGTGCATTAAATAAAGAGAAACAAACATTTGATATAGAACTATACGATACAACAACAGATTTAGAAAGAATAATCGTATTAGAAGAGCCTCATTTTTATCGCGGGGATGTATCTGAATATATGATTCGTTCTACACAAAGTCGTGTGAAATATAAAAAAGAAGAGTTTAAACCGCATAATACGCGTGAAATTAAGCGTGGCGATCTTTTAATTGATAATGAGCAATATGGCCAATATAAAGGTGAATTGCAAATTGCTTTAAAAGATATGGTGAATACAGGAAAAACAAATGTAGTTGGCCGAATTATAGAGGAAGAAATCTTCTTATTAGATTATTTACAAGCTTGGGATAAGTTTGGATTTACGCTAAAGAAATAATGAACGCGGGATAAAAGGGAAAAAACTACTGATTTCAGTGGCTTTTTCCCTTTTATATAAAGAGCGAGAGGAAGAGCTATGACAAAAGTGCATCAGCGATTAATTTCCATTTTGGAGGAGTTTTTAGAAGAGAAATCGATGCTAAATCGAGCTTTTTTAGCGAGCCGTTTACACGTATCAACGAAGACGATTCAAAAGGATATAAAATTATTAAATGATATATTGGGAGAACACGGAGCGAAAATTGAATCACAAAGAGGGAATGGGTACGAACTAGAAATTATACAAACTAAGAAGTTTGAAGATTTTTGCGTAAATGTATTTCAAAAACAGACAGAAAAGATTCCAACTTCTTATGAAGAAAGAGTAGCTTATATTTTACACCGTATTTTAACGACAGATGGGTATGTGAAGCTTTCACAGCTAGCGGAAGAGATTTATGTGAGTAAATCTACTGTAAACTTAATTATGAAAGATGTTACGGATATTTGTAGTCGCTATGAGTTACAAATTGAAAAAAGACCATATTATGGTATACGTATTGTAGGAGAAGAATTTAATATTCGTTCTTGTTTATCACAATATGGTTTGCCACGTTATGACCATACTCCGTTTCATGAGAACTATGAGCAGACGGACACATATTTATCGTTACCCCATATTTCTCTCATCCGCTCAGTTATATTAAAGTATATCGAGGGAGGAACGATATATTTATCAGATATAGAAATTGATAATTTATCAATTCATATTGCGATTGCTTTAAAGAGATGCAGGGATGATCATTACATTCAAGCACTGCATGTAGAGGAATCTGAACTTATAATAAAGAAAGAATATAAAATTGCGAAACAGATTTTAGGGAATTTAGGGGAAGAGCTAAAACTTCAATTTCCAGAAGAAGAAATTTTATATGTGACGATGCATTTATTAAGTACTGCTGTTACAGCGAGAGATCGCTATGAAAATGTGGAAGAGCTATTAGGGAAAGACGTATATGCATTCATGCAGCATATTCTTTTCAAAGTAGCGGAAGAACGGAATCTTACTTTTTATTATGATGAAGAATTATTATTTGGTTTTGGTGTTCATTTAAAAACGTTATTAAATCGTTTGAAATATAAGTTAAATACGCGAAATCCTCTTTTGGCAGAAGTGAAAAAAAATTATCCATATGCTTTTGAAATTGCAGTTCTCGTTGGAGATATAATTGGTGAATATACGGGTGAATCCATTCCAGAGAGTGAGATTGGTTATATTGCCATTCACTTTGGTGGGGCGATGAGCCGCTTGCAGGAAAATAATCAAAAGAAAAGATGTTTATTAGTTTGTGCAACTGGTCAAGGGAGTGCACAACTACTGAAATATAA
This sequence comes from Bacillus sp. P4_E1, assembly GCF_056401715.1. NCBI lineage: Bacteria > Bacillati > Bacillota > Bacilli > Caryophanales > Bacillaceae > Bacillus > Bacillus sp. P4_E1. The sequence continues at coordinate 57,740 of NZ_JBFUIV010000003.1, forward strand.
AATTCTATCACATTTCCGAGATAAACTAGAGATTGTAGGTATTACAGGGTACTATCAATTGAAAGTGGAAGATCTTTATAAAGATAAAATAGATTGTATTATTAGTACGATTCATATACCGAGTGGTTTGCCTGTTCCGGTTATAAAGGTAAACTCAATATTTGATGATAAAGAGATTAAATCAATTGGTAAGCAGTTATTTACACATGTGAATGATAGTATGCAGCAATATATTAAGGAAGATTTGATCTTCTTAAATCGTAGTGCTTCTACGAAAGAGGAGGTTATTCAGTTTTTATGTGAGAAAGCTGCTGAGAAAAACTATGTACCCGCAAACTTTTATGCTTCTGTTATGGAGAGAGAGAACACATCTCCTACAGCGGTTGGAAACTTAGTGGCAATTCCGCATCCGATGCAATTATTAAGCGATACGACATTTTTGATGTTTTGTACACTCGATAAGGCGATTGACTGGGGAGATAAAAAAGTACAAGTTATTATTTTATTTAGTGTGAAGCGCAATAATAATGAAGATTTACAAAAGCTTTATGATTTTTTATATGATATTATGTCTAATCAAACTATAATAGAAAAATTGCATCAGGCTCAAGCTGTTGATGATTTTCAAGAAATCTTACTATCATTATGAAAAAGTATATTAAAACTTCCGTTACATAACGGAAGTTTTTTATGTTTAATTGTATGCGTTTTCATAATAAGATGAAAATATAGAAAAAAGATAGCTTGGAGGAATTTAAAATGACTGATATGCAAACTCCATTTGCGTTAATTTTACATGGTGGTAACGCGAGAAGCGCGGCACTTGAAGCAATCGCTTTTGCAAGACAAGGAGATTTTGAGAATGCGAGTGAAAAGATGACACTTGCTAGTGAGGAAATATCATCCGCTCATCGTATTCAAACGGATTTAATTCAAGAAGAAGCAAGAGGCAATCATGCAGAGATAAGTTTATTATTAGTGCATGCACAAGATCATTTAATGAATGCCATTACAGTGAAAGAACTTGCTGAAGAATTTATTACTCTTCATAAACGAGTGGAAGAGAAAGTGACAGTGTAATATGTACATTTTATTATGTTGCGCGGCAGGTATGTCAACGAGTATGGTTGTAAGAAAAATGCAAGAAGAGGCAAAGAAACAAGGGAAGGATTATAAAATTAAAGCAGTCGATTCAGAACTTGTGAAACTGGAAATGAAAAATGCTGATGTTGTTTTAATTGGACCACAGGTGAAGTATTTGTTTCCAGCGGTAGAGTTTCTTGCGAAATCATACGATATACCAGTTGCAATTATAGAACAACGAGATTATGGCATGTGTGATGGTGTAAAAGTGCTTAAGCAAGCTGAACAATTAGTTTTAATGTAATTATATTTTTTTAAACATAAACATTATAATGTTATAACTTTTGTTTTCGACAGATTGAACATAGGGAGGGTTATCGATGAATGGTTTTATGAGTTTTATGGAACAGAAGATTATGCCAACAACGCAAAAGATTGCGGGACAACGACATTTATTAGCAATTCGGAATGGAGTTATTTCTACATTACCGTTAACGATTGTCGGGTCATTTTTCGTTATCTTTTTAAACTTACCAATTGATGCATATATGGAGTGGATTGCACCGTTTCGTCACATTTTAGATATTCCATTCCGATTTACAGTAGGCTTAATGGCTTTATACGCAGCATTTGGGGTAGGGGCCTCACTCGCGAACTTTTATCAGCTCAATCAATTAAGTGCAGGATTATTATCTGTACTCGCCTTTTTACTAGCATCAGTTGAACCAATTCAAATAACAAAAGCTGTACCAGGTGTTATTGATGCAGGAAGATATATTTCAGTAGGGACATTAAGTGCAACTTCTTTATTCGGAGCTATTGTGACAGCATTAATTGCAGTAGAAATTTATCACTTTATGATTAAGCATAATATTTCGATTAAATTACCAGATAGTGTACCACCAGCAGTTGCAAACTCGTTTGCAGCATTAATTCCAACTTTAGTAGTTATTCTTTTATTCTGGGGTATTCGTTACGGTTTGAAATTTGATGTAAATACAACGATCACATATTTAATTGCACCATTAAAGTCAGTGTTAGTAGGTAATAATTTATTCGGTGGTTTATTAACAGTATTCCTAATCGTGTTCTTCTGGTCGTTCGGTATACATGGTCCAGCGATTTTAGGACCAATCATCCGTCCGATGTGGGATTCAGCAATTCTTGAAAATATGGAAGTGTTCACGGCTACAGGAAATGCACATCAGTTACCAAACTTATTTACAGAGCAATTTATTCAATGGTTCGTATGGATCGGTGGATCAGGCTCAACGTTAGCTTTAGTAATTATGTTTATGTTCTCTAAATCTAAGTTCTTAAAAGAGTTAGGTAGATTATCATTCGTACCAGGATTATTCAATATTAACGAGCCAATTATTTTCGGGGCACCAATTGTAATGAACCCGATCTTAATTATTCCATTCGTTATTACACCGTTAGTTACAACGACAGTATCATATTTCGCAGTTGTTTCAGGTGTGATTCCGCTCATGATGGCGAAGCTGCCATTTACGATGTTAGCGCCAATTGCAGCGATTATTAGTACGGACTGGACAATTATGGCCGGTGTACTTGTACTTGTTAACTTTGTTATCTCATTCGTTATTTACTATCCATTCTTCAAAATGTATGAGAAGCAACAATTAGCAGGAGAGGAGAAAACAGAATGCTCGGAGCAATTATCATCTTAATTACATTCGTGGCGGGGCAGTGTATTGCACATTATTCAAAATGGGTACAAAGTAAATCGCTATTAGTTTTACTACTTGTGTCGATATTATTTATTGGATGTTCAATGGGAGCTTATGTGGCATTTAGTTTAGAATCACCGTACTTTATCATCGTACCAACGATTTTATGTGCAACATGTTTATCTGCAAAATATAGATTTACGAGCATGGCATTAATACAACGTGTGAAGGAGATGCAAAAGCATGGAGCGTAAATTAGGAATTTCACTTTATCCAGAGCATTCAACGAAAGAACAAGATATGGCCTACATTTCGGCAGCGGCACGCCAAGGTTTTTCAAGAATATTTACATGTCTATTATCTGTGAATCGTCCGAAAGAGGAAATTGTAGCTGAATTTAAAGAAATTATTAATCATGCAAAAGATAACAATATGGAAGTTATTTTAGATGTAGCTCCAGCTGTATTCGATCAACTTGGTGTTAGTTATAGTGATCTATCGTTCTTTGCAGAGTTAGGCGCGGATGGAATTCGTTTAGATGTAGGGTTTGACGGGTTAACAGAAGCGAAAATGACGAACAATCCATATGGCTTAAAAATTGAGCTGAATGTAAGTAATGATATTGCCTATTTAGAAAATATCCTTTCGCATCAAGCGAATAAATCAGCTTTAATTGGTTGTCACAATTTTTATCCGCAAAAATTCACTGGTCTTCCGTATGATTATTTCATTCGCTGTAGTGAACGCTTCAAAAAGCATGGTATTCGCAGTGCAGCCTTTATTACATCGCATGCAGCTGACATCGGTCCATGGGATATTAATGACGGATTATGTACGTTAGAACAACATCGTAACTTACCAATTGAAGTACAAGCGAAACATTTATGGGCAACAGGGCTTATTGATGATGTTATTATCGGAAATGCTTATGCGAGTGAAGAAGAGTTAGAGAAACTAGGAAACTTAAATCGTTACATGTTACAGCTAAAGGTACAATTTGTAGACGAAGCGACTGAAGTAGAGAAGAGAGCGACACTGCAAGAATTACACGTAAGACGCGGTGACATAACAGAGTATATGGTACGTTCTACAGAAGTACGTAAAAAGTACAAAGACTATGACTTCCCAGTGCGCGAAAGTGTACGACAGGAAAGAGGGCAAGTTGTAATTGGTAATAACCTATTCGGAAAGTATAAAGGTGAACTACAAATCATTCTGAAAGAAATGCCAATAGATGAACGGAAAAATATTGTCGGTACAATTGCAGAAGAAGAGTTATTCTTACTAGATTATGTAGGAGCTTGGACACAGTTTACTTGTGTGGAATAGGGAAGGTAAGAGAGGATGCTATAGCATCCTCTTTTTTCTGTTGAAATAGTAGTCTATCGTATATAGAATTCAAAGGGATAGATTTAACTTGGACGGGGGAGAAGGAGAAAGAATGTAAGAATCATAAAAAAAGAGTCAGTCTCAACGTTGAGACTGACTCTTTTTTATATAGTAATTAGTTTAAAACTTTCACTGTAACTGTTTTACGTCCCCAGTTACTTGATGTACCTTTATCTGGCATTAAAACATCGATTTTATTTCCTTTAATAGCTCCACCAGTATCACCAGCGATTGCTACTCCGTAACCTTCAACCCATACTTTTGAACCTAATGGAATGACACTTGGATCAACTGCAATTAGTTTCATGTTTGGATTAGCTGTTAAGTTATGACCCATAGCTGATTTTACTTGGTCTCCTGCTTTGTAACCATTTTCAAGTGGATCCGCTGTGTAAGCTGTTGCTTGAACTCTTAATTCACGAGAAGAAGATGGTGCACTTGTTTCAGTTTCTTTTGCAACAGGTTGTTGTGTGGCTGGTTTTTGAGCTTTAGCCGCTTCACGAGCTTTAGCTGCCTCTTGAGCCTTAGCTGCTTCACGAGCTTCAGCTGCTTCTTGAGCCTTAGCTTCTGCTTGAGCCTTAGCTGCTTCTTGAGCTTTAGCTTCTGCTTGAGCTTCAGCTTCTGCCTGAGCTTTAGCTGCTTCACGAGCTTTAGCTGCTTCTTGAGCCTTAGCTTCTGCTTGAGCTTTAGCTGCTTCAGTTGCTTCTTGAGCTTTAGCTGCTTCACGAGCTTTAGCCGCTTCTTGAGCCTTAGCTTCAGCTTGAGTTTCAGCTGCTTCACGAGCTTTAGTTGCTTCTTGAGCCTTAGCTTTTGCTTGAGTTTCAGCTACTTCACGAGCTTTAGTTGCTTCTTGAGCCTTAGCTTTTGCTTGAGTTTCAGCTACTTCCCCGGCTTTAACTGCTTCACGAACTTTAGCTGTATCTTGAACGTTAGTTACTTTTTCAGCTTTAACTACTGGCTGAACTTTAACTGGTGCTTTTCCTGTTAAGTAAGGAATGTGTACATAAGCTGTTTGACCGTTATATTCAAATTGGATCCAATCATTTTGTACTTGGTGTGTTGTTTCGATTACATCATCTTTTTTCAATTTACCAAGAATCGCTGAATCTGTATTCGCTCCAGCACGTACGTTTAATACGTTTGCTGTTACGTAGTAAGTATCTTTTGTGTAGTCAGCGCTTATGAAAGCCTCTTTACCACTATTTAATTTAACTTTTGACCATCCGTTTTCTGTATGTAAAACGTTAACTTTATATCCATCTAATAACTTTCCGACAACTTGTGATTCAGTAGTTGGGTTTTCTCGTACATTTAGTACATCAGTCGTTACGATTGTTTCTGCTTTAGCAGATGTTGTGAAAATCCCAAGACCAAAAACCGCTGCTGTTGCTATACCCATAAATTTTTTCATAATAGCCTCCATTGCATTTGTTTTCGTTGACCTCATTATAGCAACCATTATTTTCTTATTTGCGGAAAACACAAAACTACAAAGCATTCGTAACGAGGCATTAATATTCTGTAATAATTCCATTAATATCCTGATAGCGTTTTCTTTGCGTTTTTGAGGGGATTAGAACATAGGATTCATAAAATCAACACTTTTTTAATTACTAATAGATTAATAATGTATCAGTAGTGTTACTTAAATGTTTCCGTAACGTTACAAAAAAGGGGTATTTAACTATTTGAATCGCAATGTAGTTATGAAAATATAATCTTCTTGTGTGTGAAGTCGTATATATAGGGGGGATTTTAATGAAATAAAGATATAATTGTTACAAAATAAGTTGTAGTATGGAAAAAATTACGCCTTGAATTTGTTCTTTTACATATTATTTTTGCAATAATAGGATTGTAGGATAGTAGTAATGGGAAATGAAAGTTGCAAGGATAAAAAGATAATCGCAACATGAAACATATATAATAGAAGAAACATGATTTAAAGGGATGATATCGTTATGAATTGGTTCGCGAGTTGCAGTAGAATTATCCCGCTATTTGTGGGCAGTAAAACCCTCACCTCAAAATTCGGCTGAAGCAAAGAAGTTAGGTGGGAGGTTAACTGCCCGTAAAAGCCCGATTGGTGAAGGCTAATAATCAGTGGGGGATGAACAAAACCCCCACTGATTATAGTTTCACTTTATATAATAGAAGTTAGAGGTTCTTATTTTTGTCAAAACGTCGATGAAATTACATTTGCCTTCAACAAAATAAAAAACGTAGGAGTGTAAACTCCTACGTTTTTTTATTTACTCATATCGTAAACATTCAATTGGATCAAGTTTAGCAGCTTTGTTTGCTGGTAGTAAACCGAATGCAATACCGATTAGCATTGAGATACCTACTGAAAGAAGTCCAAGTTCTTTTGAGATAACGAGTGGCCATCCGGCAAAGATTGAGACGATCCAAGCGAAGAAAATACCAAGCATGAATCCGATGAAACCACCGAGACCTGTTAAAATACAAGATTCAATTAAGAATTGTGTTAATACTTTACCGCGCGTTGCACCAAGTGCTTTACGAATACCGATCTCACGTGTACGTTCTGTTACAGATACAAGCATGATGTTCATTACACCGATACCACCAACAAGTAAGGAGATAGCGGCAATGCCACCGAATACCATTTTCATCATACCGATGGATTCGTCTAATTGCTTCGTAAATTCACCTAAGTCCTGTGCTTCGAATTTGTGCTCGAATTTAGGAGCTTTCATGTCGTTTAAAACAGAAACAGCTTGTTTTTCTACACTTTTACGTTCTGTTGGAGAGGTCATTGTTAATTTTACAGAGTCATACTCATTTACTCCTGAAATGACAGGCGCGTTTTCAAGAGATGTATAACCTTCAGGCATAGCCATTCCAAATTCGTTTTTCGTTTCGTATACACCGACTATTTTATACGGCTTTCCTTTTACATCTGTGTATAAATTTGATTCCCAACCACTAAATAATTTGTTGAAAGCTTCTTCATTTAATATAACAGCAGGAATTGCTTGGTTTAATTCGCTGTCGTTTAATTCACGACCGTGAACTAATTTTATTTTCGAATCTGTCATAAAGGCGCCTGTTCCACCTTTTAAATCAAGAGAGACATCTTTTGAACCAGAAGATGCTTTTACTTTCATACTTACATCTGGATAAACATCTTTAACGCCTGGTACAGTTTGAAGACGTTTTAGCATATCCGGTGTGATTTTGGCACTATCAGTTCCATAATCAGGGTTGTTGTAGTAAATCGTTACTTCAGTATCTTTTCCTTGGCCTAACTCTTTTTTAAACTTTGCATTTGTACCATCACCCATTGAAATGATAGTAATAATGGCGCTAATACCGATAATAATACCTAGCATTGTTAATATAGAACGCATTTTATGAGCAAAGATAGAGGAAAGGGCCATGCGTATATTTTCACTCGTGTTCAAAATTAACCTCTCCAATCTTGGACGATATTTCCGTCACGAATTACAATTTGACGTGCTGCCGCTTCCCCAATTTCACGATCGTGGGTAATCATAATGATTGTTGAGCCTTGTTTGTTTAATTCGTAAAAGAGATCCATAATTTGTGTACTTGTTTTCGTATCAAGTGCACCCGTCGGTTCATCCGCTAAGAGAAATTTCGGGTTATTTACGATTGCACGTGCGACTGCGACACGCTGCTTTTGTCCACCTGACAATTTATTTGGTAAGTGAGTAGCACGATCAGCTAAACTGACTTTTGTTAAAGCTGCTAATGAGCGCTCACGTCTTTCTTTTTTATCGACTCCAGCGTAAATAAGAGGTAGTTCTACATTTTGAAGTGCTGTAAGTCTCGGTAATAACATAAAGTTTTGGAATATGAATCCGATCTCTTTATTACGAACATGTGCAAGTTCTGTTTCAGACATGTCTGAAATGTTTTGACCAGCTAGTTCGTACGCACCTGTCGTTGGCTTATCTAAGCAACCGATAATGTTCATTAATGTTGATTTACCAGAACCAGATGGTCCCATAATAGAAGTGAATTCTCCTTGGTTTAGTGTTACATCAATTCCGTGTAATATTTGAACGGACTCTGCACCATTTTGGAAAGATTTCGTGATGCCTTTTAAGTTAATCATTGAGTGACAACCTCCATACCGTCTTTTAAGTCTTTTTCAGGTTTAGAGATAATTTCCTCTCCTTTTTTCACTCCAGAAACTTTTGCTTCGCTATCTGTCTCGAATTCAACAGTAACTGCTTGTTCTTTCGCTTTACCGTCTTTTACAACGAAGACAACATTTTTGTCACCTTTTTTCACAATGCTGCTTTTCGGAACAATCGTACCAGTTGCTTCGCCAGATTTACTTGTTACGTAAACATGGAAGCCGTTTTGTAATTCTTCACTATTATCTAATGTGACAGTGAATTGATAATTAGAAACAGTTTTATTTTCGTCCATGCTCTTTAATGGTGTAGAACCGATTTCTGTTACTTTTCCTGTCCAAGTCTTACCAGCGACAGTTTTTGATGAAACAGTTACTTCTTGCCCAACTTTCATACTAGCAAGTTCATATTCAGAAAGTTGACCTTTTACTTTAAATTGACCAGCGTGACGAAGTGTAATGCCACTCATACCTGTTTTTTCATCAGCAGTTTTTACGATATCATCAATTACACCGTCGGTTGGACTCGTTACAGAAAGTGTGTTTACTTTCTCTTTTGCTGCTTTAATCATTTCATCAGCTTTTTCTACTTCAAATTTTTTCATTTCAAGTTGTGATTCTAATTGTTGCACTTCGACTTCCGATGCCTTTAATGCTTCCTGAGGAAGGCCTGCATTTTTATCTTTTTGTAATTTTTGTTTCGCTGCATCAATTTGTTTTTGGAACAATGTTACTTCTTTTTGTGCGATTTTCTTTTGCATTTCTGCCTCTGTTACACCTTGTTTAGCAGTAGGGTCATTATATTTAAATAGAAGCTGACCTTTTTTCACTTCATCACCTTTTTTAACAGCTAATTCATACGTACCTTTTGTTGGATCGAATGAAATTGTTTCAATACCATTTGGAATAACTTCGCCGCCAAATTTTTGTGCATTTTCAATTTGTTTTTCCGTAATTTTATAACCGCTATATGCCATTGCTACTTCTGAACTACCGCCAGCAAATGCAAAATATGATCCAGCTGCAATTCCGATCGCTACTACACTAGTAATTAACACTTTATTTTTCTTCTTCATCTATTTATCACCTTTTCGTTCGTTTTAGTATCTACATTAAGTATAGAAGAGGTGAAGAATCTGACAAATCGTTTTAGCTTACAATAACCTTACAGTTTTGTAAGGTATAAATATGTAAATGTAAGGTGGAGGTTGTCCTAGCTAGTTTAAGCAAATGAATTGACTCGTTGTTTCTTTCTAACAATAATATTGTATGAAGGAGAGGAGGAAGGAAGATGGAAGCTTATTTTAGTGCGCATCCATTAAAATCATTTATTCCGTACTCGAGGCAACATGCCATTATATTATTTATTATGTTGGTGGGGATATTTTTTCTGTATCAATACCAAGATTTATTGCGTCAAAGTGAGTGGAATATAACGGTTCGATATGCGATTGCATTTCTATTTATAGGAAGTGAGATTGGACTTCATATGTGGGAATGGAAAGCCGGTATTTTTGAGCTAGGCACTTCATTACCATTTGAGTTATGTACGATTAGTTTATTGTTAGCATCGATTATGATTGTAACGAAAAGCTATCGAATATATGAGATTGTGTTTTTTACAGGAATTATCGGTGCATCGCAAGCCATTTTAACGCCGAACGTGCAATACGCTTTTCCGCATTTTCGCTTTATAGAATTCTTCATTGCACATGTATTACTCATTTGGGCACCACTCTTTATGACGTGGGTAGAAGGATATAGACCGACTTTGCAATCAATTAAGCGTACGATGATATTTTTAAACATAATAATTCCAATCGTCTCTTTTGTGAACTACAAAACAGGTGGCAATTATATGTTTTTAGCTCGTAAGCCAGAAACTACTTCATTACTCGATATGTTAGGGCCGCATCCTTACTATATTATTTCATTAGAGCTAGCTGCGCTTATTGGATGTTTTATTTTGTATATGCCATTTGCGAAAAGAGAAGGGCATGCGCATAAAGAATCACTAGGATCATAACCTAGTGATTTTTTTATTATAAATATTTACAATTCAGAAAATTAAGAATAAAATTAAATGGTAAATTATATAGAGAGAAGGGGGAAAATGGTAAAGAAAATTTTTTTGAATGGGATGGAAATGACAATTCAATTTATCATTTCAATTTTGGGTATTATTTTTTTAGGGGCACTGCCGAAATTATTTTATGGATTTGAGCTGAATGTATCAGCGTACATAAAGAGTTTAAAAGAAGTATTTGCGAAATTAATGGATATTTCCAATATGCAATATGCAAGTGATAAATTTTTATTTCCACAGTTGTTTGTTCATTATAAAGAAACAATGGTTATTTTCTTGTCTGCATTTTGCATTTCATTATTTGTAGCATTTTGTATCGTTTATATGATTATGAGTAGTCCACCGCGTATACAACATCGAATTAAATCATTTCTCATCTTCCTAGAATCCATTCCAGACATTCTTCTTATTTTGGGATCACAAATTTTAGTTATATGGTTTTTTAAACAGACAGGTTTTTTACCCTTTCAAATTGCGTCAATCGGAGGCGAGTCTATTAGAGGATTACCAATATTTTGTTTGAGTATACCGACTACGATTCTGTTTGTAAAACTGTTAGTGCTTCGTTTTGAAAATGAGCTAGAAAAAGATTATGTACTATTTGCTAAGGCGAAAGGGTTGGGGCGTTTTCACATTTTAAATCGTCATATTTTACGAAATGTGTTGCTTAGTACACTGTTCTTTGCGAAAACGAATATTTTTTTTATGTTATCTAATTTATATATTATAGAATGGATTTTTAATACGAGAGGTATTTTTATGTTTTTGAAATCATATCCGGATATTAGGGTTGAGGTTTTCATCGTTAGTGTGCTGCTTATTTATATTCCGATTTTTATTTTGTTTAAATTGTTTCATTATCTCATTCCAGCTGCGATGAAGGAGAGGCTATAATATGTGGACGTATATAAAACACGATAAAAGATTTTGGATAAGCATTGGGTTTCTTCTCATATTAGTTCTTTTGAGCATCGGAAATACGATATGGAATGATGGACATATTAGACAAGTTACATTGCAATATGATGCGGATGAAAATCCACAAGTACCACCGTTTTCACCTTCATTACAATTTTTACTTGGGACAGACCGGAAAGGATATGACCTTTTACATTTAGTAATTGAGGGAGCAAAGTGGACGATTGGAATATCGTTTTTAATCGCATTACTTAGAATGGTAATGGGTGTGTTTTTCGGTGTTTTGCTCGGAACATACATAAAAAAAGGCTTTTCAAAGATTGAGGCTTTCTTTGATAGTTTTACAGTCATTCCAACAGTTATGATTGCGTATTTCTTGCTTCGCTCTGTGAATACCTTTGGAAATGGAGAGGAAACAACAACTTTTTTTGAAAGAGCTTCGTTTCAAGTGGTATTACTTGTAATGCTTGCGATGCCGGTTATTGCACTGTATGTTGCGAAGGAAGTTCGTAAATTACAAACGGAAGAATTTATTGATGCCGCGCGCATATTAGGTGGATCGAGAAGACATATTGTTATAAAGCATCTTTTTCCGCATCTTTATATGACGTTTATACTCGTATTTCTTCAACAGTTTACGCAAACTCTTACTATTTTACTGCACTTAGGGCTACTGGAAGTATTCTTTGGCGGAACTGTTAAGTTTTTCGGACCGGTAGAAGAAGTAGACTCTTACACGCATGAATGGTCAGGTTTAATTGGAGTATACTTTAGATCCTTAACGGTGCATCCGTGGATTCCTCTTGTCCCAATTACATTTTTCGGGCTTACTATTTTTTCAGGAAATATGATTGTGAAAAGTATAGAAGAAGCGATGACAAAAGTTCGATTAGGGGGAGAGATAAAGAAGACGGATGTAGAAGAGGAACAATCTGCTGTGCAGTCAAAAGAAGAGTTATTTACTTTTAAACATACGATGTGAAGAACCTAGGAAACTAGGTTCTTTTATTTTGTTATATTACAATATCGTAAGAGAGATGTAATGAAAATCGATAGGGGAGAAATACAATTTCGTATACACTTCATGTATAGAGAAATGCGAGAGCAGGTGAAGGTATACGATGGATTTTTTAGAAGTATCAAAACGTAGTATAAAACGAAATATTAAAGATTATTTTCTATACTTTATTTCATTAGTAGGCAGCATTATTATTTATTTTACATTCGTATCGATTAAACGAAATGAAAGTGTAGTAGCTCTTTTAAAAGAGTCAGATAAGGTGGAAACGACATTTACGTTTGCACAAATTTTGTTGATTATCTTTTTAACGATTTTTATTTTTTATTGTAATAGCTTCTTTTTGCGAAAGAAGAAAAAAGAAATTGCGTTATACAGTTTATTAGGCATTCGTAAAGAGGAAATTGCTAAGTTACTCTTTTATGAAACATTACTAGTTGGTGCTGCGGCAAGTGTGTTAGGTATTCTTTCTGGTTTATTTATAGCGAATATATGTGCAGGGCTTCTTGTGAAGTTAATGGGAAGTGCGTTTACTTTTACATTTACGATTTCATTTTTATCTATAGTAGAAGTTCTTATAACGATAGGTGCGATTTTCTTTATTGCATCATGGAAAAGTAAAAAGTTAATTTATGAGCATCGTTTAGTTGAATTACTATATGGTGAAAATCAGAAAGAAGAGGCACCTACGTATTCAAGTAAGAAGGCAAAACGAGCAATTATTTTATTAATTACAGGTTATATAATTGCGTTACTCACACAAGTTTTTGGGTTTGGAGCAATTTTTATTACAGGTCTACTTATTTTTGGGTGTATTGTAAAAGGTACGTTTTTACTATTTGAGCAATATACAGTGAAATCACTCCATAAAATAAAGGGAGATAAAACGAAATATTTGAATGGAACGAACATTTTATCGATTTCTTCATTGTTCTTTAGAATAAAAGGGAACGTAAAGATGCTTACGTTATTATCTTTATTAAGTGCAGTGACGTTATGTACAATTGGAATTAGTTCTAGTATGTATTATGGGGCTCAGAAAACGGCGACATTAATGAATCCAGTTAGTTATGAGTATGTAACAACTGGAAAGGAATTAGATAAGAAAGTTAGAAAAGAAATTCAAAAACATGAATTAGGAATAAAAAATGAAACGTCTGTAGCTATGCTCTCTATGCAAGGAAAGATAGAGGGAGAACAAATATTAACTGGGTATTTAATAGGTAATGGTAATGTACAAGTTATAAAAGGGTCGGATTATAATAAAGTAGCTTCTATGTTAGGGAAGAAAAAAGTTATTCTGGGTTCGGAAAAAGAAGTTATTTTATTAGATCCGTATAAATCATATAACATCGAGAAAAATTCGCTTGATGGAAATAACGTGTCTTTAAAAGGGATGAAGAGCGGCGTAACAATCGTTGATCATCGTGAGGAAACAATTGTGAGTGCGAAACTTGCACCAGTTGGACTTGTTGTTCAAGATTCGTTCTTTAATAAGCTGCAGCAAGGAAATGCTGTTTCAAAGGTAAGTGGATTTATCGTTGAAGGAAACGGTAGTAGAGAGCTAACGAAAAGTTTAGGGACTATCCTATCTAAGGAAGAAAAATTCCAATCATTTGAACAGGCGAGTCAAGCTGAGTTGCAAGATGGTGCAGTGTTGTTATTTGCAAGTGTATTTTTAGGGATTGTTTTTATTCTTGCTACTGGCTGTATTTTATACTTTAAACAAATAACAGAAGCGCTGGCAGAGCGACCAGCATACGGAATGTTAAAGAAAATCGGACTAACGAAAAGAGAAGCAACAGAGTCTGTAAGAAAACAAGTAGGAGCGATTTTCGTAGTACCATTACTGCTTGCGATTTGTCATACATTCTTTGCATTTTTAAGTTTGATGGGCTTTACAGGAATTTTTGAATATAGTCTTCCTTTACTAGGTAGTATAGGAGTGTATATCATGATTTACTTAGGCTACTATATGTTAACTGTTCGCTCATATACAAATACTGTATTCAGCGATAGAAAATAAAAAGAAGCAAGCATGGATTTCATGCTTGCTTCTTTTCTTTATTTTGTAGAAACTTCACCTGCAGCTTCTGTTTGTGGAATACAGTATCCGATTATACCACCGATTATTGCTGGAACGATCCAGCCGATTCCTAAGTTATAAAAAGGAATTGTGTGTACGATATTAGCGATAAAACTTGGTATCATTCCCACATTATCAAGTGCATGAATACAGCTAATAATGAATGCTGCGATCATCGCTCCGATATAGACAGAAGGTTTACGTTTCGTATATTTATCGATAAATGATACGAAAATTAAAATGATTGTAATTGGATATAAAATAATTAATACGGGTAATGTAATTTTGATTAATAAACTTAATCCTAAGTTTGAAATAACGAAGCTAAAAATACAAACGTATAGTACAAGCTTCTTATATGAAACATTTGTTAATACTGTTGTGAAATAGTTAGCGAATGCACTTACAACACCAATTGCTGTCGTTAAACAAGCGGCTATAATTGCGATACTTAATAAAACATTACCGCTTGTCCCAAAAAATTGATACATAATAGTTGCTAATAGTTGACCGCCATTTTCAAATTGTCCTAAGTTTCCGTTTGAAGCGCCGATATAACCTAGTAAGAAGTAAACAATTGTTAAGAAAAGAGCCGCAATGCTTCCGCAAATAATTGTATATTTCGCAATGGATTTCTTATCTTGTATACCGTTTTGGCGAATTGCATTTACAACAATTGTTGATAATACGAGAGCTCCGATTGCATCTAATGTTAAAAAGCCTTCGAGAAATCCTTTGAAAAATGGGATTTCTTTATAGTCACCAACAGGTTCTGCGAACGATACTGGTGAAAGAATCGCCTTTGTTGCCATAATTGCAATAATTCCAAGCAAAATTGGCGTTAATATTTTTCCGATATGATCTACTAATTTGGATGGATTTAACGATAAGAAGTAGACGACTATAAAGAAAATCGCACTAAAAACTAACATAGAGTACCATTGATCTGGGAAAAGTGGTGCAATCCCAATTTCATAAGATACAGTTCCAGTTCGTGGAATAACAAATAGTGGGCCGATGGAAAGATAAATAATGATAGCGAATACTGCTGCGAATTTTGGGTGAACACGGCTCGCTAAAGTATTAAAACTACCACCAGCAAGGGCAACAGCGACGATAGCTAGTAAAGATAAACCGACATCTGTAATAATAAATCCTGTAATGGAAACCCACATATTTTCTCCGGAAGAAAGACCGAGAAGAGGCGGAAAAATCATATTACCAGCACCGAAGAAAACTGCGAATAGTAATAAACTAATCGAAAGTATTTGCGCTGGTTTTAAAGTTGTACGCATATAAAGAAAAGCCTCCTAATGAGCGTTTTTTTGTCGAAAATTCAAATAATTTGTCGATTGACTGTTATTATTTTAAAGGTCTGATGACTAGAAAGCAAGAGGGAATTTTAAAAATATTTTAAAATAATGCGTAAAATTGAATAAATATACTATTTATATCTTTAATAGGAAGGATTTAACTTTGAACGTAAAAAAACACATATCGCTAGGATATGTGTATTAAAAATAAATTTGCCTATCACGTTCTTCTTTTAAAATTTCTACAGCCTCTCGGAAACGTTGAGAATGGACAATTTCTCGTTCGCGTAAAAAGCGTAAGCTATCATTTATATCGGGATCGTCTGATAAATCAATTAGCCATTGATAAGTCGCTCGTGCTTTTTCTTCAGCTGCAATATCCTCGTATAAATCTGCGATAGGATCTCCTTTCGCTTGAATGTAAGTGGCAGTAAAAGGAACACCACCTGCATTATGGTAAAACAAGGCGCTATCATGATTCGCATAATGCGCGTCTAATCCGGCAGCTTTCATTTGTTCAGGTGTTGCATCTTTTGTTAATTTATAAATCATTGTAGCAATCATTTCTAAATGTGCGAACTCTTCTGTACCAATATCGGTTAGTAAGCCAACGACTTTATCAGGAATAGTATAACGCTGATTTAAGTAGCGCAGAGCAGCAGCTAGTTCGCCGTCCGCACCACCGTACTGTTCAACTAATAATCTTGCGAGTGCTGGATTACAAGTACTCACCTTAACAGGATACTGTAATTTTTTTTCATAAATCCACATAGTTTCTCTCCTTTATCCCGCTATTTGCTGCCCGTAAACTCCACTTGATTAAAGTTTCATTTTATATTTGCCATGGCCACGGTCCTTGGCTCCATTGCCATGGAGCGTTAGAATAACTATTTCCGAACTGCTGAAGTGGCCCGTATTTTTCTTCAATTTTTTGTTGTAATACTCTTCGTTTATAGGAGAAATCATTGAATTGATTTATAGCTGCAGTATCGTCGGGGTGCGTATCTAAATAGAGGGTAAGTTCAACTAATACAAAGTCTAGTTCTTGTAGTTCTTCAATCCATTTGTAATATTCATCAGGCAATGTTTGTGTCACGTTTTTATTCACCGTCCTTTTTTGTGAGGATTTTCATAAAAATCATAAAAAGCAGGCCATAAAGTCCCTTTTCTTAAAGCTTCGTTTGGTGGGAATTGGGGTAAGTTAGGTGGTTGAAAGCCCATAAATAGGTGTGGGGGAGTTGAGTAGTATTTCTTTCCAATTGGAGGGCAAGGATCATTTGGACCGTGATAAGGTATGTAAGATTTCATGAATTTATCCATGTTACACGCCTCCTTTATAAATGAAATATTCATCACTATGTATTGTATTCGTACATAATTGCAAATTATGACTCATATAGAAAACTAAAAGGGGCAGGGGGAGTGCGGATGGAAAGTGTTACAACATGTATTGTCTTAGAATCTAAAAACTTAAAGGAAACATTATATTTTTATGAAGGAATTCTAGGGTTTAAACCGAGCAAGGAGAGGCCACAAATACGTGTAACAGGTGTGTGGTATGATATTGGTTTAACGAGAATTTGTTTTGTTGTAAACAGGGGACTGGGAGAGCATAGAGAAACTGTTATATCATCAGTGAAGGAACTATTGTTAAAAGCTACAAATATCGAGCGTTTAAAGAAAAAGTTAGCGTTTTATCAAATATCATTTGTAGAAAAGCGCCGCGGTGAAGAAGTTAGAATAATATTTCATGATCCAGATGGTTATACACTCCAATTTATTTCAATAGAGAACATGGAAGAGAGTCTTTTACAATGTAATAATCTGAATGGTGAATGAAAAAAATATTGACAAGCTTAGGTAAATATTTTAATGTGATTGTATAAAACTGTGTATATAAAGGGGAGTAACTTATTACAGTAAAGTCGTCATTACAGGGAGAAACCCTCGGCTTTATTGGCAACGTTTCGTTGTTAGTGAGACCTTTACCAGCAATGGTAAAGGCCCCTTCTTGTCTTTTTTAGGACCCTTACCATATTTGGTAGGGTCCTTTTTGTATACAAAGAGAGGAGAAATAAAAATGAAAAAACTTATAAGTAGATTAAGAGTTGTATTTCATGTCCGCCGTTTTGTTCCATTCCTATTTGACTTTTTTACTTCAAAAGAGGTTTCAATAAAGAAGAAAATTTTATCTATTGCTTTTTTAGTTGGTTATGTAGCGATGCCGCTCGATTTAATTCCAGACTTCCTACCGTTCATTGGTATTTTAGATGATATTGGAATTGTGTTATTTATTTTGAACCGAATTGTAAAGATGGCGCCAGTTCAATTACAAGAAAAGCATAACGTAAACGTAGGATAGGAGTTGAAAATATGGAGCAAATTATTTTAGATATAATCGAGTTTTTAAAGCAGTTTTCTTATTTTGGAGTTGTGTTAGCATTAACGTTTGAATTTATTCCAGCAGAAGTAGTTTTGCCCATGGTTGGGTATTGGGTATATGAGGGAGATATGAATTTTTGGCTAGCTGTATTAGCTGGAACGCTTGGCGGAACGACAGGACCTTTAACGTTATATGCGCTCGGGTATTACGGTGGTCGTCCTCTATTAATAAAATACGGGAAATACTTCTTCATTAAAGAAGAACAAATTCAAAAAGCAGATGATTTCTTTGAAAAATATGGACCGGTTGTAGCATTTGTTGGACGCTTTGTGCCAGGAGTTCGAACGCTTATTTCCGTTCCATGTGGTATGGCGAAAATGAACATATGGAAATTTAGCATATATACATTTGTAGCAATGTTCCCATTAACGACTTTGTATATTTATTTTGGAATGAAATTAGGTCCGCATTGGGAAAAAGCAGCGGGTGTTGTTGGACAATATATGCTACCGATATTAGCCGTCGTTCTTATTATTGTAGGTGGTATTTTAATCTATAAATTTATGAAAAAACGAAACAGATCGGAATCTATCTAGTCATTGGTAATGGAATTTGCATATTTTTTGAAAATAGATGAATAGTACAGGCAAAAGACTCTGAGGGACATACACATATAGGGAATATAAAAGAGAGAGGGGAAACAACTATGTCTTGTGAGTGCTCAGGGTCAGCATTAACTTGCTGTCCAGATAAAAATTATGTGCAAGATAAAGTGTGTAGTCCGTGGTCTGCTACTGTAGTTGCAACAGCAATTGATAATGTTCTTTATACAAATAATATTAACCAAAATGTAGTTGGTACTGGTTTTGTTAAATATGATGTTGGTCCAGGTCCAATTACTGTAGAAGCGCTTGATTCTGCTGGGGCTACAATTGATACACAAACATTAAACCCAGGAACGAGTATCGCTTTTACGTATCGCCGCTTTGCTAGTATACAAGTTGTGCTACCTGCAACACCTGCTGGAACGTATCAGGGAGAATTTTGTATTACAACACGTTATCCACTTTCATAGCAGAATAGGAGAGGATCAAAATGGGAATGAGAAGTTCCGGTTTGTCTTGTTGTTCTAATAAAACACTTGTGCAAGATCAAGTATGTACAGACTGGTCTATTACAGGTGCTGGTACTCAAATTGTATATACGAATAATATTACACAAGAAGTATATGGTTCAGGTTACGTGAAATATGATGTAGGGGCAGCTCCGATTACAGTTGATTTTTTAGTAGGTGCTACAGTAGTTGATACAATTACTGTACAACCACAAAGTAGTGGTACTTTCACTGTACGATATTTTACGACTGTCCGAATTACTACGACAGGAACAACTGTTAATCAAGGAGAGTTTTGTATTACTGTACGTTATCCAATTTCATAAAAAAGCATACCGTAAATGGTATGCTTTTTTTATTAAGGACGTAATGAAATTGGTATTCTATAAGCAACATGTAAATTGGCAACAGTACTTACCTTCTAAATATAGTGAAGGATTATTTTGTATATTAATAATACTAACGGATTTTAAATCTTTACCTGTGTAAGATATTGTATTGCCAGGAAACACAGTGAAAATATTGGTTACTGCTCCAATGATTTGAATTGTAATTGCTTCAGTGCTGCTAGTACTATTGTAAACCGAGACAGTACCTGATATAAGCAGTATCCCATCACTTTGCCACAGTATCATTGATTGTAGTGCATCTTTGGTAGAGGGAATGGTGTTGTTAGTTATGAGGAAATTCCCTGCAAATTCATTTGTTACTCGCTCACAACTTGGATTTGGAGGAGGGGGCGGTGGACAAGGGTCTGGACAAATGATAGATAAAGGAGCGAAACAGCCAATATTTTTTTTGTTCTTCAATACAACCCCTCCTTTTTAAGTTGTCTTTTACTACTATTAAATGTAGAAGCATGGCCGATGTGTTAAGAAAAGAAGAAAATTTGTAAAATTAAGATTGTCTAATAGGCTTACAGCTTAACTTATCATTAATGTTATAGAAAAGATTATATGTGAATAGACATGGGAAAAGAATGATCAGACTCTTTTAGACAAAAGGTGGTTGTATACAATAGTACGAGTAATGTTGGACTTAACACTTAATTAACTGTATATTTACAAAAATCTAATAAAATTCATTTGTTATTTAAACGATATTAATATGTTTAAGATAAAATAGCCCTTGTAATGAATCAATTATTATGAGGAGGATTCACGTGGAAAGAACTGCTTTAGGAAAAGTAAAAGGTCTTATTGGATTATTAATGGTGTTTGTATTGGTATTTGTATCATTACCATGGAGTACGTCGGTTAAAGCGGAAGAGAAAAAGCAAGAAAAGGCACCAAGTGAGAAGAAAATCGTTTTCCCAGTTGTAAGTGATGTGCATATTAAAGATAGTGGAACAGATGATACGTTCCGCTGGAAAAGAGCGATTGAGCAATTTAATACGCTTGCACCAAAGCAAGATGCGTTTGTCATTGTAGGTGATTTTACTGATTCGGGTTCAGTAAAGCAATATGATCGTTTCATGCAAGTGTATAACGAAAATGCAAATAAAGATGCGGTACGAATGAATTCTCTAGGTAATCATGATTATTGGAACGGCTTATCTGTAGAGGGAGCACAGAAGCGTTTCTTAGAAAAGACAGGAATGGAATCGGTTTATTATCATAAAGTGGTAAAAGGGTATCATTTCCTTGTTATGTCTCCAGAGGATGGGACAACACATGGCTATTATTCGGACAAGCAAATTAATTGGTTAAAAGAAGAAATGGCAAAGGCACAAAAAGATGATCCAGAAAAACCGATTTTTGTGTTTTTACATCAACATATTAAAGATACAGTGTACGGTAGCCAAGAATGGGGAACGAAAGATAGTGCGAAAATTAATGCGGTATTAAAAGAATACCCACAAGTAATTACGTTTTCAGGTCATTCACATTATCCATTAGATGATCCAAGATCGATTCATCAAAAAGATTTTACGTCTGTTGGAACATCTTCTGTAAGCTATATGGAAGTTGAAGGCGGTAAAGTACAAGGGAATATCCCGCCAGGAGCTAGTACATTAAGCCAAGGTTTATTGGTAGAGGTAGATGACAAAGAGGTAACAATTAATCGCCGTGATTTCCATACAAACTCTTGGACAGGTGAGCCTTGGAAAATTAAATTACCAACGAAAAAAGAAGGATTCAACTATGGAGAAGATCGTGATAAAGAAAAGCCATACTTTGCGAAGGATGCAAAGCTTGCTGTATTAAATGTAACGGAAAATGCGGCAACAGTAACATTCCCGCAAGCATTGGACAACCTTCTTGTTCATTCTTATCGCTTGCAAGCAAAGGATAAACAAACAGGTGAGATTAAAAATAAGCTATTAGCATTCTCAGAGTTTTATCGAGATCCAGTGCCGAAAGAACTGACATTTACACTTGCAGGACTAGATGGCGGGAAAACATATACACTTGAAGTTGTTGCGATTGATTCATTCGGCAATGAAAGTGTACAACCATTAACGGCAGAAATTACTACGAAAAAAGATAATATTGACCCGAATGTGAAAGTACCAAAGGCAGATGTTTTTGATGTAAACTTTGCAGATGGTACATTTAAAGACAGTTCATCATTTGGTACAAAAGGTGATGTTAAGGGCAATGTGACTATTGAATATGATAAAGCATTGAAAAAGAATGTTATGAAGTTAAACGGAAAAGCAAATACATTTGGGTACCTTCCATTTTCAGCAGCACAAAAAGAAAAAGTAGCAAATTCATTTACGTTAGAAACTGTATTTTCAATGAATGAAATTCGTGGACAAGGTATTTTGCAAAATACAGAGAGCGGTGGAATTGGTTTTGAGTCCACAGGAAGTGGCTATGTAGAATTATGGGCTCATATTGGTGGAAGTTATAAACGTGTGGGTGTTCAATTAGAAGCAAACAAAACGTATCATTTAACAGGAACATATAACGGCAGTGAAGTAGCAATTTATGTAGATGGTAAAAAAGTAAATAGTCAGCCGGCTCAAGGGAAAGTATATCACCCGAACGTACCATTCGCACTTGGTGCAGATCCTGATAGCAACGGAAATGGCGGTATTCCGTTAAATGGACAAATTGCATTAGCAAAATTATATAGTAAAGCATTAAGTTCTTCAGAAGTAGTAGCGGCATATAACGAGTTTTCTACTCGTACAAAATTAGAGCAAGTAAATACGTTATATGAAGAAATCGGAAAAGTGAAAGAAGTATTGGCAGGTACTTATGAATTTGGTGAAAAGCCAGGTCAGTATTCACAAGCAGCTTTTAACGAATTACAAAGAAGCTATGACAATGCAAAGAAAGTGTTTGAGAATATAGCGAGTACAGGAGAACAAATTGTTCAAACGTATAATGAATTAAAAACAGCAAACCAAACATTTGTACAATCAAAGGTAGCAGAAGAACAGCCAAAAACACCGAAAGAAAAATTACAAGTGAATATTGAATCTGCAAAAGCTTTAGTAAAGAAAGCGCAAGATGGAAATGTAACAGACGGTTCTGTTAAATCATTAAGTCAAAAAATCACAGTTGCGGAAGCTGTGTTAAAAGATAAAAATGTAAAAGATGAGTATGTGGAATCAATGAATCGTACGCTAGAGCACGCTATTTCACTTGTTGAAAAAAGCATCAACAAATAAGGTATAAGAAAAAGAAGCTTATCATGATAGGCTTTTTTTTTGTTATACTAAAAGTAGTATAGAAAAAGGGAGCGAATAATTTGGAAGAGAAAAAGCTAAAAAGAATTCTTGAATATGTATGGATCGCCGTTGTGCTCCTTGTAGGATATTATTTATTAAAAGATAAAAGTATATGGATTCTATTTTTAATGACATTTTTATTAGCGGGATTAGGAACGCTATTTATTAACTTTTTCTTTGATAGTGTAAACGCGTGGAGAAAGAAAAAGAAAGAGACGAAGTAAGGGAGAATAAAGTGAAACTTTAATCAGTGGGAGTCTTACTGCCCGGCAAATAGCGGGATAAGTATACAAAAGTTGATCGGTATATTTTTCGTTTTACAATCGTTAATGAAAATAGCTCGCCTTTATTATAGGCGAGCTATTTTTTTATACTTCTTTTTTCTCATCATTTGTTTTTTTAGTAGCTAAATGACTATGTTTTCTAGAGTAGAAGAAGTATACGCATAAACCGACTATAAGCCAAAATGAAAAGCTGATCCATGTCGTTTTGGACAAATTAGTCATTAAATATAAACAACAAAGAATAGCGACAACCGGTAGTACAGGTACGAGTGGTGTGCGGAAGCCTCGTTTTAAATCAGGATGAGTTTTCCGTAAAATAAGTACAGCGAAGCAAACGAATGTGAAGGCTGTTAACGTACCGATGTTTACTAAATTCGCTAGTAAATGTAGGTCTAAAAGTCCTGCTAATAAAGCTGCAAATACTCCAGTAATCCATGTGTTTAATAAAGGGATTTTTACTTTTTTATTTACGCGTGATAAAGCTTTTGGGAGTAAGCCGTCTCGGCTCATTGCATAAGAAACACGAACTTGTCCATACATAACGACTAAAAGAACGGTTGTCATTCCTGTCATCGCACCAACTGCAAGTAGCCCCGCAATAGTATCTTCACCAACAAAATGTAGTGCAAATGCAACTGGATCAGAAACGTCTAATTGCGTATAAGGAACCATGCCTGTTAAAACGAAAGATACGATCATGTATAAAACTGTACAAATAAGAAGGGAACCGATAATGCCAATTGGTAAATCACGCTGCGGTTTTTTCGTTTCCTCTGCCGCGGTTGCGATTGCATCAAAACCTAAAAAGGCGAAGAAGACAGTGGCAGCTCCGGTAATAATACCGTCGTACCCGAATGGAATGAACGGTGTCCAATTTTCAGGCTTTACATATTTTGCACCTGCTACGATAAAGGCGATAATAACTGCTAATTTGATAAGGACCATAACATTATTAATGCGTGCGCTTTCGCGTATACCAAAACTTAAAAGCCCAGTAATGAGAAGTAAAATACAAACAGCTGGTAAATCAATGAGACCACCTTTTCCTGTACCAGGGGCCGAGGAAATAATGGTGGGAAGGTGTATATTGAACCCTTGAAGCAATGATTGTAAGTATCCAGACCAGCCAACAGCTACCGCTGCAACAGCGAGTAAATATTCGAGCATTAAACACCAACCAACGATAAAGGCGACGACTTCCCCGACTGTCATGTATGCGTAAGTATACACACTTCCTGAGACAGGAATAGAAGAAGCAAATTCGGCATAACAAAAGGCTACACAAGCACAAGTAAATGCAGCAATAAGGAATGATAGCATAATACCAGGGCCAGAATGTTTTGCCGCTACGATACCTGTTAATACAAAAATCCCTGTCCCAATTACGGCGCCGATTCCTAAAAACGTTAAATCAAGTGCCGTTAATGTTCGATCTAGCTGTCGTGGTGATTCAGTACTAAGCGCTTTTTTTCGTAATAATGACTTCACTTTGAACTCTCCTCCTTTAGTTTTCATTTCCATAACTGCGAATATAGTACGAGCCCATTGGAAAAGAGTATGTAAGTGAATGAAAATACAGTTATGGTATGTAGTTTTTTAAAATTTCTGGGTTAATCTTATTATAATTCAGAATATTTTGTCAAATAAAATTTTAACAAATAAAAAGTCGGTTGTAAGGAGAAACTATGTGCAGAAATAGATGCAGGTTAACAATCAGTAGAGATGAAGAATAATCCACTGATTAAAGTTTTACTTTATTATAGTAGGAGAAGATGTTATGTTATTTTATTTTGAACTTGTCGTCATTTTACTTTGTACGAAATTAGCTGGTGATATTAGCGTTAGACTTGGCCAGCCTTCTGTACTCGGTAAATTAATCGTTGGTATTATTATCGGTCCGGCTTTGCTAGGTATTATTAATAGTTCAGAACTTATTGATGAGCTTAGCGAAATTGGTGTTTTGCTACTTATGTTTATGGCGGGACTTGAAACAGATTTAGAAGAGTTAAATCGGAATTTAAAATCTGCATTCGCAGTAGCGATGGGAGGAATTATTTTCCCATTCCTTGGTGGGTATTTAGCAGGGCTTGCTTTTGGAATGTTACAGTCGCATGCGATCTTTTTAGGGTTATTACTTTGTGCCACATCGGTTAGTATTTCTGTTCAAACGCTAAGAGATTTAGGGAAAATGAATACGAGAGAAAGTACGACGATTTTAGGTGCAGCTGTATTTGATGATGTAATTGTCGTTATTTTATTAGCGTTTGTCATGAGTTTTTTAGGCACACAAGATGTAAATGTAACGCTAGTCATTGCAAAGAAAATTATCTTTTTTGTAAGTATTGTTTTCATCGCTTGGAAAGTTGTTCCGTGGATTATGAAAATGCTCGTACCACTTCGCGTAACAGAAGCGTTAATTAGTGCTGCACTTATTATTTGTTTCTCTTTTTCGTATTACAGTGAAATGATGGGAATCGCAGGTATTATTGGGGCATTTGCAGCAGGAATTGCGATTTCGCAAACAGAGTATAAGCATGAAGTGGAACATAAAATTGAACCGATTGCTTACGCGATATTCGTACCGGTTTTCTTCGTAAGTATTGGAATGGAAATTACATTTCAAGGTATCGGAAGCCAACTTTGGTTCATTATCATTATGACGCTCATCGCAATTTTTACAAAGTTAATCGGATCAGGTTTAGGAGCAAGATTAACAGGGTTTAACTTACAATCTTCTATTAGTATTGGTGCGGGAATGGTGTCGCGCGGGGAAGTAGCGCTTATCATTGCAGCAAATGGACTTGCGGCGAATTTGTTAGCGAAAGAAAATTTCACAGCGATTGTTATTGTTGTTATATTGACGACAATTATTACGCCGCCGCTTTTGAAGAAGTATTTTGTATAGAGAGGAAGGGCTTATCTGATGTAGGTAAGCTCTTTTTTTATTGCAAAATGCAGTGGTCATGTAGCATGAATGGATTGTAATTATGATAAAATCTATGTATGTGATATGACAAGGAGAGGGAAGTGTGAAGATTACAAAGGGGAAAGTTATAGGTGTAATCATACTTATTGCACTATGTATACCATTTACTGCATGGAAAGAGTCGAAAGTAAAAAAATTTCCAGTTTCTATTTTTTCTTCCTATGTAGAAGACGAAAACCCGAAAGACTATAAGTACACTGCTTTTGTACCTGACTTTGCAATTTGGATACATGGATGGGAAAAACAGCGATCTGAAGGTGAAATAACGTCATATAAAAAAGGGGATCGAACTGTAATTGTTCACCATCCACCTGGCAATGATGGTTTTTATCTATATGATACAAATGATATTAGAGAATATACGCAACCGTAAGAAGTGGAGGTTAAATAGTGAAAGCTTCAACATTACTATTTAAAATTGAAAGTAATATGGATCAATTTTCACCAGCCGAAAAGAAGGTTGCCATGTACATAATGGAGAATGCAGAAATTGTTCCGAATTTAACGACGAAAGAAGTGTCAACGAATGCAGGTGCAAGTGAGGCGAGTGTTGTTCGCTTTTGTAAATCGATTGGAATCGGAAGCTTTAAAGCATTTAAGATAGCGCTCGTTCGTGAATTAACGATTGCTGATTATAATATTAATGATTTTTCAGTGATGAATACGGAAGATGGACCGTACGATTTGTTTAATAAAGTTACATATGTGAATAAAGCTGCAATTGAGGCGAGCGTTACTGCGATAGATAAAAAGGAACTTGAGAGAGCTGCAGATCGTATTGTAAATGCGGATAAAATTATATTTTACGGAGTAGGCGGATCGGCTACTCCGGCGATGGACGGGGCTTATAAATTTACAAGGCTTGGATTTACTGCAATGATGCTATCTGATTTTCATATGATGTTGCCACTCGTCACGAATTTAAAAGAGGGAGATATATTTGTGGCGATTTCAACTTCTGGGCGGACGAAAGATGTGCTCGAAATGGCGCAATATGCGAAGAAGCGAGGGGCTACAGTTATTGCGATTACGAAGCTAGACCAATCATCTCCGTTATATAAAGCGGCAGACATTCGCCTTTGTATGCCAGATGTAGAGCAAGACCATCGCATTGCGAGTATTGCTTCGAGAATGACGCAACTGAATATGATTGATGCTTTATACGTGATTACTTTCAATCGAATTGGTAATAAAGTATTAGATCAATTTATGGAGACGAGAGAAGAAGCATTACGGTTACGGAAATTGAAGTAGAAGAAAAGATGGGGAGACTCATCTTTTTTATTATCTTTGACACAAATATGTCATGTTGTGAAATTTTATTTCATAAAATAAGAAAGAGTTATTGATTTTTAGTTTCTTAAAGTTATAATAAAAGTGTGAAATATAATTTCGAAGAGGGTGGCAATATGTTAGAGAATTTATCGACAGAACACCGTAATGAGAAAACGATGAATCTAGATGAGATGAGTATAAAAGAAGTGTTACAAAGTATGAATGAAGAAGATCGAACTGTTGCGTTAGCAGTTGAAAATGAAATAGAAGAAATTGAAAAGGTTGTACAAATTGTTACTAAGTCTTTTGAAGAAGAAGGCCGTTTAATTTATATTGGGGCTGGTACGAGTGGCCGTTTAGGCATTTTAGACGCAGTAGAATGTCCCCCGACATTTGGAACAGATGATAAAATGGTTCAAGGATTTATAGCAGGTGGATTGAAAGCGTTTACTAAGGCGGTGGAAGGTGCCGAAGATCGTGAAGAGTTAGCAAAAGAAGATTTAAAAAGTATTGGATTAAACGAGAAAGATACGGTTATTGGAATTGCAGCAAGTGGTAGAACACCCTATGTAATTGGCGGATTGAAATATGCAAGTAGCGTGGGAGCAAGCACAGCTAGTATTTCCTGTAATAAAAATGCTGAAATAAGTAAATATGCAAAACTAAATGTGGAAGTGGAAACAGGCGCAGAAATATTAACAGGCTCAACACGGTTGAAGGCTGGCACAGCGCAAAAGTTAGTACTCAATATGATTTCTACAGCGTCTATGATTGGTGTAGGGAAAGTATATAAAAACTTAATGGTAGATGTTCAATCTACAAATGAAAAATTGGTAGAACGCTCAAAACGAATTATTGTTGAAGCGACAGGCGCTAGTTATGAAGTAGCTACAGAGTGTTATGAGAAAGCAGATCGAAATGTGAAAGCTGCAATCGTTATGATATTACTACAGTGTGAATATGGGGAAGCACTAGAAAAATTAAAAGGTGCGAAAGGATTTGTGAAGAAAGCACTTTAAACTTTGGGGAGGGGGATTCTATTATGAAGAAAGAAGAGAGAATGGCCAAAGAGATTTCAGAGCAACTTGGGGGAGTAAAAAATATTCGTGGCATTGCTCATTGTATGACGAGACTGCGATTAACGCTTCATGATGAAAGTAAAGTGAATATGGACCTTTTGAAAAAGGTTGAAGGGGTTATGGGCGTTATTGAAGATGAGACGCTTCAAGTTGTTGTTGGACCAGGGACAGTAAATAAAGTAGCAGCTGAGATGGAAGGTTTAACGGGACTGCGAATTGGTGAGGTGGCAGATCACCACCTTGAAGATCTTGGGCAAGAGATGAAGTCAGAGATTAAGAAGAAAAATAATACACCAGTGAAAAACTTTTTAAGAAAAATAGGAAGTATTTTCATTCCGCTAATTCCGGGGCTTGTTGCGTCAGGAATTATAAATGGGGTTGCTAACTTTGCGAAAAACGCAGGTGCTGATCCGAATGCAACGTGGCTACAAATGCTACTACTTATTGGCGGCGGTATCTTTACATTCTTAGGAATTTTAGTCGGTTGGAATACAGCGAAAGAATTTGGCGGGACACCAGTTCTTGGGGCAATTGCAGGTATTTTAATTTTTAACCCAGCGATGGCGAATGTAAAATTATTTGGTGAAGCGCTCGTACCCGGACGGGGCGGATTATTTGCAGTTATTTTTGCAGCATGGCTTATGGTTGTAGTTGAGAGACGAGTGCGAAAAGCGGTGCCAAATGCAGTTGATATTATCGTAACACCACTCATTACTGTATTAGCTGTAAGTATAGTAACGATGTTAGCGATTCAGCCAGTAGCAGGCTTCTTATCTGATGGTATTACAAGCGGTATTAATGCAATTTTAAATGTTGGCGGAGCATTTGCTGGAGCTGTGCTTGCCGGAACATTTTTACCTCTCGTAATGGTCGGATTACATCACGGTTTAACACCGATTCATATGGAATTTATTAATCAAACGCACGTAACGCCTTTATTACCAGTACTCGCAATGGCTGGCGCTGGGCAAGTAGGAGCAGCAATTGCGATTTATGTGAAAACAAAAAATAAACGCCTTCGTAATGTGATTAAAGGTGGATTACCAGTAGGATTTTTAGGGATTGGCGAACCGCTATTATACGGGGTTACATTGCCACTTGGGAAACCGTTTATTACTGCTTGTTTAGGAGCGGCTGTCGGTGGTGCATTCCAAGCTGTTATGAAAACGGCTTCACTCGGAATAGGTGTATCAGGATTATCATTAATTCCGTTAATTGCTGATAATAAATATTTATTATATTTCCTTGGATTAGTAGTTGCATATACGTTCGGATTCATCTTTACGTACTTCTTCGGCTTTAAAGAAGAAATGGCAGAAAACATATAGAGAAAGGGATTCCTTTCTCTTTTTTTATATTAATAGAAGGAGAGATTCATATGATAGGAGTTTCAATTTATCTTTCAAAAGAGCGAGTAGAGAAACAAGAAGCATGGTTAAAACTAGCGAAAGAAAACGGATTTTCATCTGTTTTTACATCTCTTCACATTCCAGAAGATGATCCGAATACGTATAAGGAGTTAATTCAAATACTTGGGAAACAAGCTCTCGAAAATGAAATGGAATTAATGGTTGATGTCTCTCCAAAATCGTTAAACCATTTAGGGATGACGTATGAAAATGTGGAAGAGTTATTAGACTTTGGCATTACTGGTTTACGAATGGATTACGGTATTACGCCAAAAGAAATCGCACGTGTATCTCATAAGATGAAGGTAGCGTTAAACGCGAGTACGATTACAGAATCATTTTGGAAAGAGTTACTTGCGGAAAATATACGAGTAGATCGAGTAGAAGCGTGGCATAATTTTTATCCGCGTCCAGAAACAGGACTAGCCAAATCATTCTTGCAAAAACAAAATAAATATTTACATGAGTGCGGAATAAAAACGATGGCGTTTATTCCGGGAGATGGTGAAAAACGCGGTCCGTTATATGAGGGTTTACCAACTTTAGAAAAGCACCGCTATATGCGCCCGCTTGAAGCATATTTAGAGCTTGTGCAAGATTGTGCTGTTGATAAAGTTTTAATTGGAGACATAAGTGGGAGCCTAGAAAGTGTACAAGAAATCTCGAGTGCGAGTGGTGGGATTATTCCGCTGCGGTATGAGTCATTTATAAATGCAAGTGAAGTATTAAAAGTGGTAGAGCAAGTGCATACGAACCGGCTTGATCCGGCTCGTGATGTAATTCGTTCTGTAGAATCGCGCGAAGAAAATAAAGTTGCATTACAACCGATGAATACAATTTCAAGAAAACGAGGCAGTATTACAATTGATAATGAATTGTACGGTAGATATGCTGGTGAAATGCAAATAGTTATAAATGATTTACCTGAAGATAGGAAAGTGAATGTTGTTGGAATGGTGATGGAAGAAGATGTGTCTTTATTGTCTTATATAGGTGCTGGGAAAAATTTTCAACCTTTTTCTAAGTAATAGAGCGAAAGCTTGAATTAGCACTATTTTATAAAAAACATTATCTGCAAAAAGGATAATGTTTTTTGGTTTCTTTAAAAAAGCATTTGACGAATGAAAAGAAATACCGTATTGTTTTGTATTGTGAATAAATGTTCACCATAACAAAACAAAAAGGGAGAGTTCAGAATGAATCAATATATTGGTAATTTAATTATTCGTATCGTATTAGGAGTTACTTTTTTTGCACACGGTTTAGCAAAGTTTCAATCAGGTATAGATAACGTAGCAGGGTGGTTTACAAGCATCGGCTTACCAGGTGGTCTTGCATATGGCGTAGCAACAGTTGAATTAGTTGGTGGTATATTATTAATTATCGGTTTAGGCGTGAGGTATGTAGGATTGTTATTCGCTCTTATTTTAGCTGGAGCTATCGTGAAGGTAAATGGAGCAGCAGGCTTATTAGGAGATGGAAAGAATCCGGGATATGAATTAGATCTTGCATTATTATCAATGGGTGCGTATTTATTCGTTGTAAAAGCAGAAGGATATGTAGATCGCTTCTTAAAAGAGAAAGTAATGAAAACGAAGTAAATTTTATTTTTTTAGTGTTGACTTGACGACTTGGTGTAACTATAATGATTACATCAAGTCGATTAGTAATAAAATGATTCGTATATTTTTTTATTCTAGTTGTAACTAACTTAGTTACAACTAGAATAAAGCTTAAAGAATAAAGGAATATAAAAGAGTAAATAAAAAGTGGAGGAAATAACATGTCAAAATTACATTTAGAGGTTTTTACAGGATCTGAGCAAGCATTTCAAGTTACATCCACAATTGTATACGGAGAAAAAGATGCAATTCTTATCGATGCACAATTTTTATTAAGTGATGCGCACCGTTTAGCAGCTCAAATTATTGAAACAGGAAAGAATTTAACTCATATTTATGTGACTCATTTCCATCCAGATCACTATTTTGGATTAAATGTATTACATGAAGCATTTCCAGAAGCGAAGATTGTTGCATTACGGAATACTATTGAAGATATTCGTAACACATTTGAGAAGAAAGTGGAACAGTGGAAACCATCTATTGGGCATAATGTTCCTCATCAACCAATTGTTCCAAAGGAATTAACAGAAGAGAAATTGATTTTAGAGGGAAATGATTTAATCATTAAAGGTGGTTTGCAAGGTGATACACCGAATAATAGTTATGTATGGATTCCATCATTAAAAGCCGTTGTTACAGGCGATATCGTTTATAACAATACTTTCGTATGGACGTTAGAAACAGATGCTGAAGCTCGTCATAAATGGTTAGAAACATTAAGTGAACTTGAAAATCTTCATCCTGAAATTGTTGTAGCGGGTCATCGTGATTATGACGTACCAAATACAGCAGACGCGATTAAACATACTCGTAAATATTTAGTTGCATTTGATGAAGTTCTTGCAGGAAATCCTTCAAGTGAAGAAATTCAAACGGCAATAAAGGAACGATTCCCGCGCGTTAAAGCGTTAGAAATTGGACTTATTTTAGCGGCAAACGCGTTTGGGGCGAAAAAATAATGAAGCAAAAAACAAATTTAGAAATTATTCAAAGCACGTATGAAGGATCAACTTCTTCGAATGCAAAACATTTAGCAGAAGCATTTTCTGAAAAAGTGGAATGGACAGAGGCAGAAGGTTTTCCGTACGGCGGAACGTATATAGGTACAGAAGCTATAATGGAAAATGTATTTAGTCATTTAGGATCAGAATGGGATGATTATAAAGCGAGTGTAAAGACGTACCATGAAGTAAACGGAAAAGATGTGATTATTGCTGAAGGTGTTTATTCAGGAGTTTATAAAGAGACGGGAAAATCATTTGAGGCGGAATTTGTTCATGTGTGGCAGCTTGAAAATGGAAAAATCGTGAAATTTAAGCAATATGTGGACAGTTACATTGTACGAGAAGCGATGAAGGCTTAAAATGAAATAAGGAAACAAATGGAATCGACTATGTGCAGGCGATTCCATTTGTTTATGTAATTATTAGGGGGAATGGGGAGTACATAATATGAAAAAATGGATAATAGGGGCAATTACAATGATTGTAATTGCGATAGGAGCTGTATTCGGTGTTACTAAACTTCTTAATTATATAGAGGAAGAGGAGAAGAGTCTTAAAACACAAAAAGTGATGAGCCAACAGGACAAGAAAGTTGCGGAAGAGAAGCCACAATTTAGTGAAGATGAAATTATTTCTACAATGCATAGGATGGTACATCAAAAAGTGAAATCATCTGATAAATGGGGATTTATCGAAATGACAAATAAGGAAATTCGTAGTGCGAAGAACGCAGTAGAAAGCAGTACTAATTTTAAATATAAAGCAAAGCTACTTTCTACTTTAGAGCGTTGGGAGAAAGGGGATTTTTCACAGACGGTTGAGGAGCATAACTTTTTGTGGGAAATTCAAGGTGGTGATACCGGAAAGGCAACAGAACGTTTATCGCCAGAAGAAGAAAAACAGTATGTGAAAGAAATGAAAGGTAAATAAAAACATCGCCACTCTGGTGGCGATGCTTTTTCATTAAGAATGCTTTCGTACTAAAGCTCTAGTCGTCTGAGGAGAAACAGTTTTAAAATGAGAGAATAAATAGCACCCTGTAACGACGATAATTGTCCCGAAAATTTGAATCCATGTTAGTTCTTCTCCAAGGAAAATAAATGCTAAAATAGCTGTGAAAATTGGATTGAAATTTAGAAAAATCCCCGATGTAGTAGCGCCTAATTTCTGTACACCAATATTCCAAAACACCATACAAAGTACTGTTGAAATGAGTCCTGTATATAAAAGTGATGTTATGAAGGAAGAGTTGATATTGGAAACAGTGAAGCTACCTATGTTAAATGGAAGCAATAAAATGACACCAAAAATGCCAGAATATAATGTAGCCATTAGCGGTGTAACTGTTTTTGTCGCCCATTTACTACAAACAGAATAAATGCCCCAAATACAAACTGCTGCAATCATCCATAAATCCCCGCTATTAAAATGTAGTGAAAATAAAAGAGCAAAATTTCCTTTTAAAAGGACGAGCATAACCCCGAAAAATGAAAGAATCATAGAAAGAATTTGAAGTGTATTTACTTTTTCTTTTAGAAATAGCACAGAAAATAATGCAATTGAAATAGCGTTCAATGTAGAAATAAGACCTACATTCGTTGCGGATGTTTTTTCTAGTGCTAAAAATTGAAAAATGTTGAAAAGAGCGACGCCTGTAATTCCCATAATTACTAACGGGATTATAGCAGCACGCGGTGGAATAATTTTCTTCTCTTTAAACCATACGAGTGGTAATAAACAAACAATCGCAATCATCCATCTTAAACTTGTCAGTGTCATCGGAGACGCATGATCGACAAGTGATTTCCCAACGACAAAATTTCCTCCCCATAATAAGCTTGTTAATAATAGTAAAAAGACGTAAAAATAAGGCATACTAAAAACCCCTTTGTTGAAATAAGAATGAACTGTAAATAATTTTAGCATTTTTCTTTATTATCTAATATATTCTTTTGTATAATGGTAAAAACTCGATAAAATGTTTCGTTAGAAATCTATTTTGCAGAAAAACATTCAGTTTTATATAAGTTATGAGATGTTTCTTCGAATAATCATCGGTAAGAAAAAAGGGGGAATTTTGATGGAGTCATCTGTTATTAAAGTGCTTGATGATTTGGATGTGAAAATTTTAGATATATTGCAGAAAGAATCACAAGTAAGTAATGCAGAACTAGCACGCCGTGTTAATTTATCTCCAGCTGCGATGCATGCACGAATAAAAAGGTTAGATGGGGAAGGTTTTATTGATAAGCAAGTAGCAATTTTAAATCAAGAAAAGCTTGGATTTGATTTATTATGTTTCATTTTTATGAGTACGAATATTCATCAGTATGAAAAGCTGGAAGTGTTAGAACGAGAATTAGAATCTATGCCTGAAGTGTTAGAATGTCACTGTTTAACAGGAGAGTATGATTATTTATTAAAAGTTGCGAATCGTGATCGTAAAGAACTGGAGCAGTTTATTAGAAAGTTGAACAAGCTTGGTATTACACGGATACAGACGAGTTTAGCACTTCGTGAAATTAAATATTCGACGGTATTGCCGATACGAAATGAGGAATCGAGCATCGATTAAGTTGCTTGGTTTTTTGTTTGTGTAAAGTGAAACTTTAATCAGTGGGGGTTTTGTTCATCCACCACTGATTATTAGCCTTCACCAATCGGGCGTTTAGGGGCAGCCCGACTCCCACCTACCTTCTTTGCTTCAGCCGAATTTTGAGGTGGGAGTCTTACTGCCCGTTAATGCGGGATAAAATTCAGAAAAGTGATTGACGGAGAGAAAAGAGAGATGTATTATTATATGAAATTATGAATTAAAATTCATTCGTTGTTATAAATATTAATGCTGGGGGCAAGGGGATATAATATGAAAATCTTTAATGCGGTTACAAGTGATGTGAAAGAAATTTATAATCTCATTGAAATGTATGCAAAAGAAGGAGTTGTTTTGCCGCGTTCTCTTTTGTCTCTCTATCAATATTTACAATGTTTATATGTTATGAAAGAAGGGGAGGAAGTCGTTGGAGTTGCTGGTTTGCATGTGTTAGGAGAGGATCTCGCAGAAGTACGATCGTTAGTAGTTTCGCATATATATGCAGGAAAAGGGATAGGGCGTAAGTTAGTGAATCATGTAATGAATGAGGCGGCAAAGATAAAAGTGAACAGGGTAATTTCTTTAACATATGAAACAGAATTTTTTCAAAAGTGCGGGTTTGATTTTGTGAATAGACAAGCATTGCCAGAAAAAGTGTGGATTGATTGTAGACATTGTCCAAAAGTTGATTATTGTGATGAGGTGGCGATGATACGGTATGTGGGGTGAAATTTTTAGAGAGAAAAAAGGCCCACTATTATTTAAGAAATAGTGGGTATCTATATTTTAATCAGAAATGAGATGTTGTTAAGAATTTGAATTCGTTTGTCGCACTGCAAAATTAAAAATGGGATTTTTAAGCTCATAGTTATAAGTAGAACCATCGACAAGCCCTACAACTTTATCGCTATCATAAAGGTCGAGCATAAATTGTGCCATTTGTTTTGCAGTGTGGAATTTTGGTACAACATTATCGTATTGGAATTCATCAATATCAAATGAACGTTTTGCGAATTCTGTTTCAGTTGCAGCAGGAGCTAAAACTTTTGCTTGTAGTTTTGCACCTTGTTCTTTCAGTTCGTGAGATAGTCCTTCTGTAAATGCACTTACATAAAATTTCGTAGCGCAATACGTAACAGCATCAGCAACAATCGTGTATCCACCGCCTGATGAAACGTTAATAAGCTGTGTTCCTGCGGTCATTGAATAATCTCGAACGAAAAGGGAAGATAGTATTGTTAGTGCTTCTATATTTACATGCAACATCGTTTCTATCTTGTTTAAATTTTGTTCAGCAATTGAGGCAAAATTACCAAAACCTGCGTTGTTAATCCACGTTTCAATTTGAAAACTTTGTAGACTTTCATAAAATTTATAAACTTCTTCAGTGACTGATAAATCAGTTCTTCGAATGACAACATCCAATTCCGGATGCATTTCGTTAATTTTCAATTTTAATTCTTCTAATTCTGCTTGTCTTCGAGCTACAAGTATTAAGTTTTTTCCGCGAGATGCAAAGGCTAAAGCGGATTCATAGCCAATTCCTGAACTAGCACCAGTAATAACAGTATATTTCATATAAAAGCCTCCTAAATTCAAATTAATTTATCATGGTTAGATTGTATTTGTTAGAGTATACTCTAAGTCAAATGTTTTTTATAATTTGGATAAGGCAGTAAAATATATGAGAGTAAATGGCGTGCGGAGGGAGAATGGTTATGTACACAATTAGCGAGGTAGCTAAATTATTAGGAGTGAGCACACATACATTACGTTATTATGAAAAGGAGAACATATTAATTGCAAATCGCGATGCAAATGGGAATAGATTGTATGAAGAGTCACATATAAAGTGGTTGCAGTTTGTAATGAAATTAAAACAAACACAAATGCCGATAGCGAAAATAAGAGAATATGCTAGATTATATTTAGAAGGGGAGCATACAACCGAAGCTCGTTTACAGCTCTTAGAAGATCATAGGAGATCTATTCAGATTCAAAGAGAAAATTTAGAAGTTACAGAGAAGATGCTCGAAAATAAAATTATTGCATACAAAGACTCGTTGAAAAGTAAATAGCGTACAAAATATTTCGTTCTTTGTTGCATGTTGAAAAGGGAGTACAGGTTTTTGTTTTGGAATTTATCTATGAGTATTTTATTATAATGTGCCGATAAATTAAAAAAAGAGCAGTTAGCTAAAAGCAACTGCTCGATTCAAAGGGATCTCCAAGGGGGGAATGGAGAAAATATTATGTTACTACCATTATTAACAGATTATTAAGAAATATTCATGTGGATTTAAGAAATTTAAAATATTTTTTGGTTAATAGAATCCGGGTGTTGACACTTTATCAATTGGTCATGTAAAATATTTATGAATGACATTCAGTCATTTTTTCTATGAAAGGGTGTAGATAAGCAACTTTTATATGTAGTTAGCTTAATAACGGAACAAATATAAGGATAAATGAGGATGATATTGGTTTTTTAAAGAGTAGTTAGAGTGAGATTATATTTTTTAAACTAAAAATGACTGACGGTCAGTCAGTAAATAATAGAAGGTGAGAGATATGAAAAATAAAGCTTGGTTATATGTCGTATTAACATGTATTTTTGAAGTTTTTTGGGTGTTTGGTTTTAATACAGCCCATACTTGGTGGCATTGGGTCATTATTGTAGGAGTTATCGCTGTTGATTTTTACTTCCTATCGAAAGCGTGCGAACATCTTGCAACAGGGACTGTATACGCTGTGTTTGCCGGAGCTGGTACGGTAGGTACTTTCCTAATGGATGTATTCCTTTTCGGCGGCAGTTTCAGTGTAGGAAAACTATTCTTTATCGTGATGGTTGTAGCGGGCGTTATCGGTTTAAAACTGGCTGATAATAAAGAAGAAACCGCGGAAGAAATTGTGAAAGGAGCTGCTTAAAAATGGGTTGGTTTTTCGTATTTTGTGCTGCAATTAGTGAAATAGTCGGTGTGATAGGCCTTAAAATGTATAGTAAAGATAAGACGTTAGCAAATGGAGCGATTTATATAGGTGGATTTGCAACTTCCTTCGCATTCTTATACACATCTTTCTTGTTCTTACAAGTAAGTGTAGCTTATGCGGTTTGGATTGGCATTGGAACAGCAGGAGCTGTTTTATTAAATATGTTTCTGTTTGGTGAATCAAAAAGTAAGGCACGTTTGATTAGTGTAGCTCTTATCGTATGTGGAGTTACGGGATTAAAGGCTCTTTCATAAGAAAAGGATATTAAAGTTAAATCTCCTAACGATTTGTTGGGAGATTTTTATTATGAAAAGTGCACGATGATTGACAGTACAGCTAATTATTTTATAAAATGAGTGACAGTCATTCAATACGCGTGTGAAAGGGTTTAGATGATGAATAAAAAAGAAAAAATTGTCTATGCAGCTATTGAAGTGTTTCAGGAAAAGGGCGTTGAAAAAACGAAGATTTCTGATATCGTGAAATTGGCTGGCATTGCACAAGGAACTTTCTATTTATATTTTCCTTCTAAGTTATCTGTTATGCCTGCAATAGCAGAAGTGATGGTTGAGAAGATGATACTTGCAGTGAAAGAAAAAGTACAGAACGATTCACCTTTTTCAAGTAAAGTTGAGCAAGTAATAGATGCAGTATTTACCTTTATAGCTGAATATCGTGAAATACAAGCATTAATGTATGCGGGCCTTGCATCAACTGAACATATAAAAGAATGGGAAGCTGTATATGAGCCTCTTTATATATGGCTAAGTGACTTTTTAAGTGAGGCAAAAGAATCAGGTGAAATTCGTGATTCGGTTCACGCAGAGCGAACAGCGAAGTTATTTATCGCTCTTGTTGAATCAGCAGCGGAACAAGTTTATTTATATGATCATAAAGATGATGAGCAAGTCGAGCTACAAAAGGCAGAAGTACTAGATTTTTTAACACATGCACTACATATAAAGTGAAACTTTAAACAGTGGGAGGGTTCATCCCCACTGTTTATTAGCCTTCACCAATCGGGCATTTAAGGGCAGTTATCTCCCACCTAACTTCCTCGCATTCGCTGAATTTTGAGGTGGGAGTCTTACTGCCCGTTAATGCGGGATAAAGAAGTAGTAAGATGAACCTGTCTGAAAAGGTAGGTTCATTTCTGCGGGAAACTGAATGATAGTCATTCACCCTGTGTTTATGTATGTGTGGAAGGATAGAGTGAAATTCTAATGAGTGGGGACATCTTTACTCAGTATGAGCCCACAAATAGCAGGATAAAGAAAAAGCTTCTTGGGCATTATTTTTGAGAGGAACTACGGGAAGAGGTGTTAAAAATTGAAGAAACCGATAAAAGAACAAAAGATGGTATTGATCATTCTTTTGAGTAATATATTTATCGCTTTTTTAGGGATTGGATTAATCATTCCGGTTATGCCGTCCTTTATGAATGATATGAATTTAACAGGAAAGACGATGGGTTATCTCGTTGCAGTGTTTGCGATGGCGCAGCTTATTACTTCACCTATTACGGGTCGTTGGGTCGACATTTACGGTAGGAAGAAAATGATAATCATTGGATTATTTATTTTTGGTGTTTCAGAGCTTCTTTTTGGATTAGGTACAGATGTGTGGATGCTTTATGCAGCGAGGGTGTTAGGCGGAATTAGTGCCGCGTTTATTATGCCGGGTGTTACGGCATATGTTGCTGATATTACTTCTATTCAAGAACGTCCAAAGGCGATGGGCTATCTTTCAGCAGCTATCAGCACCGGATTTATTATAGGGCCTGGAATCGGCGGGTTTATTGCAGAATACGGTATAC
Source organism: Bacillus sp. P4_E1 (assembly GCF_056401715.1). Taxonomy (NCBI): domain Bacteria; kingdom Bacillati; phylum Bacillota; class Bacilli; order Caryophanales; family Bacillaceae; genus Bacillus; species Bacillus sp. P4_E1. The sequence goes on from NZ_JBFUIV010000003.1 coordinate 97,697, forward strand.
GTGTGCCGTTCTTTGTGGCAGCAGTGATTGCCTTTGTTGCATGCGTGATTTCTATATTTATTTTGAAAGAGCCGTTAACGAAAGAAGAACTTGCAGAGATTTCTGCTAATACGAAAGAATCCAGCTTTATCGGAGATTTAAAGAAATCATTAAATCCAATGTATGCAATCGCATTTATTATTGTATTTGTACTCGCATTTGGATTATCAGCATATGAAACTGTGTTTAGCCTGTTCTCTGATCATAAGTTTGGTTTCACACCGAAAGATATTGCTGCAATTATTACGATTAGCTCCATCTTTGGGGTAGTTGTGCAAGTATTTATGTTTGGCAAATTGGTTGACATGTTCGGTGAGAAAGTATTAATTCAAATATGTTTAATTGTAGGTGCAGTATTAGCATTCGTCTCAACTGTAGTCTTTAATTATTGGATTGTACTTCTCGTTACTTGCTTTATTTTCCTAGCATTTGATTTGCTTCGTCCAGCTTTAACGACGTTTTTATCAAAAGCAGCTGGAAAAGAGCAAGGATTCGTTGCTGGTATGAACTCAACGTATACGAGTTTAGGAAATATCGCAGGACCAGCGATGGGCGGAATATTATTTGATATAAACATTAATTATCCATATGCATTTTCAGGTGTTGTTTTAATCGTTGGTCTCGGCATTACATTTATGTGGAGAGAGAAACAACTAGCTCAAAGTTTTGCGAAGTAATGTAGTGAATAACGAAAAGCCTCTTACTATTTTTATGGTAAGGGGCTTTTCGTTTATAAACTTAATCCAAACCGCTTTAATTCAATAAATATCCCCTCTAATTGCTTTCCTTTATCCGTTAACGTGTACTCTACGCGAGGCGGAACTTCTGGGTATACTTTTCTCGTTATAATCCCTTGCGTTTCCAATTCTTTTAGGCGAAGCGATAAAGTTTTCGGACTAATCCCATCCATTGATTTTTGTAAATCGCTAAATCTTAATGTTCCTTCGATAAGAAGATCGCGAATGATTAAAAACGTCCATTTTGTACTAATTACGTCAAGCGTTTTAGCGATAGGACAAGGTATACCAGGTAAACCTTTCGTTAATACAACTGGATCTATATTGCTCATGGAAATAGCCTCCATAAAAAATTTTTGAATGAATTTTCCTTATCGTATCACAAAACTATACTTTTGGTAACTATATGAAAAAAATATCACTACTTCCATAAAGGAAGTTAGTGCATATACAATAGCAATACGAAATACAAAGGGTTTGTATGAGGAGGAGGTGATTTCCATGGGTATGAAAAAGTTGTTTATGTTTCTTAGTTTTTTTGTCATTTGTATTGTGCTTGTAGCATGTAGTGGTGAGCAAAAAGCTGAAATCCAATTATTGAAGGAAATGCCGAAGCCAAAAACAATGACAATCGATCCTTCACTAGGCAAAAAAGAAGCGACAGAAATGGTTCATGCAGCCCAGCGCTTTTATGCATTTTGGGATACAGGTAGAGAGGAACTTATTCCGCAGACGGTTACTGAAAATTTTTTCGATAACACACTGCCGAAAGGTCGACCACAAGGCACTGAAGGATTAAAGCTTGCAGCACAAAATTTTCGCAAAGTCGTTCCTGATATACATTGCGAGATTGAAGATTTATTAGTCGTTGGTGATAAAGTAACAGCTCGTCTTTCTTTTACAGGAACTCATAATGATAAGAAAATCAATTTTTTTGCAATTGATATTTTGCATGTGAAGGATGGCAAGATAACGGAAGATTGGCATTTAGAAGATAATCTTACGCTGAAACAACAACTTGGGTTAATAGCTGAAGAGTAAAATAAGGGAGAGAAAAGTGATGAAAAATATATTTATTATAAATGGACATGAAAAATACGGTACGAAAGAAGGACGATTAAATAGAACGTTAGTTGATTATATGATAACTGTATTAAGTGAGAATCATTATGTGAAAACAACGACGATTCAAGATGGATACAGTATTAAGGAAGAGCAAGAAAAGTTTTTATGGGCTGATGTTGTAATTTATCAAACACCTATTTACTGGTTTAGTGTACCGGGATTATTTAAAACATATATGGATGAAGTGTATGAATACGGTTTGTTCTTTAAAGGTGCAGATGAATATGGAACAGGTGGTTTATTAAAAGAGAAGCAGTATATGTTTTCTACAACTTGGAATGCACCTGAAAAAGCATTCGGAGATAAGACGAAGTTCTTTGAAGGAGAAAGTTTAGAATCAGCACTTAGTCATTTACATCGTGTGCAGAAGTTTCTTGGTATGAGTCCGTTAAAGAGTTTTGCTTGTTATGATGTGGTGAAAAATCCTACTGTTGAGAATTATCTAGAGGACTTGAAGAACCATTTAGAAGAAGTCATTCAATAATTACAGTCATCCCCGTATTTAATGCGGGGATGGCTGTATCCATAACTTCGCAAAATTCGCCCAACCGAATGAATCAATTGTTACGTTTTTTAAAGAAGAAGGGTATGTTTTTCTTTTTAAAACGTGATAGTTAAATAAAATGATGTTTTCAGCTTGTAAAAACTCTTCAATCTCATACATGAGCCTATACCGTTTTTCTTTATTGTCTTCTAATAAAAAGGTATCAAGTAAACAATTAATTTGTTTTGCATAGTGTGGGTCCATGAATCGATTTACGAAGCAACTTTTATTTTTAAATACATTTAAAAATGCAATTTCATGATCGGTAGCAAATACTTCCCCCATGAAAATAATATCCGCATGTTTATCAATAGAACGATCCATATAATCTGAAACGAGAAATGGGTGAAGTTCTACGTGTACTCCTAATTGTTCGCAGCGTTCTTTTAGGAAATGTGCATCATTTGCACTATCTTTAAATGCGAAGAAATAAATATGTATCGTTTCGCCATTATAGGTGCTCTTTTTTAAATACTCTTTCGCTTTTTCTAAAGAGTAGGACCTGTTAGGAACTTGGCGGCTTCTTTCAGGAAAAAAGCTTGATGCAGCAATTGTTCGTCTGCCCTCTATGCTATGAAGTATCGTTTCAACGTCATATAGTTCTCTCCAAGCTTTTCGAAAGTGAATGTCGTGATGAGGACCAGGTTTTGTAAAGTTGAAGCTAGCATAAATACAACCTATTTCTTCTATTTGTATATCATGCCTTTCATTTTCCTCTTCATTTGGTAGTTCATAATCAGCATCTATTTGCAAATGATCAGGAATACTCCAAAATTCAATACGGTCTAATAACGCACGCTCTTTAAAGTAATGGGTGAACGCTTCGAGTACGATATTGTCTTCAGAGTAATGAGTAAGTTTAAAAGGTCCAGTACCTATGTAGTGATGATTTTGAATAACTGCATCATGCGGTAAAATTGCGAGTTGCATGGAACTCACATAACGTAAGAAAAAAACGTTAGGTTTTGCTAAATGGAATCGAATTTGCAGTGGTGATGGTGTTTCAATTTGAACAATTTCCTGTGTTAACCATGCGTAAGGAGATTGAGCTTGCTGCAATCTTTCAAATGAAAATTGTACATCTTTAGAAGTTAGAACAGTTTCGTTATGAAAATATATATCTTTTCGTAAATGAAACGTCCACGTAAGCCCGTCTTCGCTTAATTCCCACGTATGTGCAATGTGTGGTTCCATTTTTTCTGTAATATCGTTATAAATGACTAATGTATCAAAAATTTGGTTAATAAGATGACCCTCTGTTGTTACAGCCGTAAAAGCGGGATCTAATGGTAATATCTTTCTTGATATAGGGATCTTCAATATGTCATACATATCATTTGAAGGTTCGTATCCAAAATGATGATGTAGTTTATTTTCTATCTTTTTTTGAATTGCAAGAGGAAGGGGCTCTTTTAAAAGAAGAAAGACATCTTTTAATTTTTCTTGGGTCAACAGTTCATCTGTATAGGATTCAATCGCTTCTGCTAAAGTATGTGCAAATATAATTTCTGTTTTATTTCCGCGACCACGCCCTGGTGTCCACTTAATGAATTGCTCCTCGTTCATTTTCTTTAATAAAATCTTTACGTTTTTCGTACTGCAATATAAAACATCCGCTAATTCTTGTAAGCTATTTCGTATATGTTGTTGGTCTTGTGCATGTAATCTTAAACGAATGTAATAGTCCATAATTTTCATATATACACTTCCTTCTATAATAAAGTGAAACTTTAATCAGTGGGGGTCTTACTGCCCGTTAATGCGGGATAAAAGGGGGAACTCTTTAGAATATTCTAACCTTTTTCTTCCTCTTTTTCAAAGTAAAATGAATAAGCATAAGGAGGGGGAAACAATGGGATTTTGGAGTATGCACCGAAATATAAAAATTAGAATTATAACTTCGTTTTTAACACGCACTGTATCCACAATGATTTTTCCATTTATGGCGATTTATTTTTCAATAAAATTAGGTAGTGCGATTGCTGGTGCTTTATTACTCATCAATGTGCTAGCTGCATTAATTATCGGTTTATATGGTGGGTATGTTGGAGATCGGCTCGGTCGTAAAAAAGTAATGATTATCGGCCAAAGTATACAAGTCGTTTCCATAGCTTGTATGGGAGTTGCGAACTCAGATTATGTAGATTCACCGTGGCTAACATTTGTGTTTATGTTAGTGAATAGTTTAGGATCTGGACTTATGAATCCAGCGACGGAAGCGATGTTAATAGATGTGAGTACACCTGAAAATCGAAAAGTGATGTACAGCATTAACTACTGGGCTATTAACTTATCAATTGCGATTGGAGCAATATTTGGTGGGTTATTATTTGAAAATTATAGATTACAATTGTTTATCGTATTAACGGCTGTTGCGGTCATTACTTTATATGTGATGGCTGTATATATGGAAGAAGTGTATGTGGCACGAAAAACGGTGGAGAAGAAAAATGTATTAAAAGATATGGCAGATAGTTATAAAGTCGTGATGAAAGATAGAGCGTTTTTAATTTTTTGTGCAGCAAGTATATGTACACTATCGTTAGAGTTTCAAATTAATAATTATTTAGGGATACGTTTACAGAAGGAATTTGAAACGGTGCACTTTTTCTTTGGGAATGGTTTTAGATTCGATTTAACAGGTATTCGAATGCTCAGCTGGATTTCAGCAGAGAATACAATTTTAGTTGTGTTATGTTCGGCGCTTCTTATTAAAATGCTGAAAAGCTTTAACGATTTAAAAATTTTATATGTAGGCTTATTCATTTATACAATTGGATTTACAATACTCGGAACGAGCAATAGTTTATGGATCTTATTAATCGCAGGGCTTTTCCAAACTGTAGGAGAGATGATGTATGTGCCGGTTCGTCAATCTATTATGGCAGATATGGTGCCGAATGAGGCAAGAGGCTCTTATATGGCGATTAACGGAATGGTCTTTCAAGTGGCAAAAATGAATGGGGCATTAGGTGTTATGCTAGGCTCGTTTATTGCATCTTGGGGCATGAGCACTCTATATTTCATCGTTGGTATGAGCAGTATTTTATTATTTATGAAGGCGATAGGGAAAGAGAAGTATCAGAATGAAGGAAATGTTTCTCAGATTGGATGAAACTATATAAAAGCGAACCAGTTATACTGGGACTCGCTTTTTATATAATTTTTAAAACGGATCAACTTCAGCTAAATCAGGATTGGCGTTAGGGTTTGTTAATAAGGTTTTCAGCTCACCTACTTCTGAGAGAGCGACGAGGATATAACCACTAATAAGGACGATGAGTCCGATGACTCGTAATGTTTGCAATTTAATGTCACGGCTATTTTCTTCTGAGTTGTTTTGGGGCGTTGCAGGCGGATTGTTGTTCATAATAGAGCTCCTATCTTTTTTATTTATATGTGCGAAATCATTATTAACGTATGGATAGGAATTGTATAGTCATTTTCACTATATGAGAAATGCCTATGAAAAGTGATTATAAATTTTAGGACGAGAAAAGAGGCTGTTATGTGCAGCCTCTTTTCTCGTTAAAATGAAGAAATTCGTTTCTTCGTTTTTGGTACAATAATAAACTTTATCCAAAGTACGCCGATTAGCATAATAATCAAAGCATGTAGTAATTGTCCTGTAGCAATGAGTATAACACTTGAAAATACAATGAGTTGAATGCTTAGCAATATAAAGATTAAGCGGAGAAATTGATTCATTCGTTTTTCAGTATCAATTGGATATAATGCTACAATAATATTTCCTGAAAAATATTTCCACAGAGAACGAAGCTGCATAGAAATCATATATAGGATGATATAAGCGATAGCACCTTTTACGTATATATTCGGAACAAAATATAGGATGAAAGCACCGATTACCCCCAAGCGAATATATATACCGAAATAATCATTACCACGTAAAAATGCAAGTGTATGTAAATAGAAGAAAGTAGCTCGTTTTTTATGTAGTAAAGGTTCGATCCAATTTGTAAGCCATTTTCTGCCGTTTACTTGTTTTTTTAGCTGCGGAACATCAGTGAAGATGCTAGCGAATTGATAGAAACGTATGTCCATTTTTTCTTCTTGCTCAATTATGTATTCCCACGGTATTCGCTTTGTGGGCTGTTTTTTTGTATATAGGAGTAGGAAGGCAAGAAGTAATAGTAAGCCGCCTAGCACAATGATATTTGCAACATAAAACAGCATGTAAATGATCAGGGCGTTACAAGCAATGCGAATGATAAACCATATGCTTTTTTCATAACTATCACGCCACATCCAATGTATGTATATGTTCCAGCCCTTTAGAATCATTAAAATTATAAAGATTGTACATAAGAAAGGTACGGTTAGTTGTAATGATTGCATGGCAAGCGGTACGATAACAAGGAACGTAAATATAAGCGGGAAAAGCTGAATGATGTAATTATATAGAAGAGATTTTTTAAAATAAGATGTTAATTTCTCTTCTAATGCAAGTAAATAGACAGCGTCCGGTTTTTGAATAAATGTGCGAACTTGGCATCTCGTTATAATGAGTGTAAGTACGATCGTGATGAGTAATAAAGATATTCCTTTAGAAGGATCCGTTTTAAGAAACTTAGCGTAATAATATGCACCTACACATGAGACGAAGATGAAGCTATATAGTAAACCGTTAATCATACGTGCAAAGTATGTGATGGCATTTTGAATATGTTGTTGAAAGCGAGAGCTCCATAGTGATTCGATTGACATGTTTTTCACCTCTTTTTTCTATTATATATGTTTTATAAAGTAAAAAACGAGCAAATTGCGTTACGCAACTTGCTCGTTTTTCTTTTCTTTATTTTTTTTCTGATCACGATTCATTAATGGATAGAAGGCAAAGCCAATCCCGAATAAACCAATTCCGAGAAGAAATGTTTTTATATCGGATGCGCCGGTTTTAATAACCCATAGTGCATAGCAAAGTGCGATAACTGCAACTACACCATCCATAATTCTTGAACCCATTTCATTTTTATATGTTTCACCAGTTGCGACTAGTTTTAACTGGAATATTGGTGAAACGAGATATGGAATGAGGTAGGCCAGTGTTGATACGGTAATAACGAATGTATAAGCTTCCGCAATTGTTCCTGATAATGTTGAGAATAAGAACACTTGCGACATAATGTTTGTTAATCGTAGTGAATGAATTGGACTTCCTTTTTTATTCGTTTTTGCGAAGAAGGAAGGGAAGAAACCTTCTTTTGCTGCTTGATAAGGTACTTCTGAGCTTAATAAAATCCAGCCTAATATTGAACCGAATAGGGAAGTAAGAGCAAGTAATGCCATAAGTTTCCCGCCACCATGACCCATTGCAGCGTTTAATGCATCTGCTAATGGACGTTCAGAAGCTTGTAATTTATCAACGTGAAGTACACCCATTGTTAAAATTGTAATTCCTAAGTAAATTGCAACTGTGATAAGTAATCCTGCAACAGTTGCGCGTTTTACCGTTTTTGGAGAGGTAGCTCGGTTTGATAAAAGAACGGCTGATTCAATCCCGATAAATGCCCAAAGTGTTGTAAGAGCCGCTAAATTTACTTGTGAAAGGAGGCCGTGTGATACGCCTTCTTTATCGATCATTGGTGTGTACCATTGTCCAAACTTTGAAGCTTCGAACGCAAATAACGTAACGACGATGAATAGAAGGAATCCAGTCACTTTCGTCGTTGTTGCTAAGAAGTTTAGCTTCCCAGCTCCGCTTACACCGTTTGTTAAAATTAAATGTGTTCCCCAAAGTAAGATGGAACAAATAGTAAATGTAATTAGTTTTCCAACTTCTATATTGAAAGAGCCAATTGAAAATAGTAGTCGTGTATCTTTCATAATTGGGAAGAAGAGCGATAAATATCCCGCGAAAGATGTAATAATGGCAACGTTACTTGCCCAGTTTGCAACCCAATATCCCCATACCATGCTGAAACCAGCCATTTTCTTTCTTTTTGGTGTTGAGAATAAAGCATATGCATGACTTTGTGGTCCTGTCGTTAAATCAGGACGACGAATTGCTAAATTACCGAAAACAAGAGCTAGCATTAAAACACCAAACCCTGTTGTTAACCAAGCTAAAGTGACACCGAGTGGGCTTGCTGTTTGTGCTAACGTACTTGGCACCATGAAAATACCAGCGCCAACCATGTTACCGACAACGAAAGCTGTTAGTACCCAAAAGCCCCATTTTTTTTGTTGCATAGAAAATACCTCCAAAGTTAGTATAACCAAGTCAAGCGAGGAGATATGTATGTCTTCCTGATAAGGAAGAGAAGGTCCAAACAAAACAAAAAAAGCACGTAATTTGCCGCTACATGCTTTCTATCTTATAAGAAACCCACGACATACCTCTCGATAGCTCTCCACAAACGAAACGTTTGTGACAGTTCTGCACTTATTAAATGCAGACCCAGCAAGCGTGCATGGTGGACACGACTTACTTCGGCAATCATTCCTTTCTCATTTCTTCATCAATGCCACTACATCTCCTGAAATGATACTCTTAATGACTGCAACCTCTACCTCACCGAGATACGAATGAGGATTTATGTATTAAATTAACATGTTTAAGAGTAACAAATGTATTTTTATACGTCAATGGATATAGTAATAATCAGATTATAGAGAAGAATTTGTTATTAGGTCCCGGAGGATTTTAACTAAAAAGCAGCTGACCTAAATATTAGATCAGCTGCTACATATAAGATTAAACTAAGTTTAATACAGTTACTTTTTGACGAGTCATAGACTCAAGGCTCTTACGAATACCTTGTGCGCCCATACCTGAACCTTTTACACCGATGAATGGGAAGTGGTCAGGGCCGCGCTCTGTGCGTCCGTTAATTTGAACAGAACCAGTGTCGATTTTGTTAGCAATTGCAAATGCTTTGTTAATGTCTTTTGTGAAGACACTTGCTTGCAGACCGAACTCTGATTTGTTAGCAATTTCAATCGCTTGTTCGTCAGAAGAAACACGGATGATTGGAAGGATTGGGCCAAATGGCTCTTCCCAAGCAACTTTCATTTCTTCTGTTACGTTGTCGATTAATGTTGGATAAATTAGGTTGCGCTCACGTTTGTTACCGATAACGATTGTTGCACCTTTTTCAGCAGCATCGTCAATTAAACCTTGAACGAAGTCAGCAGATTTGTCGTCGATTAATGGAACGATTGTGCTGTTTTGTTCTGGAGATCCAACTGATAGTTCAGCTACTTGCTCTTTTAATAAGCCAGCTAGTTCGTCTGCTACATTTTCATGTACAAGTACACGCTTAATAGCTGTACAACGTTGACCTGAGTAAGAGAATGCACCGCTTACGATATGCTTTGCAGCTTCTTGTAAGTCTGCATCTTCACAAACGATACCAGGATCTTTACCACCAAGTTCTAATACAAGTGGAATCATCGCAGCTTTTTTCGCTAAATGTTTACCTGTATTTGTACCACCTGTGAACGATACCATATTTACGCCAGGATGTTCTACTAAGTAGTCACCAATTACAGAACCGCGTCCTGTAGCTACGTTTACAAGACCTTTTGGAAGGCCAGCTTTATGAAGTGCTTCAACCATTTTAACACCGCTAATTGCACCTTGAGTTGCTGGTTTGAAGATAACAGCGTTACCCATAATAAGTGCTGGTGCAAGTTTTGCAGCAGATAAGTTTACTGGGTAGTTAAATGGTGCAATTGCTAATACAACACCAAGTGGTGCGCGCTGAATAATCGCAAGTTTAGATTTAGATCCACCAGGGAAGCTATCACCCATCATGCTTTCACCGTGCATGTGAAGTGCTTCGTCAACTGTGTAACGAATTAAGTCAGCTGTACGAACGACTTCTTTTTGCGCATCTTTATAGCCTTTACCGACTTCTTTCATAATGATATCGGCAATTTCATCTTGCATATTTACGAGCTCATCAGCCCATTTATATAAATATTTTGCGCGATCTTGTAGAGAAGCTTCAGCCCATGATTTTTGAGCTTCTTTTGCAGATGCAATTGCTTCATCTACTTCTCCTTGAGTAATTGCTTGTACTTGCCCAATTACTTCGTGTAAGTATGGAGATGGAATGTCGATTGTTTGACCTGAAGAGCTTTCTCTCCATTCTCCGTTTAAATAAAATTTGTACGTATTGCTAGTTGTCATGATTAGTCCTCCTAAAATAGCAACTTGTAAGAGTGAGTATAAGGTGATTGTAGGTGGTTTGATAATATTTTTCAAATGAAATGTTTGTGAAAACGATTTCTTACTATTTTTTTATTTTGTATGCCCTTTCTTACAGAAGATTCTCTTATTTCAAACTGAATTATAAGCAGAATGCATCACTTTTATTTTTTGTGATAAAAGATTATTTTATTCTAAAGCGAAAAAAATAATTGACAGAATACTCAATAAAGTTGTAAGATTATAAATGGAAAATAAATGAAGGGGGTGTGCGTAATGATTGTAATCGTAAATGTAATGGGCTTAGCTCTGTTAAATGGCGGAAAACATTCATATCATTACGCAACCCGTGCGGATATATAGGACCTTTTTGTCTTATGAGAAGCGTACGTTGCGTATATCGTAACGTACGCTTTTATGCATTCTATTGCATATCGTCAAGCGGCGGTATGCTTTTTTTTGTTTGTTTTCCTTGTTACTATAAAAAATTAGAATTTGGAAGGTGGAAAAATGTGATGAAATTGTATGGCTTACGAAATGTAAATGTGATGGGTTTGGATAGCGGATAAAGAAATGTGAATCAAACGGGAACGAGAAAGGAGAGGTTATATTGTTTTCAGTATTACTAAAGTTAAGCTGGTTTTTTAGAGAGCATTGGAAAAGGTATAGTATTGCAATTGGGGTACTTTTAATTGTAAACGTGATAGAGGTAATTCCACCGAAAGTGTTAGGAATTACAATTGATAATATTAAAACGGGAGCCTTAACGAATGAGGCGATTATGCAATATATTCTTATTTTACTTGGGGTAACGATTGTTGGGTATGTACTTACTTTCATTTGGCAGCACCAACTATTTGGCGGTGCGTTCGTACTTGAGAAAACGATGCGTTCAAAATTTATGGGGCATTTACTTAAGATGACACCGACGTTTTATCAAAAAAATCGTACTGGCGATTTAATGGCGAGAGCGACAAATGATTTAAAAGCAATCTCCATGACAGCTGGTTTTGGTATATTAACGCTCGTTGATTCTAGTCTATATATGCTTACAATCGTTTGTATGATGGGCTTTTCAATTAGTTGGCAGTTAACATTTGCTGCGCTTATACCGCTTCCGATTATGGCGTATGCGATGAATAGATACGGAAAGAAGTTGCATGAAAGATTTACAGTCGCGCAAGATGCGTTCGGGGATATGAACGATAAAGTACTTGAATCAATTGCGGGTGTACGCGTTATTCGTGCGTATGTACAGGAGAATGCTGATCAAGAAAGGTTTCATCATTTAGGAGATGACGTATACGAGAAAAATATGAGAGTAGCAAGAATCGATGCATTATTCCAGCCAACTGTAAAAATGCTCGTCGGTCTTAGTTATTTAATTGGTTTAGTGTACGGTGCATATCTCGTATTCCAATCAAAGGTGACACTTGGTGAGCTCGTTTCTTTTAACGTCTATTTAGGGATGATGATTTGGCCGATGTTTGCAATTGGTGAATTGATTAATGTTATGCAAAGAGGAAATGCGTCGCTCGACCGTGTAAATGAAACGTTAGCTTATGAACCGGATGTAAAGAATCCGAAAGATCCAAAGGTTGTACAAGAGCCAGATTACATTGAATTTGATAATGTTACTTTTTCATATCCTTCATCAAATGAAACGAATTTGAAAAATGTTTCGTTCTCTTTAAAACAAGGAGAGACACTTGGAGTTGTTGGGAAGACAGGAAGCGGGAAAACGACGCTCGTTCGTCAGTTTCTTCGTCAATATCCACTTGGGGAAGGGGATATTGCGGTTTCTGATGTGAAGCTAGATAAAATTACGAATGATAACGTACTTGGCTGGATTGGGTATGTACCTCAGGAACACATTTTGTTCTCAAAAACAGCGAAGGAAAATATTTTATTCGGAAACAGAGAAGCGACTGAAGAAGAACTTGAAAAAGCGATTGAAATAGCTGCGTTTAAAAAGGATTTAGAGTTTTTACCGGAAGGTTTAGAAACGCTTGTTGGAGAGAAAGGAGTTTCTTTATCAGGTGGGCAAAAGCAAAGGATTTCGATTGCGAGGGCTGTTATTCAAAATCCGGAAATTTTAATTTTGGACGATTCTTTATCAGCTGTTGATGCTCGTACTGAAGCGGCAATTATTGAAAACATACGAACAGAAAGAAGCGGGAAGACGACGATTATAACAACGCATCGTTTGTCAGCAGTGCAGCATGCTGATTGGATTCTCGTTATGGATAACGGTGAGGTTATTGAAGAAGGTTCGCATGAAGCGCTCGTTCGAAATGGGGGCTGGTATGCAGAGCAGTTCGAAAGACAACAAGGTGAAAGTGAAAGTACGGATAGTGGGGTGAAAATATGAGTGTTTCAAAACGATTGTTTCAATACGCGATGAAAGTAAAAGGGCCGATTTTTGCAGCGATGGCGATGCTATTTGTTTTCGTTATTGCAGAACTCGCGGGTCCTTTCGTCGCAAAAACGATGATCGATGAGCATATCGTTGGAATAGAGAGACCCTGGTATGAAACAGAAAAGAGTGAGGATGCTGTTTCATATAATGGCGCCTTTTATAAGCGAAGTGATCGCTTTGAACAAGGTGAGCAAAAAGGGAAAGAAGTCCGAGTGATTCAAGTTGGTTTTCAGTACTATTTTGTACCGAATAAAATAACGCTTGAAGGAACTCGTTCTGTTAAGGGAGATGTGCTTACAGTACAAAGTGGTAAGGCAGTGCAAGTGTATAAATCGAAAGCCTTAACGAAAGAAGAAGTATTTGCGTTTTATAAACCAGAAATAAATAGGTTATTACTACTTGGCGGTGGATATTTCGCTTTATTAGTAGTCGTATCATTATTTGCATACGGAAAGCAGTTCTTCTTACAGAAGGCGGCAAACAAAATTATTCAAATTATGAGGGAAGACGTCTTTTCCCATATTCAAACGTTGCCAATTCGTTATTTTGACCATTTACCAGCAGGGAAAATTGTATCGCGTGTAACGAATGATACAGAAGCGATTCGTGATTTATATGTAACAGTGCTTGCGACATTCGTCTCTAGTATCATCTATATTATCGGGATTTTCGCTGCGCTATTTTTACTTGATGTAAAACTGGCGGCACTATGCTTACTCATCATCCCAATTTTAATTGTTTGGGCGATTATGTATAGAAAGTATGCGTCTGTATACAATCATAAAATGCGTTCGCGTTTATCGGATATTAACGGAACAGTGAATGAATCAATTCAAGGGATGCCAATTATTCAAGCATTTCGTCAAGAACATGAAACGAAGAAGGAATTTGAAGAGTTAAATGGTGATTATTTTAAATATCAAAATAAAATTTTAAATTTAAATGCAGCAACTTCGCATAATTTAGTGTCTGTATTAAGAAACATCGCTTTTACAGGTGTAATTTGGTATTTCGGTGGTGCTTCATTAAGTACTTCTGGCCTCCTTTCTCTAGGGATTCTGTATGCTTTCGTCGATTATTTAACGAGATTGTTCTCGCCAATTACGAACATGGTGAACCAACTTGCTAACTTAGAGCAATCGCGTGTTGCATCAGAGCGCGTCTTTGAATTGCTAGAGGAAAAGGGAGAGGCAGTAGAAGAAGAACGTATGCCTCGCTTAACCGGAAATGTGAAATTCGATAATGTTTCGTTTTCTTACAATGGAAAAGATGAAGTATTAAAAAATATTTCTTTTGAAGCGAAACAAGGGGAGACAGTGGCACTTGTCGGTCATACTGGATCAGGAAAAAGTTCCATTATGAATGTGCTCTTTCAGTTTTATGAATTTCAAAAAGGGAAGCTTACGATTGATGGTCACGATGTAACAGAGATGCCGAAACAAGCAACACGTGAACATATGGGAATTGTATTGCAAGATCCGTTTTTATTTAGCGGGACAGTGGCATCCAATGTAAGCTTAGAAAATGAAAAAATTTCAAAAGATCACATCGTAAAGGCGTTACGTGATGTTGGTGCGGAAAGGTTTGTGAACAATATAGATGAAAAAATTACGGAGAAAGGAAGTACACTTTCAACCGGAGAACGTCAGCTTATATCGTTTGCTAGGGCACTTGCTTTTGATCCTGCTATTTTAATTTTAGATGAAGCGACTTCCAGTATTGATACAGAAACAGAAGCGATGATTCAACAAGCGCTAGAAGTTGTGAAGAAAGGACGAACGACGTTTATTATCGCTCATCGTCTTTCAACAATTAAGAGCGCTGATCAAATTATTGTGCTTGATAGAGGAACGATTTTGGAAAAAGGTTCCCATGATGAATTAATGAAAAAGCGCGGGCGTTATTACGATATGTATAAAACGCAAATGGAAGGAAACCAGAGTGCTTAATTTTTAGAAGAACTTGCGATTTTCGCAAGTTCTTTTTTGATAGGATTGTCCGCTTAGAAGTTAATATATTTCACCGGCTGAAAAACTTATAAATAAGTAGGTATTGTTTTACCTTTTTCTTTATAAATGCTATATTAAAAAATGTTACTTATTTTTTGTATGTAGCGCTATTTTTCCATTTTGTTTGATTATGAAGAAAAAGGTTAAACTAAATAAGAACATTTTCATTGAAAAATTGTTCGAAATTGCATACAATCAATATAGTTTTTAAATTCCTATCAGAATACTTGGAGGACTACTATCATGAAAAAATTATTTTCAGTGCTTGCAGTAACTACATTAGCGATTGGGATTGTAGCGGGCTGCGGTAAAGAAGAGAAAAAAGATACAGCTAATCAAGATGCATTACAGAAGATAAAACAAAGCGGTGAGCTTGTAATTGGTACAGAAGGTACATATCCACCATTTACGTTCCACGATACAAACGATAAATTAACTGGGTTTGACGTTGAATTAGCAGAAGAAGTTGCAAAACGTTTAGGTGTAAAGCCTGTATTTAAAGAAACACAATGGGATAGCTTACTTGCAGGAATAGATGCAAAACGTTTCGACATGGTTGCGAACGAAGTTGGTATTCGTGAGGATCGCCAAAAGAAATATGACTTCTCTAGTCCATATATTTCTTCTTCAGCAGCATTAGTTATTGCGAAAGATAAAGATAAACCTGCTACATTTGCTGACGTAAAAGGATTAAAAGCAGCACAATCTTTAACAAGTAACTACGCAGATATTGCTAAGAAAAATGGTGCGGAAATCACAGGTGTAGAAGGATTTAGCCAAGCAGCAGAATTATTAAGTTCTGGCCGCGTTGATTTCACAATCAATGATAAATTATCAGTGTTAAACTATTTAGAAACGAAAAAAGATGCAAAAATTAAAATTGTAGATACAGAAAAAGAAGCGTCACAAAGTGGATTCTTATTCCGTAAAGGTAGCGACAAACTTGTACAAGAAGTAAATAAAGCGTTAGAGGATATGAAAAAAGATGGTACGTACGATAAAATAACGAAAAAATGGTTCGGTGAAAATGTATCTAAGTAGCGCATTGATGTCAGATCGATTGTCTACTTGGATAGATATTATGCAGACTTCCTTCGCGCCTATGCTGAAGGAAGCTGTCTTTACGACAATTCCGTTAACGCTTATTACATTTATTATCGGTATTATACTTGCGACGTTAACAGCGCTCGCACGTATTTCAGGTAGTCGTATTTTACAATGGATTGCT
This sequence comes from Bacillus sp. P4_E1, assembly GCF_056401715.1. NCBI lineage: Bacteria > Bacillati > Bacillota > Bacilli > Caryophanales > Bacillaceae > Bacillus > Bacillus sp. P4_E1. The sequence continues at coordinate 113,974 of NZ_JBFUIV010000003.1, forward strand.
CGTATCTATGTATCTATCATTCGCGGAACGCCACTTCTTGTACAGTTATTTATTATTTTCTATGGTCTTCCAACTCTTAATATTGAGGTTGAGCCATATACAGCAGCAGTTATTGGATTTTCATTAAATGTAGGTGCATATGCATCTGAAATTATTCGTGCTTCTATCCTTTCAATCCCGAAAGGACAGTGGGAAGCAGCTTACACAATTGGGATGACATACCCGCAAGCATTAAAACGTGTTATTTTACCACAAGCAACACGCGTATCAATTCCGCCGCTTTCGAATACATTTATTAGTTTAGTGAAGGATACGTCATTAGCGTCGTTAATTTTAGTAACAGAAATGTTCCGAAAAGCGCAGGAAATTGCGGCAATGAACTATGAGTTTTTAATTGTTTATTTTGAAGCAGGTCTAATTTATTGGGTAATTTGCTTCTTATTATCTATCGTGCAACAAATATTAGAAAAACGTTCAGAACGTTATACTCTAAAATAACCCTTTCATAAAAGGAGTTTTTGTTTTTATGATTTCAATTCAACATTTACAAAAAAGTTTCGGAGATAATACCGTATTAAAACATATAGACTTATCAGTTGAGAAGGGCGAAGTGGTTGTTATTATCGGGCCATCTGGATCTGGTAAAACGACATTCTTACGTTGTCTCAACGTGTTAGAAACGCCGAACGCTGGTAACATTCGCATCGGCAATAAAGAGCTCGATTTCTCTCAAAAAGTATCGAAGAAAGATATTGTAAATCTTCGTACGCAAACAGGTATGGTATTCCAACACCATAATCTATTTCCACATTTAACAGCAATTCACAATGTAATGGAAGGGCTCGTTACAGTGAAAAAGATGGGGAAAGAAGAAGCGAAGAAAAAAGCAAACTATTTCCTTGAAAAAGTTGGTCTTGCGGATAAAGTAGACTTATATCCGTTCCAATTATCAGGTGGACAACAACAGCGCGTTGGAATCGCTCGTGCGCTTGCGATGGAGCCGGAAGTTTTACTATTTGATGAGCCAACGTCAGCACTTGATCCTGAGCTAGTTCAAGAAGTTTTAAAGGTTATGAAAGAACTTGCTAAAGAAGGAATGACGATGGTCATTGTAACGCATGAAATGCGCTTTGCTCATCAAATTGCGAACCGTGTTATTTTCATGGATGGCGGTGTCGTTGTCGAACAAGGTACACCGGAAGATGTATTTACAAATCCAAAAGAAGAACGAACGAAGAAGTTTTTACAAATGTTGCAATAAATTAAGGAAGGTCTCAAGGCATATGCCTTGAGACCTTTTTGCCATATATATTTATTTTTGGAATCCGCCAAGGCTTTGCTCAGCCATTGCAACTAGACGTTTTGTAATTTCTCCACCAACAGAACCGTTAGCGCGAGCCGTAGAATCTGCTCCTAATTGTACACCAAATTCTTGAGCGATTTCGTACTTCATTTGATCGATTGCTGCTGTTGCACCTGGTACTACTAATTGATTGTAAGAACTTTGGTTTGCCATAGGAATATATCCTCCTTAGAGTTATAAAAATTTTTTTGGTTGGACTAGCTGGATTTGAACCAGATTATCGCCCCGTTTGGCGCTAATCCATCGGTAATTAAGTTTGTACTCATAGTATGGATGTTACCTAGAAAGATATACAAAAAAATAATTTGTAAATTTTGTAAAAAATATTTCATCATTTCGTAAATTATGAAATAAGAGTAATCGTTGTATTTTTAAGAAAGAAGGCTAAACTAAGAGCGAAATCATATGCGTTTTTTTCTTTGTATAACCAGCTTGGCTTACTTAACTTATGATTTGTTAAAGTGAGACAAATTCCAGTTTAGTAAAATGAAAATTAAATCGGGAGCAACTACATAGTTCTGTTTTAACCCAGGATGGGGCAGAAAAAGGAACTGACCGCGTCTATGCACGGCTAGATGCTCTCTTCAATCTAAAAAAAGGGCTTTTTAATTGTTTTTAAACGATAACGTATGGAGGAATCATGATGGGAATTTGCCCGCTTTGCAACGCGCTAGAATCACAAACATATTCTTGTCAAAATTGCCAAGGTATACTCCAAGATTATGGGAAAACTGTAGATTACATAGACGATTACAGTGCATATATGGATCAAGAATTATTAAGTGCAGTAGACGGTTTAACACATAATAATTCACAGGAGTATTGCAATCATGTTTTTTATTGCGGAGTATGTAATGTGGAAACAGAAGTTGTAGTGAAGGTCGTTTAAATAAAAAACTTCCACCTTATGAAGGAGGTGGAAGTTTTTGTTTTTGTATTTGTGAGTTAATCATAGGGGAAGGGATGTTTTCGGTATGTGACGAAGGATCTGATTTTATTTGTGACATTTTTTCTTTCTTGTCGCGCAAAGAGTGTTCAGTTAAATAGATGGCATATTCATAAAATAATTGGCGCGTAAGTTCACTTTGTTCTTTTAACTTTTCATCTTGGAATACAGTTCGCCCCGGTTTAGAATTTGCTTCAAATAGCCACGGGTTTTCCGTGGTGTCTAAACCAATGTCAAAACCAATTTCTCCAATGTTCCCGGTTACTTGCCCATCAAGTGCATAACTGATTTGTAAGGCTGTTTGTTTTAGTTTATTTTCAATTTGAACTTGCTTTGTTGAATCAGGAAATAGTTCCTGAAGTAATTTCGTATCACCGCCGCTATTTACATGAGTTGTTAAGCTACCTTTGCCGGCGATTTTTGCGACGATTGCACTGACTACCCAATTACCAAAATGGTTTTTATTTGTATGAATGCGAAAATCGACGGGTTGCCCTTCGAAGCGGAGCAGTGAGATACCTTGTTGTACGATAAACTTTTTTAAATCATGTCCTTTTAACACATGGTTAAGAAGGGCTTCTAATGATTGATACTTTCTTAGTTTGTTTTGTTCATTTTCACGATAACGACAATAGTAGCAATTATCAGTTTGAGAATAGAGTATTTGATGAATATTTCTTCCGAAGCTACCGTGTATTGGTTTCATATAAATGTACTTATACGTACCGAGAAGTCGTTCTACTTGTTCAAAATGTTGAAATACTTCTGTATTTGGTAAGAATGGTTTAATTGAATCTTCTTTCATTAAAAGTTGATGCACTTCCCATTTATTGAAAAATCCCGGATTAAACCACGGAATCGCATAGTCGCTTTCTAAACGTTTTTTTGCTCTTACGATAGGTTTGTAATTTTCTGCTTGCCGATTTGGTAATCGGTCGTAAATGACATTTGGTAAAGGGACTTTGTTTTTTACCCATTTTCCTTCTTGAAAGAAGTACCCTTCAATTGTTTCCTCTTCCCAGTTTATATGTTGAATGCCAAAGACAAATACAAATGGCTGCAATGTGAATGGTGGTGTTAATAACTCACTGAGAGAGATGGAACGACTTCCTAAAGGAGAATTAGAATCATCGTTAAAGCCAGTTGTGAAAATCCCGATTAATGGGCCGAAAACAATGGTTTGATTGTGTAAGAAGGCATGGATTGTTGCTGAATGCGGTAGTAAAAGATCGGCTGCAATCTGTTCGCCAATAATAATTTCTCGCGTGAATGAATAATGAATTTTAATATTCTCACATGTAATATAACGTAAGCCAAAGAAAAAGGATGTAATTGGTGGTGTAATAGAAAAAACGTAAGGTAAAGTAATACTATTTGGATGCTCATCTGAAATACTTAATGTATATATGTGCTCTTTCAACGGGGATTTCCTCCTTTCGTTATGGTGTAAATCGGCTAAACTTTAATGGACCATGAAAAATTTGTTCAGCCAGTTCGTCGTTGTACCTAGTATAAACATCGTAAGAAGGCATCGTATTGACGTACATAAGCCAAATGGCACCTTTTTGATCCATAATGGTAGAAAGCTCTAGTTCAAATAATGAAGAATAGGACTGATCGAGTGTTTTAAACACTTCATTTACAACATCATGTAAAGCATCTTTTAATAATTGAACGCCAGTTGGAGAAAGTAAATATTTAATTTTAGAAAATGGATGTAACATAGAACGTTCTGTTGCTGAAAGTAAAAATTGTGCTGGGAATGAAGATTTTTGTATAAATTGACCGAGCACTTTCCAATTCTGTTCTTTATTTTTTTGCATAATGGTTCGAATATGAATCGGATATGATAGTTGATTTGGAGGTTGTAACATTGGATGAATCATATAACGGAATGAGTGTATGTTCGATTTGCACCATGATATAAATTTATCTGTTCGTTTGAATTGAGTAGAAGTATGATGTTGTTCATTTATTGTATCGATATGAAATGTTTTATTTTTGTAAGTGGCCCGATATAAATTTTCATTGGAGTGTATATTGATTGGTCTTATAATAATATCTCTTGTTTCTAGTAGTAATTTAAAAATTCCTTGTACTGTTCCTTTTATTATTTTTGGTACGTAAGGGGAAAGACGTTTATTAGTAAGAAAAAGATTGTGTAAATCGCTTGGGTTAATAAGTGTGTTGTTTAAAAAAGTAGTGGAAGAACGTTTGTGTAATGAATGAATAATCGCATTTGCTTGTTGGAATTCCTCATCCTCTTTGAAATGACAACGATCATATATATATGAAGGAATGGGAAAGGTTTGATCTATCCAATTTCCTGTATCTGTATCGTAAATAAGACCAGAAACAAGATCTGTCTTTGAATCAATGCTAAACGGTGTGAATTGGGCAACGACGTTATGATAAAGACGAGCTCGCTTAGCGATTTCGGTGTAATACGTTTGCTCGTGATGGAGCCCGGAAGTTAAAAGACCAAGAACCAACGAAATCACTCCTTTAGTAATAAGATGTTTGCATTATAGGCGAAGCTATATATTGCAAATACGTTTTTATACCATTATACTTTTGTCCGTATGATGATATGCTATAGTTTTGGAGAAGTGAAAGGTTGATTGTGATGAATATATGGTTAAATATGTTAATAACGACAGGGCTCGGGGCAATTATTGGAGGATACACAAATCATTTAGCGATAAAAATGTTATTTCGTCCTCATCGTCCGATTTATATTGGGAAGTTTCAGGTTCCATTTACGCCAGGATTAATTCCGAAGCGCCGCGATGAGCTTGCTGTTCAATTAGGTAAAATGGTTGTAGACCATTTGTTAACACCAGAAGGAATCGGAAAAAAACTAACAAATAAAGAGTTTCAAACCAGTTTAATTCGCTGGACACAAGTGGAAGTTGATAAAGTAATTACAAATGAACAGTCGTTACGGGATATGTTAGAAAAATGGAATTTAGAACATGTAGAAGAAGAGGCGATCGGGAAAATCGAACATGTTATTACAGAGAAAATTCATGCATTTTTAGCAGAGTACTATACATATACATGGGAACAGGCGTTACCTCATTCTGTTCATGAAAAAGTAGAGAATGCGATTCCGAATGTAGCATCTTTTATTTTAAAAAGAGGAATTAGCTTTTTGGAAAGTGAAGAAGGAAAGGAACGCCTTTCAAAAATGATTGATGACTTTTTCGCTTCCAGGGGAACGCTGCTTAACTTAGTTGGTATGTTTTTAGGGAATGTAAGTTTAGTTGATCGCGTGCAGCCGGAAGTCATTAAGTTTTTAGGACAAGATGGAACAGAGCGTCTGTTAACTGATGTACTGCAAAAAGAGTGGGAAAAGTTAAAAGGAAGAGACGTAAAAGAATTAGAAACGTTCGTAGAGAAAGAAATGATTGTGAACTCCATATTGTCAGCGGTTAAAGTAGAGGAAACTGTGAGTAGATTTTTAAATCAGTCTGTTCAGCAAGTATGTGAGCCAGTTCGAGAAACAATCGTTGAAAAAGTGGTCCCTAGCGCAGTAGAGAAAGGCTTGAAGTGGGGGACAGAAAATGTGGGAAGTATATTGGGAAATCTACAGCTTGCGGAAATTGTCCAGCAGGAAGTATCTACATTTTCAACAGAGAGACTAGAAAATCTCGTATTGTCCATTACAAAAAATGAGTTAAAAATGATTACATATTTAGGGGCGTTATTAGGAGGAACAATTGGATTTATTCAAGGGTTGTTACTCTTGTTCCTTAAGTAATAAAGATGGGTGCATAGAAATAAAAGTGAAATTTCTTCCCATCTCTTGCATAGTTTGATATGGTAGGAAGAGGTGCGTATGTAAATGCACTTAAAAGGCAGTGCGAGCGAAAAGCGCTAGCCTTCTAAAGGAGGAAAAATAAAATGACAAAAAACATTCATGATGTTGCATATGAATTACAAAAAACAATCGCTGAAAACGAAGATTTCCAAACATTAAAAGCAAGCTACGCAGCAGTACAAGGAGATGCAGAGTCAAAGAACTTATTCGAAGAGTTCCGCGCGATGCAACTTGGCTTACAACAAAAAATGATGCAAGGCCAAGAAATCACTGAAGAAGACAACCAAAAAGCACAAGAAGTTGTAGCTCGCATTCAACAAGATGCTAAAATCACAAAGTTAATGGAAACTGAGCAACGTTTAAACATCGTTATCACTGACGTTAACAAAATTATCATGAAGCCACTTGAAGAATTATATAGCGCGCAACAAGCGTAATGATAGAAGACGCTCCTAGTATGGGGGCGTTTTTTTTGTGTAGGAAATTTGATAGTCCTTCCACAAAAAAATCCCCTTCAAAATAGCCATGTGTTAGTGACTGTTTTGAAGGGGATATATGATGTATCTTTCAATTTCTCTTTTACATATATAATTACTTGTTGAAATACTCAGTTCTAATATTTTTTTCTTTCAAAAACTTTTCAATTTCTTTTTGCTTCCTACCATTAACTTTCTCAAAGCGTTTTGTAAAAGAAAAATCAGTTTTGAATAAGTTACCATCTTGCGCGAGTTTGTCTAATTCGTCCTCTAGTTCTACTAAAAGTGCCGTAGATGCTGAAATAAAGTCATGAATTTCCTTCGAAGGCTTTTTGTAATCATCAGGGATCGTATTGTTACTAATAAAATCATGGAAATTCGCATCATTTTGTTGCGCTAAATCTACTAGTTGCTTTAATTTCTCTCGGTCGGATTCCGTGACATTCTCGTCAGACATAGATGATGAAAGTGGAACGATGTTTTCGTCTAACTCTCCGCTATAATCTAAATAAATTTTTATATTTTGTTTCATTTCGTCTTCGTTAATCGTTTCATTCTTTTTTGAGGAAGTGAATATAGTTTCTGGAATTTTTATCGTTACATCTTTAATAGATTGCACATCGTTTTCTTCCTTAGGTTGTGCACTGTTTGAACAAGCTGATAGAAATAAAATTGTAAGTAACATGAGTAGATATAAAGTATACTTCTTCATTTTAATCTCCTTTTATATTCATTATTATCTTTGTAAAATAGCTATATTCCATTTCAAATACTTTACTAAAGTTGCGTATAGATGTTTTACCATTTGGTAAGATATGACGGATATGAGTAAACCGCTGCAAAAAGCGATGAACACATTGTAAACATCGGAATAACTGATTTGATGAAACCCTTTAAAAAATCCTAACCCTATTAATAAAATAGGTGAGATGATTAATAGTGGAGTAGCAATGATAAGTGCTAGAAGAATCGGTAATAAAAAGAGTAGTACGAAAAAGGCGATAATGATAAAGGTAAAGTTTAAAACACTTAAACTCATAACAGAAAATAGTGCGGTTATCATATTTTTAAAGCTTCGTTTATTATCAGCGTTATGTATTGCATAGGAGACATTAAGCTCTTTCGCGATCGTTTTAGGGTTTCCTAGTTTTCTAGCAATTTCTTCTTCACATTTCCCATCTTGTTTACCACTGATAAAATGAGTTTCATACTCTGAAATAATATCTTTCTTTTCTAAACTAGGCATATTCCGCAGGGAAGAACTAAGTTGTTCCAAAAATTCACTTTTGTTCATAACAATCACTTTCCTTTATAAAATGATGAATTACAGCTGAGAATCCTATCTTTTGAAAAGGGGATACGAATTATAAAGCGCGTTCCAATTATTGGGTATCCCAATATTTACAAATATATCATTTAGTAATGTTCTTTGCAAGGTACTATAATCTTATTAATACTGTGATTAGATGGAATTTTTTCGTGCATTTTTAGAGGAGATATAAAAATATTATTTTAGGATAAACAAAGGGTTGTAAGCGTATTCCTTAGAGGTTGTCAAAAAACTGTCAAATTCATATCGTTGGAAAAATAATGCATTTGTAATATAATGATAAACAATACTTCACCACATTAATTAACTAGGTGAAATTAAAAATCTTTATTACACACATTATGAAATAAAGGGATGATTAGTTTGAGTACAGGTGTAAAAGCAAACGACGTGAAAACAAAAACAAAAGGAGCAGATCTTGTTGTTGATTGTTTAATTAAACAAGGTGTTACACATGTTTTCGGTATTCCAGGAGCGAAGATTGACTCTGTATTTGATGTACTGCAAGAAAGAGGACCAGAGTTAATTGTTTGTCGTCATGAACAAAATGCAGCATTTATGGCAGCTGCTATTGGTAGATTAACAGGGAAACCGGGCGTATGTCTTGTAACTTCAGGACCAGGGACATCAAATTTAGCGACAGGTCTTGTTACTGCGAATGCGGAGAGTGATCCCGTTGTTGCTTTAGCTGGTGCAGTTCCGCGTACAGATCGATTAAAACGTACGCATCAATCTATGGATAATGCTGCATTATTCGAACCAATCACTAAATATAGCGTAGAAGTCGAGCATCCTGATAATGTACCAGAAGCACTTACTAATGCATTTCGAAGTGCTACTTCTACAAATCCAGGAGCAACACTTGTAAGTCTTCCGCAAGACGTTATGACTGCGGAAACGACAGTAGAATCTATCGGTGCGCTTTCTAAGCCACAGCTTGGAATCGCTCCCACAAATCATATTGAATACGTAGTAGAAAAAATAAAATCAGCAAAATTACCAGTTATTTTACTCGGTATGAGAGCAAGCACCAATGAAGTAACGAAAGCAGTTCGTGAGTTAATTGCTGGTACAGAACTTCCTGTTGTTGAAACATATCAAGCAGCTGGTGCAATTTCACGTGAGTTAGAAGATCATTTCTTCGGCCGCGTTGGATTATTCCGTAACCAACCAGGTGATATTTTACTAGAAGAAGCGGATTTTGTTTTATCTATCGGCTATGACCCAATTGAGTATGATCCGAAATTCTGGAATAAACTTGGCGATAGAACAATTATTCACCTTGATGATCACCAAGCAGATATCGACCATGATTACCAACCAGAGCGTGAATTAATTGGCGATATCGCTTTAACTGTAAATAGCATTGCGGAGAAATTACCGAAGCTTGTATTAAATACGAAATCAGAAGCAGTTTTAGAGCGATTACGCGCGAAATTATCAGAGCAAGCAGAAGTTCCAAATCGTGCTTCAGAAGGTGTTACGCATCCACTTCAAGTCATTCGTACACTTCGTTCTTTAATTAGTGACGATACAACCGTTACATGTGACATCGGTTCCCATTCTATTTGGATGGCAAGATGTTTCCGTTCTTATGAACCACGTAGACTATTATTTAGTAACGGTATGCAAACGTTAGGTGTTGCACTTCCTTGGGCAATTGCTGCTACTTTAGTAGAACCGGGCAAGAAAGTTGTTTCAGTGTCAGGTGATGGTGGTTTCTTATTCTCTTCGATGGAGTTAGAAACAGCGGTACGTTTAAATGCACCGGTTGTCCATCTCGTATGGAGAGACGGTACGTACGATATGGTTGCGTTCCAACAAATGATGAAGTACGGCAGAACATCAGCTACAGAGTTTGGCGATGTCGATCTTGTGAAATATGCGGAAAGTTTCGGGGCGTTAGGTCTTCGTGTCAATACACCAGACGAATTAGAAGGTGTATTGAGAGAAGCGTTAGAAGCAGAAGGTCCTGTCATTGTTGATATTCCAATTGACTACCGTGACAACATTAAATTAAGCGAAAAACTATTACCAAATCAATTAAACTAATGGGGGGCATGAGTGAGATGACTGTTGCGCAATTAATTGATATTGATGCAAAAAGAACGAAAATGAGTAATGAAGTATATCAAACATCTACAATGCTTGCGCTATTAGATGGTATATACGATGGTGTTATTAACTTTGAGGAACTGAAAGAACGTGGTGATTTTGGCATCGGTACATTTGATCAATTAGATGGTGAAATGATTGCGTTTGATAATGAGTTTTACCATTTACGTTCAGACGGTTCAGCGGAAAAAGTAGAACCGGAAGAAACAACACCTTTTGCGACTGTAACGTTTTTTGAAAAAGAAATGAGTTATACGGTAGAGCATCCGATGAATCGTGAAGAAGTGGAAGCATTATTACATGAGTTAATGCCAAGTAAAAACTTATTTTATGGTATTCGAATGGATGGAACGTTCCGTGAAGTTAGAACGAGAACTGTTCCAAGACAAGAAAAACCGTATACGCCGCTCGTTGAAGTGACGAAATCACAACCGATTTTTTCGTTTAAAGATACAGAAGGTACGCTAGCTGGATTTTGGACACCAGATTATGCGCAAGGTATTGGTGTAGCTGGTTTCCACTTACATTATATTGATGATGAAAGAAGCGGGGGAGGACATGTTTTCGACTATGTTGTAGAAAACTGTACGATCCAAATTTGTCAAAAAGCTCATATGCATTTAGCACTTCCTGAAACAGCTGATTTTATGGCAGCTGAATTATCAAGAGAAAACTTAGAGAATGATATTGCGACCGCGGAAGGTGCGGAGTAAAAAGGAATCGGAATTATGTATTCTCTATATAAAGAACCGAAGTCTTGTTCAGGCTTCGGTTTTTTTCATTGATTTGCAATCTTCGAGTGAAATTCCCCTATCCAATTTCACTGCACCGCCTCATTATGTTTCTTTTGTAAAATGAAAACTCAATTTTGAAGCAAAAGAAATATAAATTTCTCTCCAAACATATACATCAAAAGGATAGGGGGGATATGATGGAAAACTCCATTACTATTAGTTTATGCATGATTGTAAAAGATGAAGAACAAACTATATCAAAATGCTTAGAATCGGTTAAAAGTGTTGTGGATGAAATTATTATTGTAGATACAGGTTCCACAGATGCTACAAAAGAAATTGTGAAGAAGTACGACGCGAAAGTTTATGATTTTCAATGGATTGAAGATTTTTCAGCGGCACGAAATTTTGCGTTTTCTAAAGCTACAAAAGAATATATTCTTTGGCTAGACGCAGATGACATAATAGATACGGAAGATATAAAGAAATTGTTGCAGTTAAAACATACGTTAGATCGTAGTACGGATGCAGTATCTATGAAATATTATTTAACTTTTGATATAGAAGGAAATCCAACACATTCTTTAAGGAGATATCGATTAGTCAACAGAAGTAAAAATTTTCAATGGTATGGATTTGTTCATGAATATTTAGAGGTGTATGGAAATCTTATAAATAGTGACGTAGGGGTAAGTCATAAAAAAGAAAAAGCATATACTAATCGTAATTTAAAAATATACGAAAAACATCTTGAGAGTGGAAAAGAGTTTAGCCCCCGCGATGTGTACTATTATGCAAATGAATGTAAGGATCACAGATTATTTGATAAGGCTGTTAAGGGGTATTCTAGGTTTTTAGATGAAGAAAAGGGTTGGGTTGAAGATAACATTCAAGCATGTTTAAAAAGAGCCGAATGTTATTTAGAATTGGGGGACTTAAAAAAATCTATACAGTCTTGTTTGCAATCATTTACGTATGACACGCCTAGAGGAGAACTTTGTTGCCACTTAGGACGTGTATTTTTGCAACAAGGGGAATATTCTAAAGCGATATATTGGTACCATGCAGCAATTGACGGGCCCAGGCCAAAGGATTCTCCGTTTGTCCGAGAAGAGTGTCATACATGGTTGCCGCATATTCAACTATGTATTTGTTATGATCGAATAAAAGAATATGAAAAGGCAATTTATCATAACGAACAAGCTGCACTGTTCATACCTAATAATCCTAGCATTGAATATAATAGAAAATATTTTGATAGTTTATCGGAAAAATAATATTTAATAATACTAGATAATCATTTTGGCTGCTGAGAGGAGTTTGATTCATGCTCACAAGTATAATTATATTGACTCATAATCAATTACAGTATACAAAAGAATGCATCCAAAGTATTAGAACTTATACAGTGGAACAAGAGTATGAGTTAATTGTTGTGGACAACGCGTCAACAGATGGTACTGTAGAATGGTTGCAAAAACAATCGGATATTATGCTAGTGGAAAATGCGGAGAATATGGGTTTTCCAAAGGGATGCAATCAGGGAATTAAAGAGGCAAAAGGTGACAATATTCTATTATTGAATAATGATGTGGTCGTAACTGAAAATTGGCTAAGCAACTTAATTCGGTGTTTATATGAAAGTAAGGATACTGGAGCGGTAGGGCCCATAACTAATAATGCCGCTTACTATACTGCTATACCAACCTTTTATAAAGATATTGAAGGAATGCAGAAGTTTGCAACTTTATATAATCAAAGTGATAAAAATAAATGGGAAGAACGTATGAAATTAATCGGATTCTGTATGCTTATAAAAAAATCAGTGTTAGATGAAGTTGGATTATTAGATGAACGATTTACACCGGGGAATTATGAAGATGATGATTTGTCACTAAGAATGTTTGAAAAAGGATATAAACTATATTTATGTAAAGATACATTTATTCATCACTACGGAAGTGTCTCATGGAAAGAAGATAGTATGAAATTTTCTGTAGTTTTACATGCAAATAATATAAAATTGTATGAAAAATGGGGATTTTATGGTGAAAGTTTATACATTCATTATGATTTACTAGCAATTGTAGATCGATTTGCGCCTGATCAAGTGAATATTCTTCATATAGGAGCTGGATGTGGTGCAACTTTATTAGAAATGAAAAGGCGTTACCCGGCAGTTTCCATATTTGGAGCAGAAATTAATGAAAAAGCAGCAGCTCTTGCAAATAGGGTAGCTCCTACAACTTCTGCTGAGTATGACAAGTTACATGAGGTATTTACAGATGAAAAATTCCAGTACATTTTGTTATCACATCCTATTGAGCCAGCGAAATTACCGCAGGTCATACAATCTATGTCACAACTTTTAACGCCAACAGGAACTTTCATTATGTCGAAATTCAATTTAGATAATTATTATGCATTAAAAAAATAATGCTTTTAAGATTTTCTCTTTGGAGATGAGCTGTATTTGGCAATGTTGGAGGAACAACGGTTTCTTTTATAGAAACAAAACCGAAATCCGAGCCCGGATTTCGGCTTTTCGACGTGTGATGAATTACGAAAAAAGAGCTATCCTATAAGTTGGTTTCACTGACTTATAGGATAGCTTCTTTATTTTGAAACAAACGGATGCTTTTCATAATAAAACCGCCATGGATAGTGAACGGCTTCTTCTGCATAATCAATATTAATACGAGGGCCAGCTATTATGTTATGTGTGGATGATAAATGGTCTTCTTCAGGAACTAATTCAATATGTAACGTATCACTTTGAAGTGATACGCCGCGCTCTTCTAAAGTGATTCCGAGCGCGCGGCATAGTTTTCCGGGGCCATTTGTTAAGTTTTTATACTGAGCTTTCGTAATGTCGGTTTTGTTGTAGCGCGCTAGTTTCATGTCTTCGATTCCATCTACAGGTTCAAGAGCACGAATGAGAACTCCTTGCGGGGTGCCGATTGGTGCTGTAATTACGTTAAAGCAATGATACATGCCGTAAATTAAATATACGTAAGCATGTCCGGGTGCACCGAACATTACTTCTGTTCGATCAGTCCGTCTGCCTCCGTAACTATGAGCGGCCTTATCATCTGGACCTTTGTATGCTTCTACTTCTACAATAATTCCGCTCCGCTTTATGCCGTCTACAATATGAACGAGTTTATGTCCGAGTAACTTCTTTGCGACCTCTAACGTATCGCCTTCATAAAAAGAAGGAGGTGCCTGCATTGTACTATCTCCTTTGCCAGTTGTATATGTATATAGTAAACCAAATTTTCAGTAGTAATTCTAACTCGTTCTATTTACTACATTTATTTCATAAATTATGGATAGAGTACAACAGCGAAGAGGGGGAGTGCGACATGATTTATCGCTTACTAGCTCTTAATATAGATGGGACACTACTATACAACAACGGAAAAATCGCAAAAGGGATACGAGAAACAATTGACTTTGTGAAAAGAAAAGATGTATACGTTACATTATTTACGAATCGTAATTTTCAATCTGCTCATAAAATAGCGAAGGCGTTAAAATTAGATTCTATATTAGTTACGCATGGCGGTGCTTTCGTTTCAGCATCGTTAGATAAGCCGTTCGCTCAAAGGAGATTATCTGAAGAGAAAACCTTTAATATTGTGCAAGTGTTAGAGCATTTTGATTGTAATGTTCGCATTTCTCATGAACGATATTCAATTGGGAATCGTGAGAGAAATACACCAAACTTAATTGCGCGTACTGTATTATCAAGCGCAGATCCGTTATTTTATCCAGTTCAATTTGTAGATTCGCTAGGGGATGCACTGCGTGATCATCCAGTAGCTGCGCCAAAAATTGATATTGTTTTCCATACGAAAGGTGAAAAAGAAAGAGGGATGAATACGTTAAAAAAGGCATTTCAAGATGTAGAGTACGTCGAGTGTGATGAAAGACATATAGAAATTCTCCCTCAAAATGTATCAAAACTACGTGGTTTACAATTACTTGGGGAGCATTTAAATATTAACCTTAGTGAAATGGTTGCGATTGGAGATAGCGTAGAAGACTTAGAGGTAATTGAAAATGTTGGGCTTGGGGTAGCGATGGGGAACGCTCCTGTAGAATTAAAGCAAGCGGCGGACTGGATTACACGTTCTAATACTGAGAACGGCGTAGAGTACATGATTAAAGAGCATTTTCGTAAGCAATTCCCGCTTCCTTTTTTAAAGAATCATAAACATACACCGAAACGATGAAAGAAAAACGTAGCTTTTTGGCTACGTTTCTTTTCTTTTTTTATGCTTCGATTACTTTCAGCATTCTATTTAAAAATGCAGCAGCTTCACCACGTGTTGCTGTGCCTTTTGGTACAAACTCGTTTCGCTCGTTACCTTTTACAATTCCATATGCATAAACGTTTTGTAATGCTTTTTTATCGTATGCTAAGTCCTGGTCAGTGAATGGTAATTTCACTTCTTTTGTATAAATCCAGTAGTAATCTAGTGCACGGTCAATCATAATAACAGCTTCATCACGTGTTATTGTAGCATTTGGATCAAATTTATTATTCCCACGACCATTAATTATACCTGCGCTAGCGGCACGGTTAATGCCATCTACTAAAGACGGATGTGCTTCGTTTAAGTCCGTAAATTTAGAATTTCCACCAGGTAATTTTAAAGAGCGCGACATTAAATTTGCAAACTCCGCACGTGTTACAAGGCGATTTGGCCAATAAGAACCATTACCGTCACCGAACATAATTTTTTTAGCTGCTAGTTGGCGAATGTCTTGTTCATACCAGCCACCTGTAATGTCGTCTTTTTCATGCGTAACTTCTCCAGGGATATCTTCTTTATTTGTATGATGTTCATTATAGTAAGCGTTTGTTCCCTTTAAGAAAGCATCCCATTGTCCGCGTTGAATCATAAATGCAGGACAGTTTTTTCCGCTCCAAAATTGGTGCTTTTGAACGTGATCTAGTGAGATATTTAGTTCATTCATTAAATAAGCAGCTAATTTCCGGGCGTTTTCTACTGCTTTAGCATAATCGCCATCGCTGTTTACAGCAATTTCAATTCCAATAGATTCATAATTTCCAGTTTTATCTCCAGCATGCCATCCAACTTCATTTAATGGAAGGTGTTGATAAATTTCTTTATCATCGACAGTAAAATGCCAAGATGCTGAACGATCAGTGTTTCCACGTGCTTGACTATCTAAGTACTTTGCGTGATTTAAAGCGTTAGCACCTTTGCTCGTATTAGCAGTTTCATGAATTGTAATGTATTTTGGATCCATTGCGTATCCAGGTCGAATGTTTTCATTACCTTTTGGGACAATCATTTCTTTAAATGTCACACCATAAATATCACTTGTATATAAATTTGCGGGAGTTCTATATAGATTCTTATTTTCCGTTGAATCCTGATTTTCGAATAATGATGCTTTCGTACCTTCAAATTTAGCTGAAGGTGCGTAAATCCATTTTGATGTTTCGTTTAATTGAATTTTAAACCAATTCCCAGACTGTTCGATAGGAGTGAGTGTTTGTGGTTGTACTTTGTTCTCTTCTTTAAATGATTCGAAAGGAAGTGAATATGTAAAACTCTCTTCCTTTATAATTAATTTTTTGTTAGAGAGTTTATGAATCTCTTGTACTTCTAAACTATTATCATCATTATTGATCCAGCCAGAACTAGATGCAGTTTGTACATAATATGCATTATCTTTTTTCTTTGTCGCCTTTACGACTTGTTCGGTAACGTCAATATTTGTTTTGTTCTGTAAATTATTCGAGTCATATAGTGGAAGTTTTTTTGATAAATGGAGAAGATATTCACCATTTATTTCAAGGTGACTCTCTTCATCATGTCGATGTTTTTTTGCATGTTCTTCAATGCTTTTTAAAGCTTGTTCATCAGTAGATAATTCCGTGGTTTTCTCTACATTTTCTGCGAATGAATAAGTAGGTGCTACAAAAGTTTGTAGTGCAAGAGAGAGTGCTAAAATGTTGTAAAACTTTTTTTTCATAGTTGTTTTAACACGTTAGGTTTTTAATCTCGTGTTAACAGGCCTCCTTTATATGTATTTAAACTAGTAGTTAGTACTAATACGTTTTAGATTGTAACAAGGGCATATTATAATGTCTATACAACTAGGAGATGTTTACGAAAAATCAATATTCAGTATGTTGTAAATGTAATATAGAAATAAGGTAAAACCTTCTGTATTGACCTTCAAACGCCCTTCAAGTAAACTAAAGAGAGTTTGCAAATGAAAAGGTGATAATGTTGTTAATTTCAATTAAAACGTTACAAGATGATCGTTTTTTACGTCCGCTACAAAATATTGGCGGTTTATTTTTTGAAGAGAGCACGATAGGGTTTGAGAAAGAAGAAGCAAATCTTATCGTTGATATACAGATAGAAGGTAATGTGACAGCATCGGCTCGTTTAACAGATGTTGCAACCGGAAATGTATATGAAGAAACATTCGCAAAAGATTTATCTGCTTTCACAGAAGAAAAAGAACGTATGAAGCAAGTGAAACATGTTGTTTCTTACGTATATCTTTCTGTACTTCAACAGCTAACTGGACTTGAACAGAGCTGGGGAATATTAACTGGGGTACGCCCAACGAAGCTTCTTCACAAACTGCTTCAAAATGGTATGTCAAAAGAAGAAGCGCATAAAGAACTTCGTGAAAGTTATTTAATTCATGAAGAGAAAATTGAACTTCTTCAGCGTATTGTTGATTGCCAATTAGCGGTTGTTCCAGATTTATACCGTTTGAAAGAAGAAGTAAGTATTTACATCGGTATTCCGTTTTGTCCTACAAAATGTGCGTACTGTACGTTCCCGGCTTATGCAATTAACGGACGCCAAGGATCAGTTGATTCGTTCTTAGGCGGGTTACATTATGAAGTTCGTGAAATTGGTAAGTTTTTAAAAGAAAAAGGTGTTACAGTTACGACGATTTATTACGGCGGCGGTACACCGACGAGTATTACAGCAGAAGAGATGGATATGTTGTATGAAGAAATGTACCAAGCTTTCCCTGATGTGAAAGATGTACGTGAAGTAACAGTTGAGGCAGGTCGTCCAGATACGATCACACCAGCAAAGCTAGAAGTGTTAAATAAATGGAATATTGACCGTATTAGTATTAATCCGCAGTCATACCACCAAGAAACACTAAAAGCAATTGGACGTCATCACACTGTAGAAGAAACGATTGAGAAGTATCATTTAGCACGTGAAATGGGAATGAACAATATTAATATGGATTTAATTATTGGTCTTCCTGGTGAAGGATTAGACATCTTTAAGCATACGTTAGATGAAACAGAAAAGTTAATGCCAGAATCGTTAACAGTTCATACGTTATCATTTAAACGTGCTTCTGAAATGACGCAAAACAAACGTAAATATAAAGTAGCAGGTCGCGAAGAAATTACTGCGATGATGCATGAGGCGGAAGAGTGGACGAAGAATCATAATTACGTGCCATACTATTTATATCGTCAAAAAAATATTTTAGGTAACTTAGAAAACGTTGGGTATGCAATACCGACGCAAGAAAGTATCTACAATATTGTTATTATGGAAGAAGTACAATCGATTATCGGACTTGGTTGCGGGGCATCAAGTAAATTTGTTCACCCACAAACAGGAGCAATTACACACTTTGCGAATCCGAAAGATCCAAAATCATATAACGATGGCTTCGTGAAATATACAGAAGATAAACTGAAAATTTTAGAAGAGCTATTCGTGTAAGAAGAAGGGGGGTGTTCCGATTTGGAACAACCCCTTTTTATATTGTCAGTTTTTGTCGGTAAGTCGATATATTCGAAAAATAGCTGATATAAATTGAGTTGCGTTCGATATATTCAAAAAATCGCCGATATAATTTCATTTACCATCAAACGGTCCATATGTAAAACTATGTCGATAATAATCAGAAAAATTAGTCAGATTATTAGAGGACAATGTCTACTTATAGACGAAATGATAGATTTATGAAAGAGAAAAGGGGGAAATTGTTGGCATGTACATGACGATAGGGAGAATTTTTGATTTGGCAGTTGGCAAATATCCGAATAAAGAGGCGTTAGTAGAACCAGAAAAAAATATTCGTTGGACATATAAACAGTGGGATGAGCAAATAAATAAAACGGCGCAAGCTCTATTGAAAGAAGGAGTAAGAAAGGGAGATTGTGTATCTGTTTACCTATATAACTGTCGTGAATTTGTAAACGTTTACTTAGCTTGTGCGAAAATTGGCGCGATCTTCAATCCAATTAATTTCCGCTTAAAAGCAAAAGAATTATCGTATATCCTCCAGGATGCAGCCTCGAAAGTAGTTGTCTTTGAAAAAGCAGTCGAATCAACAGTTACTATGATTGAACGAGATTTTCCAAATTCGTCTTTTTGGTACGTGGAAGACGATGCACCTTCCTATGCTAGTTCTTACCATGAAAAAGTAAATGAAGCATCAGCTGAGAAAGTAGATATTGTAGTCGATGAAATGGATTTTTGTTCTATGCTTTATACGAGCGGAACGACTGGTCATCCGAAAGGCGTACTACATCGCCATCGTGATATGGCTGAGCATAGTATGATTTGTACTTATTTCATAAAATATAACAGGGATAGCGCCGGGCTTGTGGTAGCACCTTTATATCATTGCGGTGAGTTAAATGCTGGAATCATACCGCGCATTCAAGTTGGCGGAAAGAATGTTATTTTACATCATTTTGATACGGATAGAGTATTACATACAATTCAAGAAGAGAAGATTACGACGTTTTTTGCAGCACCAACGATGTGGAATATGTTACTGCAAAAAGATCTAACTAAGTATGATTTAACTTCAATGAAAATCGGTGTATACGGCGGGGCTGCAATGGCTCCAGCGCTAGTGAAGGAATGTAAAGAGCGCCTTTATATTGATCTTGTCCAAATTTACGGAATGACAGAAATGGGACCGGTTGTTGCGTTTCTCGTAGAAGAGGATCAAATTACGAAAGCTGGTTCAGCAGGAACACCGTGCTTTAGCCATGAAATTCGAATTGTGAAACCGAAGGAAGATGGACCAGCAGAGCCAGATGATACGTTGCCCCCTTATGAAGTAGGGGAAATTATTTTGCGCGGTCCAACTATGATGGCTGGTTATCATAATCGAGAAGAAGCAAATGCAAAATCGATGTATAAAGGCTGGTATCATTCTGGTGATTTAGGATACTTCGATAAAGACGGTTATTTATTCGTTGCAGACCGCGTTGATGATATGGTAATTAGTGGCGGCGTTAATATTTATCCTCGCGAAATTGAAGATTTCCTTCATAGTCACCCTGGTGTATTAGATGTTGCGGTACTTGGTGAGCCCGATGAACTATGGGGAGAGCGTGTCGTTGCGGTTGTTGTAAAGAAAGATGAAGCGATTACAGAAGAAGATTTAGAAATATATTGTAAAGAAAGTGATGAATTAGCAGACTATAAACGTCCACGTCATTACTTATTTGTAGATGAACTTCCTCGTAATGCGAGCGGGAAGTTGCAAAAATTTGTGTTGAGAGAGTCGTTGAAAGGCGCGAAAAAATAGGGAGCTATCTTTACAAATAAGATTATCTTTCTTAATAAGGAAATAGTGTCAAGCTCTTGCGTTTTTAGTTTGAGAACGGGCTGTATATAAAAAGTGGAGACTATGTGTCCCCGCTTTTTATTATTCTTGTACGCATATAAGTTTGTTGATGAAAGATTTAATTTATACCTTTTAAAATCACATGCTTTATTTTTTTGCGAAATCGGGTGATTAGCGTAATGATAATAATACCGAAGATAATTTTCCAAATGTGTTGTTCAAGTACGATGAATATATCTTCTAAGTTTTCCCCTAACCAGTAACCACCGATTAGGAAGAAGGATACCCAAAATAGGGCACCTGAATAAATTGTCATCGCAAAGCGGCGAAACGGTAAGTTGATAATTCCTGCAAAGTATCCTGTAAAGTGGCGGACGCCTGGAATGAAAAAGGCGATAAAGATTAGAAAATATCCGTATTTATCAAACCACATTTTCGTTAAATTAATTTTTCGTTCTGTTAAAAATACATATTTCCCGTATTTCTGAATGAAAGGCATGCCAAGTTTATTTCCTAAAAAGTATTGGAATGTCATACCTACACTTGTCCCAATAAAGGATAAAATAATTAAAATTGGTAAACTTAAATCACCTTGATGTGATAAAAATCCTGCATAGGCTAATGTTGGCTCTCCTGGAAACGGAAGAGCAATATATTCTAAAAGTAATCCAATAAGTACTACATAATACCCATATTGCTGAAATAATTCGTGAATCCATTCCATGTTGTGCGCTCCTTTTTAAATTGAAGTTGTTACACATCTTCCTCTTTTTCACGCTAATCGAACTGAAACAATAGTAGTAGAAGAGTTTGGCTGGAGGATTTAAGCTAGTATGATTTTTTGACAACCACTCGTGAGTGATATCATACTTAATATAGCTCTTTGCTAATTAGCAAAGAGCATTGAAGTGTAAATGTTACTATTAGTTAAAGTTATAGCGGTACAAAAATACGTTGAAATCTTCTTCTTTTGGTCCAAAATTAACTGCTTTTTCTTGTATACGTTGGAAGTTTTGTCTGTCATAAAATTCATAGTTGCATTCATTATCTGTATATAAATATAAAGATGTTACTTCTTCTTTTGTCATGTATTGGAATAAATGATTTAATAAAGATTTCCCAACTCCAAGACCTCTAGATTCTTCGGATACGATGAATAATTGTATACAGCCTTGAAAATGATCTTCTTTTCCTTGAATTAGTTCTTTATATGTTTTTTGAACCTTTATAAATGCTTTTAAAAACTCTCTATTCTCTTTATTCGTCATGAATAGTTTCAGCGTGTTAAAGGTAAAGCTAACAGTATTATGGAATCTCTTTAAACGGTTTTTATCTTTTTTTGAATCGCCTAAAATGACACCGATAATTTTATTATCTTTTTCAGCTACCGTACTAAAGGAGCTTCCTAAAATGCAACTGTGTAGGTAGAAGTTTAATATTGAATTTAAAAATTTTTTATCTGTAATGAATTCATTAAATCCAAATGCCTCACCAATTAAATGTTTTATAGGCTCATAGTCTTCTTTGACAAGATTTCTATATTTTACTGTGTTCATAATTGTATACTCCCTTTATTAATGTAAATGACTTATTATAAATAGTAATGTCTCCTCTAAGGGGAGAGTCAATAGTTGTGTGAGAAAAAATATGAGGGAAGAGATTCAAATGAAAAAAATATTTTCTATTGGAGAAGTTGCAAAAATAAAGGATATTACGATAAAAGCGTTAAGGTACTATCATAAGATGGGGATTCTTATTCCAAAACATGTTGATGAATCAACAGGATATAGATATTATTCTATAGATCAATTCATTCACATTGATATTATAAAAAGCTGTAGAGAGTTGAATACCAGTATAGTAGAACTTCAAGAGATTTTTAAGGAATGTGATATGGATAAATTGCTGCAATTTTTACAATTAAAGAGAGAGGAAGCGGAAGAGCATATAAAGAAAATGAAAGAGGTAATTGAAACGATTGATGGGTTAAATGAGAAAGTAGGGAGTTCACAGGAAATATTAAAAGGTGATGAAGTGTGTATTCAGTTCGTTGAGCAGCGGAATGTGATTGTAGCGCCATGCAAAGAAGTGGGGAGTTTACAAGAGTTACTGTATTATTCTAATTTAGAGAAAATCATTCAAGAGTATGAAGATAAGATGTCAATGGAAATGGGTATTCTATATAATGTCAATGAAAAGTGGGATGTAGAACCAAAGTATGTTTTTAATAAAGTACAAGATCATGTACATATGGAAGAGATGCCAAATATAAAAGTATTACCGGGCGGGAAATATGTAACATTAGCGTATAGTAAAGAAAATGAGGAAGAACGTCGAAATACCATAATTAAATATATAAAAGAAAATAATATAGAAGTGGCGAGTTTTATCGAAGTAGAGTTAGTTAATGATTTTTTTAATACTGAGTCTTATAGTTGTCAAATTCAAATTTTTATAGGGGATAGTGAAAATAAGAAGTTTTGATTCCATAATTTTATGGGGGACTGTCTCAAAAGCCTAACCCTACATATATCGGCTTAACTACAAAATAAGACAATGGATAGCCTACCTATTAATAAAAAGAGGGCCATCCCCCAAAAAACTGGGACGGCCCTCTTTAGTAGTAAGGAACGTATTATTTGCGTGAGAAACCTTCTTCATCAAGGTATTCCGCAGCTTCTGGATAAGAGTTGAATGTACCGTCTAAGTTTACGCCAGCGTAAACGTTCCACATGTCATCCTCTTGAATAAGAGTTAGGATATGACCGTCTTCGTTCTTCCATTCTTCTTCTGCAGCAGGTTCCATTGGTGCTACAACTTCCTCTGGCTCCTGTGATAGACGTTCAATTACTTTTTCAATTAATGAACGCAGTTCTTCTTCTGAAAACTCACGGATGTTAATCATACCTTTAGCATCTGTTTTATAACCTTTAATGAAGTATGCATATACAAATCCGTTTCCGTTTGGATGTAAATGATATACAACGTTCTTTTTATCTAAACGACTTTCTTCAAAGTGAAAGTTTACGCGTTTTAATGATACGTTCTTTCTTTCTAATTCCGGGAAAGATTCAATAATTGATAATTTTTCTTCAAAAGTTAGCATAGTGCCTCCAAGTATATAGTAAAAGATTTAATTTGTTTATTATAGCATAGTCAAGTTTGTTTCCCAAAGTAGATTCGTCATATTGCTGTTTTTTAGTTTGACTTGGGAAGGCTATTTATCAATGTAGACGTTTACTTCACGAGACTGTAAAGAGTTTTTTATAAATACGCTAACGAATGATTTGTTTTAGATGTACAATGGAACATGGACTTTATAAGAAGGTGGTTATTTATATGTTTCAAAAAATAGCAAAGGAATGTTTAGCAGGGTTTACTGTTGCGATTGTTGCCTTGCCGCTAGCGATTGCATTTGGTATTGCTGCAACGGGAACGTCTGAGGGAGCACTTGTCGGATTGTATGGTGCAATTTTTGCAGGTTTGTTTGCGGCGTTATTTGGCGGTACACCGGGGCAAGTAACGGGTCCTACTGGGCCGATTACAGTTATTGCAACAGGTGTTATTGCAACTCACGGATTAGAAGCAAGTTTTATAGCATTTATGATGGCGGGGTTATTTCAAATTTTATTTGGTGTATGTAAGCTCGGCTCTTACGTTCGTTACATTCCGTATCCTGTTGTTTCAGGGTTTATGAATGGGATTGCACTGATTATTATTTTAGGTGAAATGAAGCACGTACAAAATAGCTTTCTGCTTGTGTTATTAACGATCATTGTAATGATTGTTTCTGGAAAATGGATTAAGGCCATTCCATCAAGCTTAGTAGCATTAGTAGGTGTTACAGTAACGTTGCCGTTATTTTCTTCTATGCTACAAGGAATTACGGTAAACTTACCAGTTGTAGGAACTCTTTCTTTAAATAAGATGATTGAAAAAATAGGTGCAATTCCAGAGGCGATGCCATCTCTTCACGTACCGAATTTAGACGCAAATGGCATGTTAGCACTTGTATTACCAGCACTTAGTATTGCTTTACTAGGATCAATTGACTCGTTATTAACGTCTGTCGTAATGGATAATGTGACGGGGACACGTCATAAAAGTAATAAAGAGTTAATCGGACAAGGTATTGGCAATATTGCGAGTGGTTTGTTCGGTGGATTAGCAGGAGCAGGTGCAACTGTTAGATCTATCGTCAATATAAGAAGCGGGGGGAAGACGGCACTGTCGGCTTGTATGCATAGTGTCATATTATTTATTTTCATTATGGGACTCGGTTCAGTGGTACAATATATTCCGCTTGCTGTATTATCAGGTATTTTAATTTTAACTGGCATCGGGATGTTTGATTGGGAAAGCATGAAGAAAGTACATGTAGCACCAAGAGGTGATGTGATTGTTATGTTCGTGACGATGGTTGTGACAGTGAAATTCGATTTAATGGTTGCTGTTGCGTTTGGCATTATTCTTTCCTTCATTATATACATGGTGAAGTGTAAAGAACGTAAAGCTTCTATTATAAAAGAAAAAGAAGCGACGTATACGATTCAGGGACCACTTTCATTTCTATCAGTAGATCGTATTTTTGCTTCTTTACAAGATGTGAAGTCACCAGTTAGTTTGCGTATGAAAGATGTACATTATATGGATGTATCAGGAGCTATGGCGTTATTAAACTTTGTTGAGCAATCGGATAAAGCAGGAGCGAGTGTGACACTTGAACATGTACATCCGCATGTTGAAAAGACGATAGTAATGATGGCGAATGATGAGCAAAAAGAGAAACTGCAGTTTTTAAAAGTTAAGGCAATATAACAATAAGAACCTTCACATGAATTGCGTTATAGAGTGTGAAGGTTCTTATTATTTGTATATGTGCTTACTATGTATAAAATCATTATATCTAAATGTTATACGTTTGTTGACAATTGATTTTCTACACAGTATAGTAACATCTTAGATTAGCAATGTGCTATTATAAGAAGGTATATGAATTTTGAGATTCCTTTATATTCAGAAGGAAGAGCTTTAAGCTGGAGGGAATATTTGATGTACAAACAGTTACCACATGGAGTGAAGATCGGGATTACACGATCAATTGTTGTTTCTTTTGAGAAGTATATGAAAGAAATTGAATGGAATGAAGAAAAATTTGATATGCAGCAATTTGTTGAACAGTGGAAACAATATTTATACACAAAATCAACTTGGATTAATAAAGTAGACGAAGAGTTGAAAGGACATCCAGATTTCCATCAAGCATTAGCGATGAAAGTGAATGAAAAAATTAACGAGTTTATTAGTGAGCAGCCGAGCGAAGAACAATTAGAGCTGTTAAACAAGAGCGAAGTAAAGCATGTAGATGAAATGTGTAAACTAGAAGCTGAGTATCATATTGAACGTTTATTAGTAACGAAATAGATTTTACATAAAAAATAGAGCCTATCCTAAAGGTGTGATGACCATCTTTTAGGATAGGCTTTTTTGTATATTAGTCTTGTGGTACAAATGCTTTCCAGCTAGATAAATCCATATTTTGTTTCAAGATGGATGAAGCAGGGAAAACAAATGACCACGGTTTTGTAGTATTCGCTTTAATTTCAAGATTCGGTAACGTGAAAGCACCTTTAACAACGACTTCTCCAGAAGCATCTTCAATATGAAGAGGAAGTTGTTCTAGTTGAATGTTATCTTTACAGCCGTTACGAATTAGAAGTGTTGTATGTAAATCGCCGTTCTCTTTCAGTGCGGCTTGTAAACCTAGGAAGTTAATTTCACCTTCATTTGGAGGTGTTAAATTGTCTACAAAATTACGTAAAGCATCTTTGCTTGCTTCAGGTAACTGAGATTCCCAAGATGGATCTAAATCTAGTTGATGCTTACTTTCAAGTTCGAAAGCTAATTCCCAATCTGATTGAGATAGTTCAGCTTCCGTTATTGTTTCTTGCTCAAATGTAAATACGAAAGGCATATTCACGTTTTCAGGAATATCGCCAAGTGCAGATAAGTTAAATGTTTTACGTGCGCACAGCTTTTTATCTTTGTTTAATAGAAGTAATGTAACTTCTTCGAAAGAAATTGATTTTGGGACACTGCTGCGAATGAATGCAGCTACATCGTATGCGCCATCACGTTTTTCAATTTCAATTCCTGATAAAGAAATTTGATATTCTTGTAAACGTGGTAATTCTTTATGTAAAAATTGATAAATGTATTTTTGTTCTTGTGCTACGTCACCCCAGCTAGGATGGAAGTAAAGAACTGGCTTTACCGTTTTGTTTTGAGAAGTAGTTTCTTCTTGTCCAAATAATTGATTACTAGAAACAGTAGTATCTTTTCCTTTTTTCTTTGCCTTTTTCAGGAATGATAACATAAATTTTCACCTCATGATTGTACGTTTTCTGGAACTGCTAAATGTCTCGCGATATATCGGCACATTTCTTTTTCAAAATTACCGTAAGTGTATAAGAAAATATCCAAACCTTCTTTTTGGTAAAGGCGAGTTGGATCTTCTTGTTGATATTGTCTTAAGCCAATACCTTCTTTCAAGTGAGTCATTGCATCTAAGTGATTTACCCAGTTTTGATCTAGGAAGTGTAAACCAACGTAGCGCAGTGATTGTTGTAAATCAGCATGGTCATTTAATTCTTGTACACGTTCGATATAGCTAGAAATTGTATCTTTTAAAACGATTTGTAAATCCTCAGGCGAATGTACGTCGTTCGCAGATAATGGCGGCAAAGTTTCAACCGCTAAAACTTCTTTAATAGATGCTGTTAAACTAGTGAAATCCCATTCTTCAGGAAGCATTCCTTCGAAAAGGTGCTGCTTAGCAATTGCATCCACAGAGTGTTCAATCATTGGAATAACAAGTTCTATCATATTTGTTTCTTCTTTTAGAAGGTTGTTACGTAGTGTGTATATAACATTACGTTGATCATTAATTACGTCATCTAATTTTAAATTATATTCACGCATTGAGAAATGACCACCTTCACAAATTAATTGTGTACGGTTAATAAAATCATGAACTTTAGATGTATTAATAAGCCCCGTTTTGTCAGGTTTCAGTGATTTTTCCAACTTTTCTACTTCTTCGTGAGCGAAGCGCTTTAGCATCTCATCTTCTAAAGATAGGAAAAATTGAGAGCTTCCCGGATCACCTTGGCGACCAGCTCGTCCTTTAAGCTGGTTATCAACGCGGCGAGATTCATGACGTTCTGTTCCAATTACATGTAATCCACCAAGGGCGTGGACACCTTCACCTAGTAAAATATCAGTACCTCGGCCTGCCATATTGGTAGCGATTGTAATTTGACCTTTTTGCCCAGCAGTTGCAATTAAGTCTGCTTCTTGCTCTGCACTTTTAGCGTTTAATAATTGATACTTTATGTTTGCTTCATCTAAATAACGAGCAACAGTTTCAGATTGCAAGATAGACATCGTCCCAATTAAAATAGGGCGTCCTTGCTTATTCTGTTTTAGAACTTCTTCACGCACAGCTTTATATTTATCATCAGCTGTTACATATACTACGTCATTTTTATCTTCACGAAGAATAGGACGGTTCGTTGGAATTGGAATAACTTCCATATTATATACACGGTTGAATTCTTTTTCTTCCGTTTTTGCGGTACCTGTCATACCTGATAATGCCGGATACATACGGAAGAAGTTTTGAATTGTAATAGAAGCTTGTGTTTGGTTTTCTTCTGTAATTTCTAAACCTTCTTTTGCTTCTAGTGCTTGATGTAAGCCGTCACTTAAAGAGCGACCATCCATAACACGTCCTGTGAAAATATCTACAAGTAGTATTTTTTCATCATGCACAATATAGTCAACGTCAAGCTGGAAAGCGACATTGGCACGTAATGATTGAATCATATAATGGTATAGAGTTTGATGCTCTAAATCATATAAGTTATCGATGTCAAATAAATCTTCTATTTTTGTAATACCGTCTTCTGTAAAACTAGCTGATTTCGATTCTGCATCGTATGTATAGTGAAGGGTATCTTGGAATGATTTAATAACTTTTGCACATAAATAATGCAAATCAGAGCTACCTGATTTCTTCCCAGCAATGATAAGTGGCGTTTTCGCCTCATCAATTAAAACGCTATCAATCTCATCGATAATAGCAAAGTGATAGGGGCGCTGAACTTGATCATTTTGTGAAGCAGCCATATTATCGCGAAGATAGTCAAAGCCAAACTCTGTTCCAATACCGTATGTAATATCAGCTTTGTACGCAAGTTTCTTTTCAGAAGGATCGATTTGAGGAATATTTAATCCAACTTGTAAGCCTAGAAATTCATGAACTTGGCCAATTAACTCTTTATCACGCTTCGCTAAGTAATCGTTTACAGTAATAACATGAACGCCTTTTCCTTCAAGGGCACGTACATATGTTGGGAGAGAGGAAACTAATGTTTTTCCTTCACCAGTTGGCATCTCCGCAATATTACCTTCTAGTAATACAAGTCCTCCGATTAACTGTACATCGTAATGGCGTAATCCAAGCACGCGTTTTGCGGCTTCGCGTACAACAGCGAATGCTTCTACTTTTATATCATCAACTGTTTTACCATCCGTAAGCATACTTTTGAATGTGACAGTTTTGTGACGTAATTCTTCGTCAGGTAAATCAGCCATTTGTTTTTCCAAATCATTAATATCTTGAACGAGTTGTTCGTATTTTTTTAGCTTTCTCTTTTGAGAATCTCCTAACAATTTCTTTACCGAATTCAGCATGTTGTAAACACTCCTCTTACTGACAATAGCTACATTATAGCACATGTTTATCCTGAACAAGTAGAAGTAGTAAATTGAAGAAAATACTGGATAAAAAAACATATATATGGCACATATTATATTTAAAACATAAAAAGAAAGAGAGTATTCAATATATAAGAAATTTGGTATGATAACTAAATGAGATAAAGTGATGATTCTCAAGATGAATGAATAATATGGATTTAATATTTTATGTAGATTATATATTGAAAGAAAAGAGATAGAAGATGAATAAAAAGTTTGTAAAAGGCGCTGCGATTTTAACCGTTACAACGTTTATATCGAAAGTAGTGGGGAGTTTTTTCCAAATCCCATTGCAAAATATAGCAGGGGATGAAGTACTTGGGATTTTTCGCCTTGTTTTTCCTGTATATATGATAGCCTTAACTTTATCAGTAGCGGGAGTCCCGCTAGCAATATCACAGTTAATAGCTGATCTTCATGAAAAGAATGATCGTGACGGAATAGCTAAATTGTTTACGTCCGCATCTATTATCGGTGTTATATTTGGGGTGCTCGGATTTTTAATTATTATCATTGGATCGAGTAGCATTGCAAATATGCTTGGTGGACAAGAGACGAGGCTACCATTAATTGTTACTTCGTTTGCTTTATTAATCGCACCGTATATGGCAGTGTACCGTGGATATTTCCAAGGGTTTGGAGATATGATACCTACTGGTGTATCGCAAGTAATTGAACAGTTGATTCGCGTGTTCTTTATGCTAACAATAGCCTATATATTTGTATATTGGAATAAAGGTAGTGATATCATAACAGGCGGAGCAATGATTGGTTCTTGTTTTGGTGTTATTACGTCACTCATATATTTGCGAATGAAATATGTGAAAAGCACGTATCGCTATAAGAGCGAAACATATTCATTACAAGATTTTAAGACAAACGCGAAAAACATACTTCGTGTTTCAATTCCAATTGCAATCGGAGCGTTATCGATGCCTGTTTTAAATTTAGTTGATTCTGTAACAATTCCACATGTGCTACATGAATCTTCTACAACGATTCAGGAACAATTTGGTATATATAGCCGTGGTTTTGCATTTACGCAATTAATCGTTGTATTTGCAAGTGCGATAGTATTTCCGTTAATTCCATTATTAACAGCTGCTTTAACAAAAAAAGATATAGCTTTAGCTAAACTGACAGTAAAACGTACAAATGAGTTTGCACACGTTTTAACAATGCCGATAACGATATGGCTTATGGCGCTTGCAGTACCGCTTAATGTTGCGTTATTTACAGATACAAAAGGAAGTGGCATGTTAGCTATTTTAATTGGTAGCTCGTATTTCACATCACTTATGGTATTATCAATAGGAATCTTGCAAGGGATTAATCGTTCGATGCAAGCAGCATGGATTGTCATCGGTGTAAGTTTTGTAAAAATTGTATTAAATATAGCGCTAGTAAACCAATTCGGTATAAATGGAGCAGCGTATAGTACTCTAATTATTTATATAATGATTTGTATCGCAAATCATATTTATATTAGAAAAGATCTTTCCTATCCAATAGCTATAGGGAAATTTTTGGCTGTGATTGGAGTATCTAGTATTTTAGGTATAGCATTATACTTTGGGTCTACATTAATCAATGTGACAGATTCCAGGATTTTAGCAATGATATATAGTGCTGTAGCGCTAAGTATAGCTTCAGTGTTATATGGCATATGTGCATTGAAACTAAACTGGATATCGAAAGAACAAATTCCATTTTTACGTAAATAAAATCGTTGATTATAGAAAATGAACAATATTATACATGGGTATGACTTGTTAGATGTTTGTGAAAGAAATCAATTTGAAGTTATCAAACCTTTCTCGGCAAGGAATGGATAACAATTTGTTTAATTACAAAAAGAGTTGATTGCGAAATGTTGGAGGAGATTAAGAGTGCGGTTAGTTTTATCAGGATATTATGGTTTTTATAATGTTGGGGACGAAGCAATTTTGCAATCAATTATTAAAGCGCTACATGAAGAGGATCCTACTCTTGAGCTTGTTGTACTTTCAAATGACCCCGACTATACAAGAAAAATGTACGGTGTAGAAGCAGTAAACCGATGGGATATAAGAGCGATTTACCGAGAAATAAAGAGAAGTAATGGTTTAATTAGCGGAGGCGGAAGTCTCTTACAAGATAAGACGAGTATTAAGAGTATTTTATACTATACGGGTATTATGCGGCTTGCCCGTTTTTTGAAAAAGCCGTATTATATTTACGCCCAAGGAATCGGACCTATTACGAAGAAGCAAAATCGTTTATTAGTGAAATGGCATGTATCAAAGGCTGAATATATATCAGTACGTGATGAAGACTCTTTTTTGTACTTAAAAGAAATTGGTATTAAGAAAGACATCGAACTTGTTCCAGATCCAGTATTAGCTTGTCAGCCAGAAGAAAAGAAATCCGATTGGCTTCAAAAACATGCGCTGCAAGGAAAGGTCGTTGCGGTTAGTGTAAGGTACTGGGATGCAAAAGAAGATTATATGAAGAAGTTAGCAGATACGCTGAAAAAGCTTAAGCAAGAGGGATATCATATTTTATTTGTACCGATGCATGGACCATTTGATCAAAATGCATCAAGGGATATCATTAATTTGATGGGAGAAGAAGCGCACATGCTCCCTTATAAAATGGATATTCATGAGAAAATCTCTATTTTATCAGAATGCTCTCTTTTAATAGGAATGAGACTGCATGCTCTTATATTATCGGCAGTTGCAAACACGCCTATGGTTGGAATTTCGTATGATCCAAAGATCGATTCGTTTTTACAACAAGTAAATCAGCCGATTATTGGGAATGTGGATGGAGACTGGACGACAGAAACATTACATAGTATGGCGATTAAGCAATTAGAGCAGACAGAATATGTACAGGAAACGTTAGGACAAAGGGTAGAGGAATTGCGAGAGCAAATTTCCATAGCGTCCAAATATATTATTAATGACTTGCATGCAAAAGAGTCTATAAAAAGAGGAATGGAATAGAGGCCATTCCTCTTTTTATTCAATAATTGAGTAGAAAAAAGAACAGGGATCACCTGTTCTTTTTTGCTATGTAAGTAAAAGTTTGAAAGAGAAGCGTATTGAAAAAAATAAAATGTCGACAAAAAATATAAAAAATGTAGAATAATGTCGAAAAAAACAAAAGATTCGAGTTTTATTTTTCCTGAATATGTATGTTTTTAGTGGTTCTTAATCTTAAAATCTTAACATTAGCATATAAAGAATATCGGTATAAAGCGTTTTATACAAAAACACTTGGATAACGAGGCGGGTTTTGTTCAGAAAAATGAAGTTAAGAATGATGTCGAAAATTACAGAAACATCGTGTCGATTAATGTCGTAATATCTTCATAGTTGGATATTGAAATTGTAAACGTTTTTCTGCTATAGTTGTAAATGGTTATACAAATATTGCTCAAATGTAGTTCTGACGTATTGTTTCGTACATTTAAAATATTCTGATTTTATAATCGAGTTATTTGAATTGAAAGTCGAAAGAATGAACGTTAGAATTACGAAAATTCACTTTTTTGTCGAATTTAAGAATTTAAATTCGGGTAAAAACGGTGTAATATGTTTATTGTTCTATATTATGGAATCATTTCTATATATAGGATCTTAATTACATTTATATTTACTAGTTTCAACATTAAATAGAATATCTATTTAAAACATTATGGAACTAGTATTACATTCCTGAAGGAGGAAATATATAAAATGGCAAAGACTAACTCTTACAAAAAATTAATCGCTGGTACAATGACAGCAGCAATGGTAGCAGGTGTTGTTTCTCCAGTAGCAGCAGCAGGAAAATCATTCCCAGACGTTCCAGCTGATCACTGGGGAATTGATTCTATTAACTACTTAGCAGAAAAAGGCGCAATTGCAGGTAATGGCACAGGAATGTTCGAGCCTGAAAAAGAAATCACTCGTGCAGAAGCAGCTACAATGATGGCTAAAATCTTAAACTTACCAATCGATCCAAATGCTAAACCATCTTACACTGACGCTCAAGAGGGCTGGGCTGCTCCAATTATCGCAGCTGTAGAAAAAGCTGGTGTAGTTAAAGGTAAAGGTAACGGCATATTCGATCCTAACGGAAAAATCGACCGCGTTTCTATGGCAGCAATGCTTGTACCGGCTTTCAAATTAGACACTAAAGTAACTGGTACTCCAGAAACTAAATTCAAAGACTTAGAAACTAGCTGGGGTAAAGACAAAGCTAACATCCTAGTTGAATTAGGAATTTCTGTAGGTACTGGCGGCCAATGGGAGCCAGATAAAATTCTAACTAAAGCAGAAGCAGCACAATTTATTGCTATGACTGACAAGAAGTTCGGACAAAAAGAAGAAGCTAAAGTTGAGTCTATTAAAGCAATCAACGCTAAAGAGATCGAAGTTAAACTTGGTGCTACAGTGAAAGAAGAAGATGTGAAGAACGCGAAATTCACTCTTTCTCAAGGAACTAATGCAACAGCAGTTACTGCAAAAATCGGTGAAGATAAAAAATCTGTAATCGTAACTTTAGATGGAGATGCAAAACTTAAAAATAAAGAAGCTTACGTTCTAACTGTTGAAGGCTTAAAAGCTGCTGATGGTAAAGAAATTCCAAAAGCATTAGAAGTTATCTTCTTTAATGACGAAGTAGCTCCAACTGTATCTACAGTATCTACTCCAGACGGAAAAGTTAAAGTAGTATTTAGTGAAAAATTAGATACAGCAAAAGCTGTAACTGTAATTGTTAACGGTCAAAAAGTAGAAGGTAAAGTTGAAAATAATACTTTCACTTCTACTAACACTTTAAACCTTGAGAACGGTAAAGAATTCTCAGTTATCGTAACGGGTGCTCAAGATTTATCAGGTAACGCAATGGAAATGTACGAAGGTAAAGCTACTTATAAAGTAGAAAAAGACACTACAGCTCCAGAAGTAAAAGAAATTAAAGTAAAAGACCTTGCTAATGGTACAGCTACATTAGAAGCTACATTTACAGAGGAACTTTCTGCACAAGGTACAGTAGTTGTAAAAAAAGGTAATACAGTAGTAAAAGAGGCTACAATTGCTCTTGATCAAGATAAAACAAAAGCGCTTGTTACAGTACCGGGTGCTCTTACAGATAAAGAAACAGCTGCAGATCTTACAGTTGAATTTGTTGGCTACAAAGATTTAGCAAACAATGTAGGTACTAAAGTATCTAAAGCAGTAAAAGTTACAAAAGATGTTGTAGCTCCTAACTTAGTTAAAGTTGTGGCAGATCAAAATAAAGAAGCTACATTTACTTTTGATAAAGATGTAACTAAACAAGACGGAAAAATTCGTGTAATCAATTTAGATACAAGCAGAGATGTAACTGGTGAGGTGACAATCGAAGCAGCAAAAGACAACAGCAAAGGTATTACATTAACATTCCCAGCAAAAGGTAACTACAAAGTAGCTGCTACAAAAGGTCTTGTAAAAGATGCAGCTGGTAATGAGTCTGCAGCATTTACTAAAGAAGTGAAAGTTGTAGAAAAAGAATCTGAAAAAGAAACAGATAAAGTAGCTCCAGCAGTAACAGGCGTGGCTTTTGATAAAGCTACAAATAAAATTACAGTAAACTTTGATAAAGAAGTAAAAGGTGGCCAAGTAGCTGAATCAGCTTCTAATGTAAACAATTACACATTAGCTGGTGCTAAATTACCAGAAGGTGCTCTAATCGTATTAGACGGTACAAATGCAGTTATTGAGTTACCATCTACATTTACTTTCGAAAAATCAGAAACAGTTAAATTTACAGTAGCTAATGTTGCAAACAAAGACGGAGTGAAAATGGGTACGAAAAACCTATTATTAAACGTTGTAGATACAAAAGCTCCTGAATTCCAGTCAGCTAAAATTACAAAAGTTGACGCTAAAGAAATTACTTTAACATTCTCTGAAGCTGTGAACGTTGATGCAACTGACTTTGTTATTGACCTAAATGGTGTAGCGTTAACAGTAGCAAAAGCTGATGACAAAGCAGCTAAAGAAGTAGTACTTAAAGTAACAGCTCCAACAGATGTTAACTTAGCAACTGGTACATTAACACTTAAAACTAAAGAACTTAAAGATAATGCAACTTTAAATACAGTTGATACAGCAGCTAACAAACTTGTTGCTTTCAAACCAGTAACAGTAGCTCGCTAATTGAAATTTATTTCAATGGAAAGAGTCCACATTATGTGGGCTCTTTTTTTATGGTCTAATTTTCATATAAAACAATCTGTGAAAAAGTGATCATATTTTGAAGATTGATAGTTAGTTTATTGAGAAATAAAATGACAGCGTTTTCAAAAATAGAAAAATACCCTATTAATATGTAAATTTTTTGTAAATTAACACCTTTTTTCGTTGAAAAAACATTCGAAAAGAAGTAGAAAATGTCGAATTACAATAATTTAAGTCGAATGAAGTCTGAAAATTGTATTTATTGTAAAAAACATTTAGGTGATGAAGTGGAAATATGTGCTATAATTCCAATTGTGTATTTGATATGAAAAATATACGAAGCGCGGTGATAGTAGTTTTTAGGAAAAAAGTTTGTTCATTTCTATATTTTAGTATTATTAATATCTTAATAATACAATAAAAAGACTGAATTATCAGAATGTGTCGAATCTTCTTTTGAGAAAGTTCTTGATAACGAATAGTTTTGTATAGTATGATGAACTTGTTTCAAAAAATGGTATTTAAACCTTATATTTACATTTAACGGTTTGTATCATTTTATTATGTGAACTACTTTTCGCATGATATTTTGTATTTTAATTGTTTTATGGCTTTTTAAGTAACTAGTTTTCAAATTACATATGATATGAAACTAGTAGCACATAGTCCTGAAGGAGGAAAATAATAAAATGGCAAAGACTAACTCTTACAAAAAAGTAATCGCAGGTACAATGACAGCAGCAATGGTAGCAGGAGTTGTATCTCCAGTAGCAGCAGCAGGTAAATCATTCCCAGACGTTCCAGCTGGTCATTGGGCAGAAGGTTCTATTAACTACTTAGTAGAAAAAGGCGCAATTACAGGTAAACCAGACGGTACATATGGTCCGAACGAGTCAATCGATCGTTCTTCTGCAGCTGTTATTTTCACTAAAATTTTAGGTTTACCAGTTGATGAAAATGCTCAGCCATCTTTCAAAGATGCTAAAAATACATGGGCTGCTAAATATATCGCAGCAGTAGAAAAAGCAGGTATCGTTAAAGGTGATGGAAAAGAAAACTTCTATCCAGAAGGAAAGATTGACCGTGCTTCATTCGCATCTATGTTAGTAAGTGCTTATAACTTAAAAGATAAAGTTAACGGCGAGTTAGTTACGACATTTGATGATTTAAGAGATACTTGGGGTGAAGAAAAAGCTAACATCCTAATTAATCTTGGAATCTCTGTAGGTACTGGCGGCAAATGGGAGCCAACAAAATCTGTATCTCGTGCAGAAGCAGCTCAATTTATCGCATTAACAGATAAAAAATTCGCAAAACCAGATAGCACACAAGCATATGTAACTGATGTGAAAATTTCTGAACCAACGAAATTAACATTAACAGGAACTGGTTTAGATAAACTTTCTGCTGATGAAGTAACTCTTGAAGGTGACAAAGCAGTTGCGATTGAAGCAAGTGCTGACGGTACATCTGCAACTGTAACACTAGGTGGTAAAGTTGCTCCAAATAAAGATCTTACTGTAAAAGTGAAAGATCAATCATTCGTAGCGAAATTCGTATACGAAGTTAAAAAATTAGCTGTAGAAAAATTAACATTTGATGATGATCGTGCTGGTCAAGCAGTTGCCTTCAAATTAAACGATGAAAAAGGTAACGCCGATGTTGAGTACTTAAACTTAGCAAGCCATGACGTCAAATTTGTAGCAAATAACTTAGATGGTTCACCAGCAGGAATCTTTGAGAATGGAGAGTCAACTTCTTCTACAGGTAAACTTGGTGTTGGTCTTCCACACGGTGACTATAAAGTAGAAGTACAAGTTACAAAACGTGGTGGTTTAACGGTTTCTAATACTGGTATTATTACAGTGAAAAACCTTGATACACCAGCTTCTGCAATTAAAAATACTGCATTTGCGGTAGATGCGGATAAAAACGGTGTCGTATACGGTAATACACTTACTGGAAAAGACTTCAAGCTAAACAGCCAAACGTTAGTAGTTGGTGAAAAAGCACAAATCCATAATGTAGTTGCTACAATTGCTGGAGAAGATAAAGTAGTTGATCCAAACTCAATTAGCATTAAATCTTCAAATCACGGTATTATCTCTGTAGTAAACAACTATATTACTGCTGAGGCTGCTGGTGAAGCTACACTTACTATTAAAGTAGGCGACGTTACAAAAGATGTTAAATTTAAAGTAACGACTGATTCTCGTAAATTAAAATCAGTAAAAGCTAACCCAGATAAATTACAAGTTGTTCAAAATAAAACATTACCTGTTACATTTGTAACAACTGACCAATATGGCGATCCATTTGGTGCTAACACAGCTGCAATTAAAGAAGTTCTTCCAAAAACAGGTGTAGTTGCTGAGGGTGGATTAGATGTAGTAACAACTACTGCTGGTTCAATTGGTACAAAAACTGTTGGTATTACAGGTAACGAAGTAGGCGAAGGTACAGTTCACTTCCAAAACGGTAACGGTGATACTTTAGGTTCATTATATGTGAACGTAACAGAAGGTAACGTTGCATTTAAAAACTTTGAACTTGTATCTAAAGTAGGTAAATACGGCGAATCACCTGATTCAAAACTTGACCTAAATGTTTCTAACACAGTTGAGTATCAATTATCTAAGTACACTTCAGATCGCGTATACTCTGATCCTGAAAACTTAGAAGGCTATGTAGTTGAATCTAAAAATCCAGCGGTAGCTACAGCTAAAATTGTTGGAAATAAAGTTGTTGTTAAAGGTTTAAAACCAGGTAAAGTTGATATCCACTTAACGAAAAATGGTGCAACTGCTGGTAAAGCGACACTAGAAATCGTTCAAGAGAAAATCGCAATTAAATCTGTAAACTTCAAACCAGTTAAAACAGAAAACTTCGTTGAGAAGAAAATTAACGTCGGTACTGTGTTAGAACTTGAAGGAAGTAACAATGATGATATCGTTAAAGGTATTAACTTAACGAAAGAAACACAACATAAAGTACGTGTTGTAAAATCTGGTGACAACCAAGGTAAACTTTATCTTGATACAAATGGCAATTCTCACTTCGATATATTCGATCAAGAGCTTGGTCATGTAACAGTATCTCAAACAAGTGATTCTGCACTTCCAAACTTCAGTGCAGACATCTACAATACTTTAACTACTAAGTACACTGACAAAGGTACATTAGTATTCAAAGTATTAGGAGATAAGGACGATCTAACAAGCGAAATCGGTTCACAAGCTGTACACGTGAACGTGCTTAACAACCCAAATCTATAATTCGATTATAGATAAAGTGAAAAGTCAGTGGGGATGAATCCCCACTGACTTTTTTTGCCGCAAATAACGGGATTAATATAAAGAATCCTCTTGTAAATGATTTACAAGAGGATTCTTTTATTTTTTAAACTTAAACATATCACCACTCAAATTCGAATCACTATACACAAACAATACCATGTTAATGTTGTTGTCTTTAATGTATTGATATACATCCTTTTCGTGATAGTGACGAAGGTCGAGGATGGATGTGTGTTTGAAGCTTTGTGCTAAGTGAGGCACGATTGCGTTTGCGAATGAGTCTTTTAGGACTAAAGCTCGTACATCATTTGGTGCATTGTTGTTTTCGATAACGATTTCTGGATAGTCATTTGCATAATAACCTGCGTATGATGTTGTATCATTTTGTTTTTCTACGCCGTATAGTTCATCTAATGTGCGATATACAGTGCCATTTACATCTTTTGCGGCTACGCTCGTAAAGTTGAAACCGTCTTTCGGTGTGTAGTAGCATAGTTTTTCTCCAGTCGCATCGATCAGTTGGTATAGCTGGTTGTTAAAGCTTCCGACTAGATGTTTATTTGGAGCACAAGTACGAGTGTAATCTTCTGTTTTTATTTCTTTTCCTTTATATATAGAAGATTGTTGCGCGATTGTGTTCATTATATATTGATAGCCTAAGAAGGCACCATCCATATTCCAGTGATGGTCTGTTTTGAAGTACATACTTTGTATTTCTTCATTTGTATAGTTTTTCTTAAAATGTTCCATGAGTTTAATTGGCTTTACGTCCGCTGGAAGCTTATTTAGAAAATAATTTAAATTTTCCTGTGCATATGTGTGAATATGAGAAGGTAATTTAAATGATAAGGCATTCGTTTTGGACGGTGGTAAAGCAAAGTAAAACTCAATATTTTGTTCTTTTAAAAACTGAGATAAGTCGTTTACAGCTGGCATAGCTTGGTCAATCTCATTATATTTTGTAGCCCAAGCAGGGTTTTTTAGAAGCCATTTATCATCAGTTAGAATAATATCGTTAATGAGAGACTTGCCCATTTTAATTTGGGTAAGTGTATAGTTTTTTATGAGATCATCTCTTCCGATTAATTGATCGTTTGTATATGTCTCAAAGTCTTTAAAGAAACTACCATTTAAGGCAACTTCTTTTGTAAGAGCTGGTTTTTGAGCGAGCGGACGATTTTCAACGGGCGAAACTGCTCGGTCAGTTTTGAGAAGCGATAATATGCCAAATGAAAAGATAATGGTGAGAAAACCGATAAATAGGACGATGTTCCCCAATTTTTTCATAATAACTTTTCCTTCCTACATAAAGTGAAACTTTAATCAGTGGGGGTTTGGTTCGTCCCCACTGATTATTAGCCTTAACCAATCGGACTTTTACAGGCAGCCCGACCCCAACCTAACTTCTTTGCTTTCGCTGAATTTTGAGGTGGGGGTCTTACTGCCCGGAAAATAGCGGGATAAGTTAAAATCTGAAGTAAATAAATGGATTATACGTCGAATTAATTAAATACATAATCGAAACCATAAATAATGTTAGTAATAATATAGGACGTACAACTTGCATCGTGAATGTATACGTTTTTGGTGCAAGTTCTAATATGTTTTTAACACGTTTTAAAATTGGTGTCGCTGCGATAAAGGCGATGATAAATATGACAATGTATTCATGTATATAGAGCATTGTGTTGTCATCGATGAAAGATTGCCTCTCTATGCCAAACATCGCTTTTAAATATTGGAACGAGTATGCGAAGTTATCAGCTCGGAAGAAGACCCAACCGATCATAACGATGATTAGTACATATGCATGTTGCAGCGGCTTCCATAGCTTATTTAATATTTTCTCGAATCCAGCTTTTTCAATCGAGATAATAAAGCCGTAATATAATCCCCAGGCGATAAATGTCCAGCTTGCTCCGTGCCATAAACCGGTTAATCCCCATACGATGAAGAGGTTACGGTAATTTGCTAGTTTGGATACACGGTTTCCGCCGAGCGGAATGTATATATAGTCGCGGAACCAAGAGCCTAGTGTAATATGCCATCTTCTCCAAAATTCTGAAATGGATTTCGAGATGTACGGATAATTGAAGTTTTTCGGGAAATCAAATCCGAACATTTTTCCAAGTCCAATTGCCATATCAGAGTATCCTGAGAAATCGAAATAGATTTGAAGTGTATAGGCGATAATACCAATCCAAGCCGTTCCAGCGCTCATTTCAGACGGTGGTAAGGCAAAGATTTTATCTGCGACAAATCCAACTTGATTGGCGATTAACATTTTTTTCGCTAATCCTAAAACGAAAATTTGGATACCTTCTGTAAATCGTTCAAAAGAATGGATGCGCGTTTTAATTTGATCAGCAACGATATTGTAACGAACGATTGGTCCGGCAATAAGCTGCGGGAAAATTGATATATATAGTGCTAAGTTAAGTGGATTCTTTTGAACTGCGCCATCTTTACGGTATATATCGATGACGTATGACATCGCTTGGAATGTATAAAATGAAATCCCAATTGGTAGTGGAATAGGTTCCACCTGGATAGATAAATGTAAAGCGTTGTTTAAAATGTCTGTGAAAAATGAAATATATTTAAAATAAGAAAGTAATAAAATATTTCCGACCACAGCCATAATTAAAAATGTGACTTTCATATTTTTTCGTTTATCATAATGATGCACGAGTAGGCCGAAGCAGTAGTTTAATATAATAGAAAAGAGCATTAAGAGGACGAATCGAGGTTCTCCCCATGCATAGAAAATTAAACTAAATGCAAGTAATACGAAATTACGTAGCTCGGCACGCACTATAAAATAGAAAAATAATACGAGAGGTAAAAAGATAAATAAGAAAACAGAACTACTAAATACCAAAGGACTCTCCTCACTTTTTTCAAAATACATTTCGTGCAAAAAACCGACATTTCTATTATATATTCTTTTATATAAAAGCGCCTTTAATATTTTATCATGTTAATAATTCGATTAAAATGATTATTATATATAATAGAAGAAAAGGGGAGCGGAATCCTTTTGACACTCACTATTTGGATAAGATAAGATGAATAAGGTGTGATTTGTTTAGAAGGGAAGAGATGGTGTGTTATTTAACTCATTTGAGTTTATTTTTTTATTTTTACCGATAGCATTTCTTTTATATTTTCTATTAAATAAATTTGGACATGCTACATTAGCGAAAGCTTGGCTCGTTGCGGCCTCTTTATTTTTCTATAGTTATTGGAATGTGAAATATTTACCGCTTATGTTAGTGTCGCTCATTGTGAACTACTTTATCGGAATGAGGCTCGTAAAACATAAGAGTAAACTTCTTTTAACGGTAGGGTTAATATTTAATATAGGAATGCTTAGTTATTTCAAGTATTATGATTTTTTCTTACAAAATGTTAATGCATTAATTGGAACTCATTTTACATTATTATCATTAACGTTACCGCTCGCGATTAGTTTCTATACGTTTCAAAAAATCGCATTTTTAGTAGATACGTATCGCGGGGAAACGAAGGCATGTCATTTTCTTGATTACGCATTGTTTGTAACGTTTTTCCCGCAGCTTATTGCAGGGCCGATTGTGCATCATGCGCAAATTATGCCGCAGTTTGCTGACGATAGTAAAAAGCGCTGGCAATCGAAGTATATCGTTCTTGGTATATTTGTATTTGCAGTTGGTATTTTCAAAAAGGTAGGTATTGCAGATGTATTATCTCCCCTTGTACATGAAGGGTTTGATGTGCAGCAATCATTAACATTTGTCGAAGCATGGCTTTCGTCGTTAGCGTTTACGTTCCAATTGTATTTTGATTTTAGTGGATATAGTGATATGGCAATTGGAATCGCTTTAATGTTTAATATTAAATTACCTCAAAACTTCAATTCACCGTATAAAGCAGTGAATATACAAGATTTTTGGCATCGTTGGCATATGACGCTTAGCCAGTTTTTAACGAAGTACGTATACATTTCTCTAGGAGGAAATCGAAAAGGAATTACGCGTACATACGTAAATATTATGATTGTATTTTTAATA
This sequence comes from Bacillus sp. P4_E1, assembly GCF_056401715.1. Lineage (NCBI taxonomy): Bacteria > Bacillati > Bacillota > Bacilli > Caryophanales > Bacillaceae > Bacillus > Bacillus sp. P4_E1. The sequence goes on from NZ_JBFUIV010000003.1 coordinate 156,756, forward strand.
AGTGGACTTTGGCACGGAGCTGGTTGGACATTTGTTTTTTGGGGATTCTTGCACGGTTTGGCTTCTGTTATTCATCGCCTATGGAGTAAAGCAGGAGGGCGCATGCCAGCCTTTGCTGGTTGGTTCGTTACGTTTTTCTTCATTAATATAACGTGGGTATTCTTTAGGGCAACATCTATGCATGATGCGGTGAAAGTGTTAAAAGGAATGTTCGGACTAAATGGAATCGAATTAGCAAATAGCGTATTCCCAGCATTTATAATAGAGAAGCTGCAATTTTTAAAAGAGTACGGTGTTTCATTTAGTGAAGGGTACCATGTCTCTTTATTAGATCCAAAAATGGTAGCGTATATTTTCGGAGCGTTATGTATTAGTTTCTTCTTAAAAAATTCAATTCAGTTAAAAGATTCATTCCGTCCGAATGTATGGACTGCTTTATTTACTGCAGTATTGCTCGTATATAGCGTGTTACATTTAACGAGTATTAGTGAGTTTTTATACTTTAATTTCTAGGTGGAGAATATGAAAAACAAACATTGGCTTATTTTCGTTTTTGTATGTGTTTTTGTTCCTCTGGCAGGTGTCGGGATATTTAATAGCTATATAGATTCACTTTGGTTATTCCCGCATAAAAATAAGTGGAATGATGTTCAGTACGGGTTTAACGAGAGACAACAGAAAACAAATTATATAACGTACCGTCCGTTTACATATGATGGAGTTATACTTGGAAGTAGTAGAACGACTTTTATTAACGAGAATGACTTCACCGGGTTAAACGCATTTAATTATGCGGTAAGCAGTACAGATCCGCGTGAGTATGATGCATATATTGAATATGCAAAAGAACAAAAAGGTAGTGGACTCGAGTCTATTGTACTTGGTTTAGATTTCCTTGGAACGAACAAAAATAGGGAAATTGGTTTTGATAAACCAGAAGCGTATATTAAGCAGGCGCAAAGTTTATTGTATCCGATTAAATCGTATGTAAGTATGGACGGGATTACTTATTCAAAGAATACAATTGCAAATTCCACCCATCATAGTACGAATCTTGACCGGTACAATCGAGAGAATATAAAATCGATGCGCGATTATACGAAAGAAGAACGTGATGCGCAAATAGCGGCGCAAGTAGATAAGTTTAGTAAAGAGATTTATGGCGGGAATTATGAGTATCAAAATATGAAAGAAATATTAGGAACAGTAAAGGCTCATAATCCGAACACGAAGTTTTATATTTTTACAACGCCTGTTTCAGAGCCTCTGTTCCGTACGATGATTCAATCAGGGCGATGGGAAGATTATAAAAAATGGCTTCATGACGCTGTAGATGTATTTGGAGAAGTGCACCATTTCATGTATCTTAATTCCGTTACAACGAATTTAGATAACTATATGGATGGGCATCATTTCAGACCGGAAGTTGGAAAGTTGATTGCGCATAAAGTTGTAAATGAGGAAGATAGCAACGTCCCGAAAGACTTCGGTATTGTTATTACGAAGGATAATATTGATGAGGTGTTGGAGGAGATTCGGGCGTCTTTTCAATAGGGAAAGTTTGAAAAGCTAGATCATAATGTGATCTAGTCTTTTTTTGTAGATTGCTGCTTTATCAAACTTTTTCGGTAAATCGATATCTTCTGTAGAATCATTAATATAATTTCATGTATTACTTTCAAAAGAAAAAGCAGCATCCAAATGGATGCTGCTTCACTTTATTCTACCTCTAAATCAACAATTAAGTAAGCGAGTATAACAACGAAGAAAATACTAACGGACGGCGCTGTTAATACGTGGCCGGACATAAAGCCGATTCCAAGTGATAGTACAACGGTGCTAGCTAATAGCATATATTTCACAGTTAATATTTTCTTAAAGTTTGTTATGATGCTGAGTAATAATTTAATACCGAAGTAAAGGAATGGTATGAAGTAAATAAGAGAACCGATGATTCCGAATGCAAAGAATATGTCATGGAAGTCCATTTCGATTAATTTAATTTTAACCGTATAGTTACCAGCATAGCCCATTCCGAATAATTTTTGTGATAGTGGTGCGTCTTTATAGTATTGTTTGTATACTTTTAAAAACTTATCGCGATCACTGTAAATTAAACTTTTGACCTCAGAGTCTGTTAGTTCACCTTTTGCATGTTTTTTCTCTGCGTCAGGATCTTCTTTAATTATTTTTCCTTCTTTTCTATCCTTTTCTTCTTGTACTGATTTTTTGTATTCGTATATTTGCATGTGGATGCCCATATTTTTTGCGATAGGAGTATGCGGTGTAAGGGCAATTAAACCTCCTAGTATAATAGCGGCAACAACTGTATTTACGAGATATGTGAATCCTTTTCCTTCTTTTTTGCGATGAACCATATATTCAATGAATGAGAATAAAAGTGCCACGCCAAGCGTTAGAACAATTGCACCATATCCTACTTTCGTTCCGACCATAATACTTGCATACATCGCGAGTATTGTTGGAATCCAGTAATAGATTTTCGAGAAAGAAGTTGTTTTATGAATCGAATAGAGCACTACGATTGGGAACATAATTGCAAAAATAGAACTTAAATCATTTCCAGCAAAGAACCAACCTCTTGAACCGATCTTTGAGTGAGGGTAGCTTGGGAAATCTGTACTAGTTTGCATTGCAACAATCAGTGTGATGCTTAAAATTAAAGTTGCATATAAGAAATATGTAATGATTTTATGAAATGCATATTCTTTATTTTTTAACTCTTTAAAGACGATAATATATCCAAACAGTAGTACAATTGGATATATGCTCTTTAAAATGAATTTCACTTCTTCGCCAAATGAAACTGGGGATTTAATCATCATATTATTTACAAGACCAATTGCTAGTACGATACCGAGTAGGCATAAATAGAGAATGTACTTTTTCGCTCCATGTTGATTTCTATGAAGAAGTAGATAACCTAATGCAAGAAGCATAAAGGCGAAACGGACTACGATTCCAACTGTTGCGCTCATGTGTAATACATAGATTGAAAAAGACGTTAATAAATCTAAAATTGGTTGAAACACAATGAATAGCAATAGGAAATGCGGGAAGTAGTTATCCGTTTGTTTCAACTTATTAACCATATATTCCTCCATTTCTTCATTCCTTTAGTTCAATACCCAAGAGATGGGGATAAAAGCCTTATTAATATAGTAAGGTGAATGAATTTCAATATTTGTTTTTTTGCATCAAACTTAAGAATACACCATTTCATTGTAATGGTAAATAGATGAAAAGCATGGGTAAACCGACTTTAATTTCTATATTTTTTAACGAAATTGTATGTTTTATACGGAGATATATACAAATTACGAGGATATTAGACAGAAAATTGAGAAAAAAGAAGGATTTTTAACATGCTTTCTATAATTATATAAGTATAATCTTTATGTTGAAAAGAGGGGTATATATAATGGAAGTAACAAGTAAAACAGAATCTGTTGTTGTGAAATATGAAGGGCGCGTAGCAACGGTTATGGTCAATCGTCCAGAGGTTTTAAATGCATTAGATGAACCAACGTTAAAAGAGTTATTACAAAAGTTGAAAGAAGTGGCGGAAAGTTCTGTTCATGTTGTTGTGTTGTGTGGAAGTGGCCGTGGTTTTTCTGCGGGTGGAGATATTAAATCAATGCTTTCAAGTAATGATGAAAGTAAGTTTGAAGGCATCATGAATACAATTTCTGAAATCGTTGTGACGTTATATACGATGCCGAAGCTTGTTATTAGTGCAATTCATGGGCCGACTGCCGGACTTGGATTAAGTATTGCATTAACAGCTGATTATGTCATGGCAGATATATCATCAGTTATTGCGATGAACTTTATTGGAATCGCTTTAATTCCAGATGGTGGCGGCCATTTCTTCCTTCAAAAGCGCGTCGGTGAAAATATGACGAAGAAAATCATTTGGGAAGGGAAGAAATTATCAGCGACAGAAGCGTTAGATATCGGTTTAATTGACGAAGTAATCGGTGAGGATTTCCAAACGGCTGTGAAGCAAAAAATTAATGAATGGTTACAAAAACCAATCAAGGCAATGATTCAAACGAAACAAATTTTATGTGAAGTGAATCGTTCTAATTTAGAACAAACGCTTCAGCTCGAAAAGCGTGGTCAATATGCGATGAGACAAACAGCGGACCATAAAGAAGGTATTGCTGCTTTTCTAGAAAAACGTTTACCAGCATTTAAAGGAGAATAAAGTGAAACTTTAATCCGTGGGGATTTGTTTATCCCCGCGGATTATTAATTTTACTGCCCGTTAATTCGAGATAAAGGGAAGAAAGTGCTAACACATTTTAGTATAATTGTGTTAGCACTTTTTTTAGGAGTAATAAATGAAGAAAATTATCGGTGTTATCGTTATTATTTTACTTACATATTATGCTTTGCATAGTACACCATCTCTTGCCGTACGGACTGCATTATTCTTTGAGGGACATCCAACTGTTGCTTTCTCTGGTGAAGTGAAGAAAGAACGGGATGTGAAAAAAGAGGCGATTCCTGATGAGTACCAAACCTTATACGGCGATAAGAAAGAAGAACCAGAGCATTACTTCTTTCCGGTAGTAAAGGCGCACGGATCAGGAATTGATATGTTAAGTGCTTGTGTGAAAAAAGAGTGGTTTTTCTATAAAGCAGAGCTTGGGTGTTATTAAAAGTGGGAGGAAAAGTGATGTCAACTTATAACAGGTTAGTAAGAGATCGTGTCCCGGAGAAAATTTTGATGTCTGGAAAAACATATACAGCACAAAAATTAACAGGGCAAGCTTACATACAAGCGTTAGCGAAAATTGGTACAGAAGAAATTCGTGAATTTGCTTCGATGAAAGAGCGTGAACATGCGCTAGATTCACTTGCAGATGCACTTGAAATTATTATTTCATTAGCGCGTGCAGAAGGTGCAACAATGGAAGATGTAGAGCTTATTCGTAAGCAGAAAGAAGAAGAGCGCGGCGGATTTACAAGAGGGATTTATTTGATGGACGTTTCGGAAGAGTAGTTTTATCCCGCTATTTGCGGGCAGTAAGACCCAAAACTCAAAATTCGGCGAATGCGAGGGAGTCGGGCTGCCCGTAAAAGCCCGATTGATGCGGGCTGATTAAAGTTTCATTTTATAGAAAAAGCACAGTGTTAATGGAGATAATGCGGTGCTTTTTTGTCATTGAGATTAGGATAAAGTGAATTTTATTATAATTTAGAAAATTAAACTATATGAGTAGAGGTTTTATCGTAATTTCGCTATACTAAATAGTAGAGAAAATGAGGAGGAAACGAAAATGGCACATCATACGAAAGAAACGATGGAACTTATTAAGGAGCTTGTCTCTATTCCAAGTCCATCTGGAAACACGGCGAAAATTATTAGTTTTATTGAAAATTATGTAAGTGAGTGGAATGTAGAGACGAAGCGTAATAATAAAGGCGCTCTTATTTTAACGGTTAAAGGAAAGAATGATGAGCAGCATCGTTTATTAACTGCACACGTTGATACGTTAGGTGCGATGGTGAAAGAAATTAAGCCTGACGGTCGTCTTCGTCTATCTATGATTGGTGGATTTCGCTGGAACTCTGTAGAAGGAGAATATTGCGAAATTGAAACGTCAAGCGGTAAGAAATATACAGGTACAATTTTAATGCATCAAACTTCTGTCCATGTGTACAAAGATGCAGGGGAAGCGAAGCGCGATGAGAAAAATATTGAAGTGCGTATTGATGAGCGTGTCTTTTCAGCAGATGCAGTACGTGAGTTAGGAATTGAAGTAGGAGACTTCGTTTCATTTGATCCACGCGTTCAAATTACAGAGAGTGGATACATAAAATCACGTCATTTAGACGATAAAGTAAGTGTAGCAATTCTATTAAAATTGATTAAAAGATTGCAAGATGAAAAGGTAACATTGCCATATACAACACATTTCTTAATTTCTAATAATGAAGAAATTGGATACGGTGGAAACTCAAATATTCCAGAAGAAACGGTAGAATATTTAGCAGTTGATATGGGAGCGTTAGGTGATGGACAAACATCTGATGAATATACAGTATCCATTTGTGCGAAAGACTCTAGCGGTCCATACCATTACGCTTTACGTAAACATTTAGTTGAACTGGCGAAAGCGAATGCTATTGAATATAAAGTGGATATTTATCCATACTACGGATCAGACGCATCAGCTGCGATTCGCGCTGGATTTGATGTGAAACATGCATTAATTGGAGCTGGTATTGATTCTTCTCACGCATTTGAGCGTACGCATGAAAGCTCGATTGCACATACAGAAGCGCTTGTTTATGCATATGTGTTATCAGAAATGATAGTAGAATAGTGAGAGGGTGGTTGATTCTATGAATCAGCCACTTTTTTGTGTATAAAAACTACTTAAATTGTATTTTATTTTACAATATTAAGAAAGTAGGTTTACTACAGAATTCTAGTATTATAAAATGATAGAGGCGCACTAATTTTTTTTGTTCGGGTTTATTATGATTTGCATATTAAGATTACGCGTTATTATAAATGATTTTTGAGAGGAGTATTATTTTTTATGAAGTATCGTGCAGTCGCGGCTGGTATTTTAGCCGCAAGTTTATTATCATCTCCAGTTAGTAGTTTCGCAGCAGGGAAAAAGTTTTCGGATGTTCCTACATGGGCGCAGGAATCGGTTGACTATTTAGTAGGGAAAAAAGCGCTTGATGGAAAACCAGACGGAACGTTTTCTCCATCGGAAGCAGTAGATAAAGGATCAGCTGCAAAAATATTAGCAGCAGTTCTTGGCTTACCAATTGATCCAAAAGCGAAACCATCTTTTAAAGATTCGCAAGATCATTGGGCAGCACCATATATTGCTGCGGTAGAAAAAGCAGGTGTAATTAATGGAGATGGTACTGGGAAATTCAATCCATCAAGCCAAATTAACCGTGCATCAATGGCATCTATGCTTGTACAAGCATATTCATTAGATAAGAAAATTATTGGAGAACTTCCAACACAGTTTAAAGATTTGGAACCTCATTGGGGTAAGAAACAAGCTAATATTTTAGTAGCTTTAGAGATTTCAATGGGTACAGGAAATGGTTGGAAGCCTGATGGTACTGTAAGTCGTGCTGAAGCAGCTCAGTTCATCGCGATGGCAGATAAAAATAAAACAAATACATCGAAAAGAATGTATATGAATAGAAACTTTATTACATATCATCAAGCATCGTTATCATCAGGTATTACTGACGTTCAACATAAGCCACAAATGATTGAAGTGACAGAGCAAAGAACGGACGGTTGGTTGAAGGTTGTAACGAGTAAAGGTGAGAAGTGGACACCATTACAAGAAAAAACAGAGTCTATTAATCAAGAATTCACTACATATCAAGAAGCTTTACATACGTCTACAGTGGCAGGCACACATAAAGCACAACAAGTAACTGTTATTGAAGAAAAAGATAGCTGGATTCGTATCCGTATGGGGGCTGGTTTCCAATGGGTGGATAAAAATCAATTAAACCCAGTGAAGCAAGGTAACTTCCTAGAAGGTAAAGCGATTATTATTGATCCAGGTCATGGTGGAATTGATTCGGGGAACCCTGGTTATTATGAGAAAGAAAGTAAAACCGTATTAGATGTATCATTACGATTACAGAAAATATTTGAGAAAAAGACACCGTTTACTGTGTTGTTAACTCGTGAGAATGATACACGTCCAGGAAACACTGCAGCTGAGTCTTTACAAAAACGTGTAGAATTTGCTCAGGCAAATAAAGGTGATATTTTTGTAAGTATTCATGGTAATGGTACGGATAGTAAACAAGGACAAGGTACAGAAACATTCTACTATGAATCAGCGACAGCAAGAGGGACAAACCCGAATGTATCAGAAAGTCGTTTATTAGCAGAGAAAATTCAAGAGCGTCTTGTAGATGCACTTGGAACAAAAAATCGCGGTGTGAAGAAAGGCGATTTATATGTAATTAGAGAAAATACGATGCCAGCTGTATTAGCAGAATTAGCATTTGTAGATAATAAAAGCGATGCTGATAAAATTGCTACACCAGAACAGAGACAAAGTGCAGCAGAAGCTATTTATCAAGGTATTTTAGATTACTACGAAGCAATGGGTAACAACGTATCTTCTTTCCGTTAATGAATAAAAGAGATTGCCATAGGCAGTCTCTTTTTATTTATAAAACAAATTATAAAGGTTTCTCTTTATTTCGGGCATATGATATCATTTAATTTTATATGAAAAAGTATTTGAGTAATTTTGATCATAACAATTTTAAACGATAAAGGATGATAATAGATTGAGTAATCATAGTAAAACACCTGCATGTATATATACGTATGCATTTCGTGAGGAGGAGCGTGCTTTATGTTACTTGGAAATGCGCTCGTTCTTTGGAATGGAGTCTCACGTTAATATTTTGAAAAGTGATGTCAAAATTGATCCGAGTAGAAGTGCATTTATGAAAGAGCGCGTTGAGGTTATGTATGAAGGAGACGACTTAGAAAGTATTTTAAAACAAGTAGAACAAATTGATTTGGCGGGGGCGTCATTTAAAGTTATCTTCGTTAAAATCAATGATCTTGGGAAAGAAAATAAAATTGAATATGGGGAAAGACGTCTCATTGAACGCGACCTCGGTATGCATATTGAAGGAGAAGCGGATGTTCGTAATCCAGAGCGTGTATTCGGGATTGTTCCTCTTGGAGGACGCTGGTACTTCGGACACTATGTAGAAAGTGAGCCAGTTTGGTATCATCACATAAAAAAACCGCATAGTTATTCGACATCTCTTAGCACGCGTGTTGCGAGATCAGTTGCAAATATCGCTGTACCAAATCCAGAGGGAGTACGAGCTATTGATCCGTGCTGCGGCATTGGAACAGTAGTAGTAGAAGCACTTTCTATGGGAATTAACATTGTTGGTAGAGATATAAATCCACTTGTGGTTCTTGGAACGAGGAAAAACATCGCACATTTTGGGTTTGAAGGAACAGTAACAAAAGGTCCAATCGAGGAAATTACTGAGAACTACGACGTTGCAATTATCGATATGCCGTACGACTTATTTACGCATGCAACACCAGAAGACCAGTTCTCAATTCTTTCAAGTGCGCGCCGCATTGCAAAAAAAGTAGTCGTTGTCACGATGGAAACAATGGACGACATGATTCATGAAGCGGGATTTGAAATTACAGACCGCTGTATCACAAGAAAAGGATCATTTTCTAGACAAATTCTTGTTTGTGAATAGGAAAAGTCACCCGTTTATTAAATTAATAAATTACAGGATAGTTAGTCCATTATGAGGCTGATTATCCTTTTTTATTTAACAACAAATACAAAAACTCCATTTTGAATAAAGATTGATCAAAATGGAGTTACCCTTTTTAGCTAAGTATGAGATTTTTATAAAAAAGTTTGATTATTTTACTGAGCCTTAATGAATAACATTTCAAGAATACCAATAAAAAGCATAATCAGTCATAACTGAAGAATCACCCAACTGATGTAACATAGCTGAAATATTCCCTCTATGATAGGTTCCATGATTCACAACGTGTAAGACCATTTCAGATATACTTGTTTCTCTTAATCCTGCCCATGGATTATCCAACATTATTCTCTTTTCCATATCTTCCTGTCTGTTCAAAAAGGTTTTAAACCGGGATGTTAAAGTGTGAAATGCCGTTTCTAAGTCTTCAATGGGCAGTTTCTCAATCTTTTCTTGAATTTGAAATGAAGATTGCATTGCTTCATTCATACTCTGACCCTCAAGGGTATGAAGCCATCCATATTCCACCAAATAGAGATGAGATAAAACCTTTGAAACAGAAGAAAAGACACTTTTCATTTCCTTTTGATATTTCTCAGGAGAAAGTGTCTTAAGATGATCAATAATCCGTTGATTTGCCCATACATGATAGTTATATAGATTTTCTACATGATTTGCCATACAATCGCCTCCTTATCATCACGTTTTTTAATGTTCTTTATCAGAATGAATTATTCCTTTAAATATCATTACTTATTTGATGAGATCTTCAACTAAATGGCCCAATTGTTGAACAAAGGTCAAAGCAATCTTCAATTAACCTGCCCCGTTAGTTGAAGTACATTTCTTCACAATGTTTATCATTAGATTAACATAAATATCCAACAAGAAAACATCAAACCTCTAAGAAATCTATAGAGGTTTGATGTTTTTAATCAATCTTTTTTACAAAGCTACACTTGTGACAAAAAAGCTTATTTTTTCATTTTGTGGTGATTCTGAATTCTTAAGTTGATGGGCATGCCTGTGTAGGTCACCTTTTTTGGGTTTGTATCAATGTGTGATTAGTTGGTAGTTTAGATGGGAGATTTGACGGGATTTGTTGAATAGACGATATATCTCGAGAGTTGTTTTGTTAGTGAATTACTCTTCTTTCGTTGTCTCTTGTTGTGCGATTAATAAATTGCGTAATACGTGTGCGCGGTAACTTTCTAGTTTTCGTCCTTCATGATAGCGAACACCTAATTTCTTTAGTTCAGCTACGTACCAGCCTTTCGTTCCGTAATACATGAGACCACTTCCTTCTTTCTTTTGAACAGTATATGTGCCTGGGCGAGAGAATTTACTTGTTTATTCATGAAATTTGCGGAGTTTAACATTGAATATTCAGTTTATTTTTATTATGATTAACTTATTATCGGATGACAGTGATTAGCCTCGCTGTAAGCCCGGATTTATGTTTGAAAATGAAGAGAGTAACTTCTTTCCACTTGAGCTTCTTTAGCAGAAGTACGAGCTATAAGGATAAGGGTAGTAAAATTCAATGCAAATGTGTACATTGTTTTTCTGGCTCTTAACATAGTAATGGAGGATGAAATATGCGTAAAGGGACTTTTTTTATGGCAGGACATTCGAGACTTCCGAAAGGTATGGCTGTTCGCAGTATGTATGAAACATTAACAATTACAATTGAGGCAGATCATAAATATCATGTCATTATTGAAGCGTCATGTACGCTTGCGACAGAGCATGGTAGAGACTTCGTCGCTCAAATGTTGAGAGGACATAGTTTGCAAGATGGTATTGAAGAAATCGTTCAAGATATTACGGACCATTATCAAGGAAAAGCGCAAAATGCTATCGTCAGTGCGGTGAAAGATTTACATCGCCAATATGTAAGTTATTTAAATGATGAACAGCCCAGGGGAGAGTACGAGGAAACAACACCATAAAAACTATCTAGTTTACAACCATAAACGAGAGCCAGTTGTATTTCTTTTAAAGAGATACGACTGGCTTATTTTATTGAGGAGGCAAGAACTATGAAAAAGTTAAATGAAGTGTAAGTTGTAAAACAAGAGATGAAAAAAAGAGGGTGTGTAGAAAGTAAGGGGATTTTTAAAACGTATAAAGTATGTAGAGAAAATAATAAAAAACGAATTGACAGTTAAAATATTTTGAATTATTATTTAATTAATAAGATCCATACGAGAAATTAGCCTTCTCTATATTCGATCTTGCTTTCCTGTTTTACAAATATTTTCATACAAACTGTCTATTATTATTGTACTTTAAGAGATTAAAGAACACTCGTAATTATGAGCCAGTTGTACGTTTCTACGATTTTATGTCGTGGTATGCGTATAACTGGCTTTTTCGATGTTAGGGCAGTAAGACCGAATCTCAGCATAAGAAGATAAGGATAACTGTCTGTAAAAAGCGTCAATACATTCTTCATATTTAAATTAGGGAGGAATTGAAATGTCGATTATTACAGAACAAAATGCAAAGATGAAATTTGCAAAGAAATATGAGGGGTATGAAATTGCTCCTCATTCAGAGCATAAACGTTTATATCATATTACGCTAAACCAGCAATTGCTTAAGCAGTTTTTTGAAGAGGTAAAAGAGCATTCAGAGCAGTCATTACAATACATTCCTTATTCTCGGTTTAATCTTGCGGATGGAATGAGAAAGATTTTTGGGCAATCATTTATGGATAACATTCGCGGCATTGTTCATGACCGTGAAACGGGCGGATTTACAATTGGGGTGCAAGGTGAAACGTCAGATCCAGCAGACTACGTGAAATTTGCAACAGCATTAACACATTTAATCGGGGAGCCAAACTTTGATGCAATGACAGGAACGTATTATGCTAGATTTAATGTGAAAGATACGGATAGTAGTGATTCATATCTTCGTCAAGCGTACCGATTATTTACACTGCATACGGACGGTACATTCGTTGATGAGCCGACAGATTGGCTTCTTATGATGAAAATTGAAGAGCAAAATGCAGTAGGAGGAGAATCCCGTTTACTACATTTAGATGATTGGGAAGACCTTCATAAATTTAGAAATCATTCGCTCGCATCTGTTAAGGTTACGTATAAAGCGCCACCAAGTAAAAATGCGCAAGAAATCGTCTATCGTGAAACGTTTTTTGATGTGAATAACGCACCATGTATTTGCTTTATTGATCAGTTCGCTTATCCAGATAATATTGAACAAGCAAACTATTTGAAAGACTTATCATATTCTGTTGAAAACTCACCAGCAACACATGCATTGAAATTACCAATTGGTGACTTAGTTCTTTTAAACAACTTATTTTGGATGCACGGAAGAGCTGCGTTTGAGAAAAATAAAGATTTATATAGAGAACTAATGCGTCAACGTGGTTGTTTTTCTAAATAAGTTTGTACGGCGGGTCTTAAAAAAGGCCTGCCTTTCATCATATTAAGGGGGAAGTAGGATGTATGACTTTATAATTATTGGCGGAGGAATTGTTGGGCTTTCAACGGGAATGGCTTTAACGAAAAAATTCCCTCGTGCGAAAATCGCAATCATTGAAAAAGAAAAGGAACTTGCACAACATCAAACTGGACATAATAGCGGAGTAATTCACTCTGGAATTTATTATAAACCAGGGAGTTATAAAGCGAAGTTTGCCAAAGAAGGAAACGCAGCTATGGTTCAATTTTGTAAAGAAAATGACATCGCTTATGACATGTGCGGAAAAGTAATTGTCGCTACAGAAAAGGACGAACTGCCTCTTTTACATAGCTTATATGAAAGAGGCCTACAAAACGATTTACATATTTCAAAAATAGATAAGGAAGAATTAGCTGAAATTGAACCGCATGTAAAAGGACTTGGCGCAATCCGTGTGCCTTCTTGCGGGATTGCTGATTATAGAGGAGTAAGTTATACATTTGCTCGCTTAATTCAAGAAAGCGGCGGAGAAATACATTTAGGAACAACAGCGGAGCGTATTACTGAGAAGAAAGACGCTGTAACAATTGAGACGAATCAAGGGATATTTAAAACGAAATTTCTCATTAACTGCGCGGGCTTACATAGTGATCGCATTGCGAAAAAGACAGGGATATTAACGGATATGAAAATTGTTCCGTTCCGTGGTGAATATTACGAACTTGTCCCAGAAAAGCGCCATCTCGTAAAACATTTAATTTATCCAGTTCCAAATCCAGAATTTCCGTTTTTAGGTGTTCATTTCACAAGAATGATAAACGGAGACGTACATGCAGGACCGAATGCAGTATTAAGCTTTAAGCGAGAAGGCTATACGAAAACAGACTTTGATATTAAAGACTTCATGGAAACAATGACATACACAGGCTTTTGGAAAATGGCGATGCCAAATATGAAAGAAGGCATAAAAGAAATGGTGCGCTCATTTAGTAAACAATCATTCCTAAAAAGCTTACAGCGCTTAATACCAGAGCTTACAGAGAAAGCTATCGTGTCAACCCATGCAGGTGTAAGGGCACAAGCCATTTTATCAAACGGAAATATGGTTGATGACTTCTGCATTATCCCCGGCATCAATTCTCTGCACATTTGCAACGCACCATCCCCGGCGGCAACGGCTAGTATAAAGATTGGTGAGGAGATTGCTAAGCAAGTGCCGGATGTGGTGGCGGTTAGGGTTTGATGGGTCAGGGTGATTTGAGTCATAAATCCGCCTCGTTTTGAAGCGTAATATTACCGTGAATCATGAATTTGAAGAATCCCTTCTCATAAAGTAAAACTTTAATCAGTGATGGTTTTTCTTCAGCATTAGGACTACGAAATTGAAAAATATTTAAAGAAAATACGATATCACTTCTATTTCTAGTTTATTAAAGTAGGCTTTATAGTAAGGATTTCTAAAAATATAAAGGAGGGATATGCTTTGTTTCCAGGTACTTTATATGAAACACATGTTAAAACAAAAAATTTAGAAGTGGCAAAAGAGTTTTATACTAAACTTGGATTATTTCATGCTCACACTATTGAAGAACGCCGCGTAGCATTCTTTTGGTTTAATAAAGAAAATAAGAAGGAACAAATGCTGGGCATTTGGGAAGTATCGGAAGAAGCATTCCATACAAGCCACTTTGCATTCAAGGTTAACTATGAAGAAATCACTCATGCAAGAGAATGGCTTCTTAATAAAGGAATAAACCCAAGAGCCGCTTTCGGTCTTGAACCTTCCGAGCCTATGGTTCAAACGTGGACACCGACTGCAAATCTTTATTTTTATGATCCTGACGGCAATTCTTTAGAATTTCTATGTTTACTTCCTGAAAAGAAAAAAGTAAAACAAGATGTCATGTATTTGAGTGAGTGGGAAAGCTTGGAGAGTGAAGAATAAATTCGATTTTTAACTCAAATCCCGTAAATCTATGGCTTAAATCATCCCCTGAGTTTTCGGGGGATTTTTTTGTTTTTGGGCTAATAATCACCTACTGTATAAAAAAGTAGACAGTAGTGTGTATTTTTCAAAAAATGTATACAGATTTATCCCGCATTAACTGCCCGTAAAAGCCCGATTGGTGTGGGCTAATAATCAGTGGGGGATGAAGCCCCCCCCCCACTGATTAAAGTTTCACTTTATACTCTATGCGTTGGCATGATACTTGCAATGAAAATAGTATTAACATATAGGGGAGAGATAGAAATGAAGGTTAGTAAAATATACACAACAATTGATGCTCACGTAGCTGGGGAACCACTTCGAATCATTACGGGCGGAGTGCCAGAGATAAAGGGAGCAACACAACTAGAAAGACGCGCATACTGCATGGAACATTTGGATCATCTTCGCGAGGTTCTTATGTATGAACCGAGAGGACATCACGGAATGTACGGTTGCATCATTACTCCGCCTGCAAGTCCTCATGCTGATTTTGGCGTATTATTTATGCACAATGAAGGCTGGAGTACGATGTGTGGTCACGGAATTATCGCTGTTATTACAGTTGGAATTGAAACAGGTATGTTTGAAGTGACAGGGGAAAAACAAAAATTCATTATTGATAGCCCTGCCGGGGAAGTTATTGCGTATGCAAAATTTAACGGGAGCGAAGTAGAGGCAGTATCATTTGAAAACGTTCCTTCGTTTGTATACAAGAAAGACGTTCCTATCAAAATAGATGACTATGAATTTCAAGTAGATATCGCGTTTGGCGGAGCATTCTACGCTGTAGTGGATAGTAAAGAGTTTGGTTTGAAAGTCGATTTTAAAGATTTAGCTGCAATTCAAACGTGGGGCGGTAAAATTAAACACTACATTGAAAGGCAAATGGAAGTAAAACATCCACTTGAAGAAGATTTAAAAGGAATATACGGCGTTATTTTCTCAGATGAACCGAAAGGAAAAGACGCTACTTTACGAAATGTAACGATCTTTGCTGATGGGCAAGTAGACCGTTCTCCTTGCGGTACAGGAACTTCCGCAAGAATCGCAACTCTTTTTGAAAAAGATACGTTACAAAAGGGAGAAATTTTCGTCCACGAATGCATTACTAACGGGAAATTCGAGGGGGAAGTATTGTCGGTAACCGCAGTAGATACATATGAAGCTGTCATTCCGAAAGTAACGGGGAATGCATTTATTACAGGATTTCATCAGTTTGTTGTAGACCCGAGAGATGATTTGAATAGGGGATTTTTGTTAGAGTAGAAGGAGGAGGTGGAAAGATATGCTAGTCATAAGCGCGAACGAACAACGAAACTTAGTAAATATGAACGAAGTCATTGAATACGCGGCGCTTGCTTTAAAAGAATTTTCAGCAGAAAGAACGATCACACCAATTCGCGGTTCATTACCATTTGCGAACGAGCAAAATACCGCATTAATTATGCCTTCAGTAGCGGAAGGACTCGAAGCGCTCGGTTTAAAAGTAGTAACGGTAGCTCCGCATAATAAAAAGATAGGAAAGAAAACGATAAACGGAATTGTTATGCTATCAGACTTTCAAACGGGAGAACCACTCGCACTTTTAGAAGGATCGTACTTAACGATGATTCGAACAGGGGCTCTATCAGGAGTAGCAACAAAACATTTAGCTCGTCATAATTCAAAAACCTTATGCATTATCGGTACTGGTGAACAAGCGAAAGGAATTGCAGAAGCTGTACTTGCAGTTAGAGACATCGAAAAAGTCATCCTATATAACCGAACGGAAGAAAAAGCGTATGCATTCGCGCAATATATCCAGGAGACATTTAACAAACCAGCTTACGTCTACAGGGATCCAAATGAAGCAATAAGCGAAGCGGACATCATCGTCACAACAACGAATGCATCCACACCAGTCTTCTCAGAAAAACTACAAAAAGGCGTCCACATAAACGCCGTCGGTTCATTCAGACCGAGCATGCAAGAACTACCATCCCACGCCATCGCGAACGCAAACAAAGTAGTAGTCGAATCAAAAGAGGCAGCACTAGAAGAAACAGGTGACCTTCAAGTCCCGATAAAAGAAGGGTTATTTGAGGCGAGCGACATCCATGCTGAACTTGGTCAACTTATAAGCGGAGAAAAAGCTGGTAGAGAGAATGATGAAGAGATTACTATTTTCAAATCAGTAGGTTTAGCAGTAGTAGATATAATAGTGGCGAAATACTTATATGAAAAAGCGATGGAACGTGGAGTGGGTACTACGATTCAGTTGTGAGGCTGCCTTTTGGGTGGTCTTTTTGTTTATAATGCGCGTATGCATCTCAATTGTAATGTGTAGTGTTTGCAAAGAAATTATGTGATGTATCATATATTCTGTTAAAATTAAACAAAAATGCATATAAGAAATTGCAGGTGAGAAACCTTGGATTTAGTTCGGAAATTAACTCGTATTTATGGCTTAGGGCTTTGCTGTGGGTTGTGGAGTAAAGCTGAAGTAATTCAATGGTGTGATAAATTGATTGAAGCAAGTGACAGTCCGCCATATGAAATAATTGAGATATCCTTAATGTCTAAAGCAAAGATAGATGATATTGAAGGGAAGTTATTTGAGTTTAGTAGCACAGTTGATGAAGAATACACTGTTAAGTTAACTCTTTCCGTCATTCATGAAAAACTAAAAAAACATGAACTGACGATTGAAGAATCAATTAAATGCACCACTAGACTTTTAGTCAACAGGGGGGTGCATTGGGAGGCTGAATACTTTGAATTGTATAGTCTAGACGATAGCTATGACTTAGCTAAAGATGGTGTTCATTTTGATTTAAGTCAAGTTATTCATACATATATTGAAATGTTAAGTATTTATAGTAAGTATTTTAGTGGGTTTGAAAAACTGTATTTTAAAGTAATGGGAAATGAATGGAGATTTTAATGTATATCAGTATTTGATTAGCTTTGTTTGTCCCTTATTTTCCAATTGGAGAATAAGGGACAAAGTTTTATGAAGGAGTAAATTTAGATATCAAGTATGCAGATTTTTTTACCATTCCCGCCATTCTTCTGTTATATCTTCTTCGGATTCTAAGCCAGCTATTCGTGCAGCTACATCGATAAATTCATAGAGATCTTCTCTTTCCATTGTTTCGATAAAATGGTCATGTTCGATATTTAGTTCATTTAGTTTAATAACTACCTCTTTAACAACTTGCATTACTTCGACTTCGGTTGGAGTCTCGCCTAATTGCTCTAAATGGTTAATGTAAGTGTCAAGAACCTTATTTGTTGCACTTATATTTTCTTCAGTGAAAAATTCCCCATCTTCATCATGCTCAACCCATGGGGTTGTTGGTTTGTTTTTTTTCAATTCATCAAACGTCATGATAACCTCCTAAAAATGTTTTTTTATCTTTAATCTCATTCTACATTTTCAATTATATATAACAACCATTTCAGAGAAATTTACTATAGGTTGCTAGTTTTCTAGCTCATTTTGCTAGGCTACCTATTCGTGGTCTTTTTATTTTACCCCCCGCATAAATATATTTTATCGTAAGAATTCATTAATAGATTTTAAACTGTCTATCTTTGCGAAAAAGTTTGACAATACATACGGGTAGTGGTAATTTAAAACCTATAAGAAAACTCGGTATTAATTCCGAGTTTTCTTATAGGTGTAAATAGTCGAGAGGGGTCGAAATATGAAGAAGAAGTTGTTTGCATTACCATTTGTCCTACTATTACTTATTGCATTAGCGGCTTGCTCAGGGGAGAAAGATTCTTCGAAGCAAGCAGGAACTAGTAAATCAGGGACTCCGAAAGATGGAGGAACGTTAACAGTTGGTGTTAGTGATAATCCAGATACGATGAACCCGCTTTATGCGAATGATCGTGTCTCGCTCACGATACAGCAAGCTTTATATGCACCGCTGTATCATATGGAAGACGGTAAGAAAAAGTTTGTTCTTGCTGAGAGCTTTACGCCTTCAGAGGATCAATTAACATGGACTTTAAAATTAAAGGATAATTTGAAATGGCATGATGGTAAGAAAATTACATCAGATGATATTGTATTTACATTCAAATCTATTCTAGATGAGAAGCAAAATAGTTCAAGCCGTGAAAACTTTATTTTTAAAGGAAAGCCACTTGAGGTGAAAAAAGTGGATGAGCTAACGACTCAATTCGTTTTACCACAAGTAAGTGCATCTTTCGAAGGGGTTATGAACGATTTCTTCCCAATTCCGAAACATGTATTTGAAGGTGAAGCGGATTTAGTGAAGAGTAAGAAAAACTTACAACCTGTAGGATCAGGTCCATTTAAATTAAAAGAGTTTAAATCAGATGAATATGTTGCGCTAGAGCGATTCGATGATTATTTTGCTGGTAAAGCGAAATTAGATTCTGTCGTGTACCGCGTTGTAAAAGACCGTAATACAGCAAACGTTTCACTACAAAATGGTCAAATCAATATGAAGATGATTGAACCGCAAGACTTTAAGAAATTAGATAGCACGGGGAACTTCTCAATGGTGACATTCCCTGAAGGTAGATTATTCTACTTAGCTTATAACTTTAATACAGATCTTATGAAGAAAAAAGAAGTGCGCCAAGCAATTGCGCATGCATTAGATAAGAAAGAAATGATTAACTCAGCGTTCGTTTCTAGTCAATTTGCAGAACCGGCAAATTCAATCTTAACGCCAGACGCTATGTATTATGCGAAAGATATTAAAGAGTATAAGTATGATCAAAAAGAAGCGAAAGATTTATTAGCAAAAGCTGGTGTGAAAGATACAGAAAAAATCCGCGTTATGTATGTAACGAATAATAAAATCATGGAAAGTCTAGCACTTTATACACAGCAAAAATTACAAGAAGTTGGCTTAGAAGTTGAACTGAATGCATTAGATGCTAGTGCGGCAAGTGAAAAAGGCTTAGATAAAGAGAATAAAGAATATGACATTACATTCGGTGGTTACATAATGGGACCAGAGCCTGATTCATATAAGAGCTTATTCTTAAGTAATGCAGAATACAATTATGCACGTTATAAAAATGCTGACTTCGATAAGTTATGGGAAGAAGCTGCAGTTGAAACAGATAAAACAAAACGCGCAGAGCTATACCATAAAATCCAAGATACAGCGAGAGAAGACTTACCTTATCTTCCAATCGCATATCCGAAAGCAGTTATTGCAGTAGATAAAAAGTTTGATGGGTTAAAAGAAGCAAAAGCAATTCCTGTCACAATGTTTGAAGATTTATCTAAGATTTATGAAGTGAAATAAGAAACAGTAAAGAAGCTGGTGGAAATCAGCTTCTTTAGCTTGAGGGGGGAAGTTTGTGTATAAAGTAATTGCAAAGAGGCTTTTAAATGCGATTCCGCTTTTATTTGTTATTTCTATTATTTCTTTTCTATTAATAAAACTAGCGCCGGGCGATCCTGTTCGAAACTTTGTAACGCCGAATATGAGTCCGATTGATGTCGAGCGTATTCGCAAAAGTTTAGGACTAGATCAGCCGATTTACGTGCAATATTTTTTATGGTTAAAAAATATTTTAACAGGGAATTTTGGATACTCACTTCAAAACCATCGTCCTGTTTTAGAACTTATTACAGAAAGATTACCCGCAACAATTGGGTTAATGGGATCATCTTTACTCGTCTCATTTGTAATCGCAATACCGCTTGGATTATTTACAGGTGTGAAAAAGAACTCGTTCTTTGACCGCATTGTGAACTTCATCTCCTATGTGGGAATCTCAATGCCAGTCTTTTGGTTCGCGTTACTATTAATCTACTTATTCTCTTTAAAGTTGAACATGCTTCCGAGTATGGGTATGCGCACAGTCGGTCAAGATTCCTTCTGGGATATTGTCCAGCACGGTATTTTACCTTGCATGGTGCTAGCGTTCCAAAACATCTCTGTCTATATGAGATATATTCGCTCAAGTACAATTCAGCAATTAGAGGAAGATTACGTACAAATTCAATATGCGTACGGTGCTTCACAGAAAACAGTTTTATTTAATCACGTACTTCGAAACGTATTAATACCGATCATTACAATCTTCGGATTATCCATTCCAAGTTTAGTAGGCGGAGCGTTCATTACGGAAACAGTATTCTCATGGCCGGGACTTGGTTCACTCGGGGTAAATGCTATTTTTAGATTTGATTATCCAATTATTATGGCAATCACATTATTATCATCGTTCATGTTAATTCTCGGTAATTTAATTGCTGATATTTTATATGGCGTAGTAGATCCGCGCATTCGAATGAGGGGGTGATGGAATGAACAATAGGAGATTTCAAACGATAAAAAATAGTTTTACGAAAAATAAGTTTGTAGTAATGGGAGTTATTATACTGGGTGTTTTAACAATCGCGTCTCTTTTCGCATTCGTATCACCGTACGATCCTAGTAAAATGTCGATTCCAGATCGTTTACAAGAACCGAGTTTAAGTCATCCTTTCGGCACAGACGATTACGGAAGGGATTACTTAACGAGAGCGTTATATGGCGGACGAGTTTCCCTTGCTGTTGGTTTTCTAGCGATGGTTGTTTCCATTACAATCGGGACCGCAGTAGGAACAATTAGCGGATATTTTGGCGGAAAGTTAGACAACTTCTTAATGCGAATTGTTGAAGTTTTAATGTCAATTCCATCATTCTTCTTAATGCTGTTATTAAATGCGTATTTAAAACCAGGAATTACAACGCTTGTTCTTATTATCGGATTATTAACGTGGATGGACACCGCGCGTATCGTAAGGGCAGAAACGTTATCTGTAAAAGAGCGTGAATACGTGTTATACGCAAAAGTATCTGGACAAAAATCATTGATGATTATTGTAAGACACATCATTCCTAACATTTTATCAACCATTATAATCGCAGCGACATTAACAATTGCGACATCGATTTTAATGGAATCATCACTTAGCTTCTTAGGATTAGGTATTAGAGAACCAGATTCTTCTTGGGGCAGTATGCTAAATAATGCGCAAGGATACATAGGTGAAGCTTGGTATTTAACACTCTTCCCAGGGTTCCTTATTTTATTAACAGTACTAAGTTTTAACGTAATCGGTGAAGCGTTGAAAAAAGCTTTCGCGCCAAAAGGGGCTCATCATGAGAACTAATGCTTTAAGTGAGGGGGAGTGAAAAGCGTGTCTGAAAAACTATTAGAAGTGAAAAACTTAAAGACTTCTTTTTTCATAGAAGACGGCGAAGTAGAAGCGGTTCGCGGCGTTTCATTTAGCTTGAAAAAGGGTGAAGTCGTTGGGATTGTTGGCGAATCGGGAAGCGGAAAGAGCGTTATGGCGAAATCCGTTATGGCCCTTGTTACGTCGCCAGGGAAAGTGAAAGAAGGAGAGATTCTTTTTCAAAATGAAAACGTGCTTTCTAAATCGGAGAAAGAATTGCGTTCTATTAGAGGAAATCAAATTTCACTCATATCTCAAGATCCAATGTCGGCATTAAACCCAGTTGTGAAAATTGGAAAGCAAATGACGGAAGTAATTATTCGGCATCAAAAAGTGAAAAAGAAAGAAGCACAAAATATCGCGGTCAACTTACTAAAACAAGTCGGTCTTTCTTCACCGGAAGAAAGGGTAAAACAATATCCGCATGAACTAAGCGGCGGAATGAAACAACGGGTTATGATCGCGATGGCAATGTCTTGTAATCCAGACCTTCTCATTGCGGATGAACCGACGACAGCGCTTGACGTAACGATACAAGCGCAAATACTAGATTTAATGAAAAACTTAAAAAATGAAACGAATATGTCATTACTTCTTATTACGCATGATCTTGGAATTGTTGCGCAAAACTGTACACGCGTCATCGTTATGTACGGCGGGCTTATTATGGAAGAAGGGCATGTACTTGATATATTCCAATCGCCGAACCATCCATATACGAAAGGGCTATTAAACTCTCTGCCAAAAATATCGAACGGAGTAAAAGAAAGACTAGCACCAATTCAAGGTGTAACGCCCAACTTACTACACCCGCCGAAAGGTTGCCCATTCGCAGAGCGTTGCCCACATAAAATGGACATTTGTGAAAAAGAACGTCCGCCATATTTTGAAATCGGAAACGGAAGACGCTCTATGTGCTGGCTAAACGATAGGGCGGTAGGTGATTCACATGCATGAAGAAAACTTAATTGAAGTTCGGAACTTAAAAAAGTATTTTCCTATTAAAAAAGGACTATTCGGCAGAAAAACAGAGCAATTAAAAGCAGTCGATGACCTAAGCTTCACAATTAAAAAGGGTGAAACATTCGGACTAGTAGGAGAATCAGGCTGCGGAAAATCAACGACAGGAAGAAGTATCATTCGCTTACACGATGTAACTTCAGGTAACATTCTATTCGATGGAAAAGATATCGCAGATCTAAAAGAAAATGAACTAAAAGAATATAGAAAAAGAATGCAAATCATTTTCCAAGACCCATACGCATCATTAAACCCGACAATGAACGTATTCCAAATTATTAGCGAACCGATGAACATTCATGGCTCTTACACAGCCGAAGAAAGAAAAGAAATCATTCTAGACCTGCTCAAAAAAGTAGGACTAAAAGAAGAACACCTATATCGCTACCCGCACGAATTTAGCGGAGGCCAAAGACAGCGCATTAGCATCGCGCGCGCACTATCTGTAAAACCTGACTTCATCCTATGTGACGAACCAATCTCAGCACTAGATGTCTCAGTCCAAGCACAAGTCGTAAACATGCTGCAGGATATTCAAGAAGAAACAGGCGTCACATACCTATTTATCGCACATGACCTATCCATGGTAAGACACATATCAGATAGAATCGGAGTCATGTACCTAGGAAACATAGTAGAAATTGCCGACAGCGAAGACCTATACACAAAACCGGCACATCCATACACACAAGCACTACTCTCATCCATGCCAGAACCAGATCCAACAAACACAGGCAAAGAACGGATCATTCTGCAAGGGGAAGTACCAAGCCCACTCAACTCACCATCCGGCTGCAAATTCAGAACAAGGTGCAAATTCGCCACTGAAAAATGCGCACAGGAAGTACCGAAGATGGTTGAGATTGCGAAGGGGCATGAGGTGGCTTGTCATTTGTTTTAGGGGGGAAAGCATCGGGGGAACCTGGTGGTATTTCAGTTGGTAATATGATAGCTGGTATGGCTTGTAGCGTTAAATAATTTATATAATAAACAATAAACATAAAAAAGAGCTAAGGTTCTCATACAGCCTTAGCTCTTTTTTATGTTTATTAAACAATTGATCATCTATTTTTCTTTACATAATCTCCAGATACAGTCCATATCAACTATAGATTCTTGTCTTATGCTAAATGTAATCAAAAAGCAAGTAGATAAAGATAATGACTAAAACATTAACTTTAGATACTTTTTTGATGAATATTACAAATAAACAGGAGGTAATGAAAAATGATTAAAACATTATTAGCGGGAGCACTTTTAAGTACAGGATTGGTAGCGGGAGGTGCAGTAGGTGCAGATGATGCGAAAATGGACAATTTAAAGTCAAATGAAAATAGTTCCAATCAAGTAATTACACAGAGTGCAGATGGAACAACGTCTTTCTCACAAAACTTTGATTTACCTAAAGATGCAGTGCCAGCAACTCCTAAAGGAGACGCAAAAACTGTTGAAAGAACAGAAGGTACAGGTTCTCAAGAAGGAAAAATGGTGCCAACAAAAGAAGGTACAGATTCTCAACCTGGATTTGAAATGGGAGCCCCTGAAAAATCAGAACATGCAAAAACTGTTGAAAGAACAGAGGGTACAGGTTCTCAAGAAGGAAAAATGGTACCAGCAAAAGAAGGTACAGATTCTCAATCTGGATTTGAAATGGGAGCCCCTGAAAAACCAGAACATGCAAAAACTGTTGAAAGAACAGAGGGCACAGACTCTCAAGAAGGAAAAATGGTACCAACAAAAGAAGGAAATTAAATAATATATAGTTATGACGAAGAGCATCCAAAAAGTGGTGCTCTTTTTATATTATAGGGATTAACTAGTTTTACTGAATATAGAACTGTAGGAGGAATTGAGGCTAGAACATGAGGGACTATCTCTTCAAATCATGGTGTTTGAAGCACTAGTTTTGGTGGTAACGTTACAACATAAACATTTTATTAGAGATTTTTTAAATTTACATACACTCTAGATAGACTACATATCAACTTCAGATACTTGTTTTATGATACAAGTAATCAAACAAAAGGAGGGCAATACAAAATGATTACAACAGTATTAACAGGCCACTCTTTTAAGTACAGGAGATTATTAACAGGTGGAGAAAATGTTGAGGATGTACAGACAGATAAACATATTCCATATGAAAAAAATGAATTACAGCAAACTCTAGAAAAGTACGATTCGAAGAAATTTGAGTTATAAAAAGAAAATAGATAAATTGACAAGAGAAAAGCACTTTGTGTATATCACAGGTGCTTTTTATTTTCACTTTGATATAGGGTTTGAATTAAATTTTTACACTAAAATATATACGGCAAAAAGGGGGAAGTTCATTGCACAAAGTTATTTATGGAATATTAGTTTTAATTTATACTTTGTATTCATTTTTTGTAAGTGATGGAAGTGAAGTAAGGTTTATTATGGTGTTAACTATAGTACTTATCTTTTCTGTGGTTTTAGAAAAAGGAAATGCAAACAAAACGACTGATTAAAGGTCTTTTTGTTTGCATTTTTTAGTTGGCTATTAAAGTCCAGATGTTTTAGGGATAGCACCAAATCGCCATCAAGCTTAAAGAACGATTTATCCCCAAACAATAAAAATGAGCTTTTTATTACAAGTTAGCAGCAAATTTCGTTTTTGGGACACTATTAAATTTTTAGTTGATGAAAAACACCCGCCTAAAATAGAAAACTTTTAACCTATTATCATTTATTCCGTAGCTTTTAAGGTATTTAACACGACTTTGGTTGCGTCTGCAATAAGTTTATCATCGTATTTAGCATCTTCTTTATCATGATTAGAAAGTATAGCAAGAACAATCGGCTTTTTATTTGGTGGCCAAATAATTGCGATATCATTTCTTGTTCCGTAAGATCCCGCGCCTGTTTTATCAGCTACTTCCCATCCTTTTGGTACGCCCGCACGAATCAATTTATCTCCAGTTGTATTTCTCTTCATCCAATCTACTAATAGTTCACGTTTTTCTATTGGAAGTGCAGTTCCTAATGTAAATGATTGAAGTGTCTTAGCTATCGCTTCTGGTGTACTAGTATCATGTGTTTCTCCTGGATGCACTTCATTTAATTCAGGTTCAAATCGTTCTGAAGTAGTAACAGTATCTCCCATTTCTCTCAAGATTTTTTCAAATTCAGAGGGCCCCCCTAACTGTTTAAGAATCAAATTATGTGCTGTGCTGTCACTATATCGAACAGAAGCATCTGCAAGTTCTTTTAACGTCATTCCTGTATCAACATGCTTTTCAGTAATTGGATTATAATTAGAAAGATCTTCATGAGTATACGTAATCCTTTGATCAAGAGCTTCTAATGAGTTCTTGCGTAAAAGAGCGCCCACAGCTAATGATTTAGATGTAGATGCAAATGCAAAACGATCATCTGAATGATAAGCAACAGTTTGATTCGTACCTGTGTCCAGTGCATAAATACCAAGCTTAGCATCATATTCTTTTTCAAGTTTAGCGAAAGATTGATTACCTGTATTTTCTTGTTTAATTTGATTAGCCTGATTCGTTTGTTTAGGTGGTTCAGATTGAGTGTTACTATTGGAACAGCCTATAAGTGATACACATGAAAGTAATACTACAGGCACAATCTTTTTGTAATGTAAAATGTTAAAGAACTTGTTTAAAACGAACATAAATTTTCAACCTCTTTCAAGAATATATGGATTTTGTCTAGGTATTCTAAATACCAATGCAATTAAAGATGGCATAGGGTAACAATACTACTGCAGCTAAAATTTCACAGGTTAAAGGACATCCAAAACGTTTATCCCGCTATTTGTGGGCAGTAAGACCCCCACCTCAAAATTCAGCGGAAGCAAAGAAGTTAGGTGGGGGTCGGGCTGCCCGTAAAACCCCCACTGATTAAAGTTTCACTTTATATGATTGATAAGTCACGGTTTGGGGTGTTTCTTTTTTGCTTTCACTTGTAATGGTTCACCTGTGAAAGTATTAAACTTGTAATACTTAACCGTAGTATTACAATACATATTTTTTACTTTTGGGAATAATAAGTCCTTTCTTTTTTTTTGTAATACATAAAAATAGATGTCAAACGGGATATGCTGTATCCAATCTGGACAACTACTATTAGAAATACACTTATTAGACACTCTAAGTAATAAATTTGTTCCACTTTAAGATGAGGAAGAATTTGGGGTTTGTAAAATAACAATGGAACTACGTGTTTTTTCTTCATACAAAAACCTCTACATATAAGTAGAGGTTTTTAAATTGCGTATTAGTGAATTATGCTTTTTCAGATAAACGAAGATCATAGAATACATAATTTTAACTAGATTTATTATTAGCTAGTTTATCTCCACCACCAAGCTCCGCCTCAATCTGCGAAGTCTTCGATGACTCATCCATACGCCAATACGTAATAAAGCTTATCGCGATACATCCAGCTACGTAGAAGTAAAATAGTGATTCCATTCCGATACTTTTTAGCCATAATGCGATGAACTCGGCTGTTCCGCCAAATATCGCAACAGTTAGTGCATATGGTAAGCCTACGCCAAGTGCGCGAATTTCGGTTGGGAAGAGTTCGGCTTTTACAATTGCGTTAATGGAAGTGTAACCAGTAACGATAATGAGGCCGACCATCATGAGTAAAAATGCTACCATTGGGTCTGTCGTTTTTTCCATGAAGAAGAAGATCGGCGCTGTTAGTAAAGTTCCGAGAATACCGAAAGCCATTAATAGTGGGCGGCGTCCAATTTTATCGGATAATAGCCCTGCAATCGGTTGAAGTACAACGAATATAAGTAGTGCGACAAAGTTAATCCAGCTTACAACTTCTTTCGGGAGACCGACTGTGTTTACCATGAATTTTTGTAAATATGTTGTGTACGTATAGAATGCAACAGTGCCTCCTAGTGTTAGGCCGACTACTGTTAATACTGCTTTCGGGTGTTTCATAAGAGCGCGAACGGTTCCTGCGCTTTCGCGGTTTTTCGATTCCATATTTGAGAACTGCTCTGATTCATCCATTGTACGTCGAAGCCATAATACAGCTACTGCTCCCATCGCACCAATAATGAATGGAATACGCCATCCCCAAGCTTTCATATCTGGTTCGCTTAGTAATTGCTGAAGAACAATTTGAACGCCTAACGCAACCATCTGTCCAGCAACGAGCGTTACATATTGAAAACTTGAATAAAAACCACGGCGTCCACTACTAGCCATCTCAGATAAATATGTTGCGGAAGTTCCATACTCTCCGCCAAGTGACAACCCTTGAAGTAAACGAGCAAGAACTAAAATAATTGGTGCCATAATACCGATGCTTTCGTAACTAGGTGTACAGGCGATAATTAAAGAACCACCGGCCATAACTGTAATGGAAAGCGTTAATGCTGCCCGGCGGCCGTGTCGATCTGCATAACGTCCCATTAATAAACTTCCGATAGGGCGCATTAAAAATCCGACTGCGAAAATAGCTGCTGTGTTCAGTAACTGACTCGTTGGATCTCCTTTAGGAAAGAACTCTGCTGAAAAATAAACAGCGAAAGCAGAATAAACGTACCAGTCGTACCATTCAATTAAATTGCCGACAGAACCTTTGAAAATATTGCCGGCGACTCGGTTAGATTTTGCTTGAGCCATAATAATTCCTCCTCTTGCTTATAAATAAAAGGTATATATGAAAGCGCGTTCAATGTAGTTGAATTGTACTGTTCTTTAATTAAAATCTCAATATTATGACAATTTTATTCTTTTTGTACTTTATGTACATGGAGAGTTTTAATAGTTGCTTCATTATTAGTTTTGTCATAATAATAGAAAAAGGAGATTGATAGTTTTGAATATTTTATCAAAGGGTATGGAGTATGAAAAAATCACGCAAATTGTCATTACAAACGAAAATAGTAAGCTTAATTATTACATTAATTTTATTTGTCGTTCTCCTGTTAGCAGGAATATTTGTTTATATTCAGTCCGTTGATACGAAGCGCCAAGTAGAACAGTTAGCACTGCAAACGGCTAAATCTTTGTCTTTTATGCCAGCTATAAAAGATGCTTTTCAATACAACGAGCATAAAAGTACCATTCAATCCATTGCGGAACAAGTTCGTGAGCAAGCTGGTGCAGATTATGTAATTGTGGAAGATCGCTATGGGGTTATGTATTCCCATTCTAATTCGGAGTTAATTGGTACAAAGAGTAACAATCCATATAACTATGAAGCACTCACTTTTGGAGGATACTATACGCTCGAAGGAAATGGTGAAAGTGGCCCGGCTTTAATGGCGAAGGCACCCATTATTGTTCATAACGGAGACTACGATCAAGTAGTAGGCGTTGTTACAGTAGAGTTTTTAATAAAAGGTATTGAATCTAACATATTGAGCAGAACGAAAGAAATTATACTCTTTTCCTTAGCGGTATTACTAGTTGGAATTGTTGGTGGGATACTTTTGGCGCGCAGTATTCGTAAAGATACACTCGGTCTGGAACCGAATGAAATCGCAGCGCTATACCGGGAACGAAGCGCAATACTACTATCTATAAAAGAAGGAATTATCGCTATTGATCAAAACGGTTTTATTACGATGATGAACACTTCGGCAGAAGAAATGCTACATGTAAAAGGTGATTATATGCAGCAGCACATTTCAAAAGTTTTACCAGATTTTCATATGGAAAGAGTGCTAGAAAACGATCAAGAAATCGCGTTTCAAGATAAAGTGTTTATTTTAAACATGACACCAATACTCGAAAATAACAGTACGGTAGGCGTTGTATGTAGCTTTAGAGATAAAACAGAACTGCAAAATCTAGTGAATACAATATCTGAAGTAAGAAAGTATTCAGAGGACTTACGCGCCCAAACACATGAATTTACAAATAAGCTTTTTGTCTTATCAGGATTACTTCAGTTAGGACATTACAAAGAAGCGATTGAATTTATCCAGCAAGAATCTAATATTCATCAAAGCCAAAACCATATTTTATTCCATCAAATTCATGATGCGAAAGTACAAGCTATTTTATTAGGGAAACTCGGAACAGCATCTGAGAAGAAAATTGATTTTCATATTGAAGGAGATAGTGCGCTTCAACCGTTGTCGGGCCATATAAAAGTTTCGCACCTTATTACGATTCTTGGAAATATAATCGACAATGCGTTTGATTCGGTGAGTGAACGAGAGGGCAAGAGTGTTTCCTTCTTTGTTACGGATATTGGGCACGACATTGTGTTTGAAGTGATAGATAGTGGAGCAGGGATACCGGCAGAAAAAATTACGACCATTTTTCAAAAAGGATTTTCAACGAAAGGAAATGATCGTGGTTACGGACTAGCAAACATGAAAGAAATGGTAGATCTACTACAAGGAACAATTGAAATTCAAAACGAGAAAAGTGGGGGAGCTATTTTTACAATTTACCTTCCGAAAACATTGAGAGAAAGTACATGACAAACAGGGGGATGGGCATATGTTGAAGGTTGCAATTGCAGAAGATGATTTCCGCGTCGCGCAAATTCAAGAAGAGTTTTTATCAAAAATAAAGGACGTAAAAGTGATTGGAAAAGCATTGAACGCGAAAGAAACGATGGAACTACTACAAAAAGAAGAAATCGATTTACTTCTATTAGATAATTATTTACCAGATGGAATTGGTACAGACTTATTGCCGAAAATTCATGCGGATTTTCCAAACGTTGACGTCATTATGGTTACAGCGGCGAATGAAAACCATATGTTAGAAAAGGCAATTCGAAACGGTGTAAGCAACTACCTTATAAAACCGGTCACGTTAGATAAATTTGTTCGAACCATTGAAGACTATAAAAGAAAGAAGCGATTATTACATAGTAACAATGAAGTGAATCAAGCACTAATCGATAATTTTTTCGGCACTTCGCAAATACAAGACATGAAAAACTTACCGACAGGTGTTGATCCGTTAACACTGCAAAAAGTGAAAGGGATTATAAAAGGATTTGAAGAGGGCATTACAATAGAAGAAATGGGAGAACGAATGGGAGCCTCCAGAACAACCGCAAGAAGATACTTAGAATACTTAGTAGCGACAAATGAATGCACAGTAGAGTACACATACGGCATTATCGGACGACCAGAACGAAAATATCGAATAGGACGAGGACTATGAAAAAACGATTATTACTATGTATATGGATCATGACAGGAGTAATAGCTGGTTGTTCTTCAGAAAAATCTCAAACGAATACAGTAAACATAGACAAAGTAGAAATCGTTGCGCCGAACGTTCAAGGAGCTGGATGGGACTTAACAGCACGCGCGATGCAAAAAACGCTGACAGAAGAAAAAATCTTCACAAAACCAATCACTGTCACAAACAAAGTCGGTGGCAGCGGTGACGTCGGATGGAAATATACGAAACAAAAAGGTGGTCACGTACTGGCGATTAACTCAAGCTTACTCATAACGAACAACCTACTAGGCCACAGTAAACTAACATATAAAGACTTCACCCCGCTCGCGACACTAGCATCAGATTGGGAAGTCGTTGTCGTATAAAAAGACTCAAACATAGACAATGCAAACCAACTAATGGAACAACTAAAACAAGACAAGAAAAACTTCAAAATCGGCGTTGCCCCCGGCCTAGGAAACGACGATCACCTATCCTTCGTACAAGTAAGCAAAGCATTCGGCATAAATCCTGCCGAACTACAATTCTTCGTCTACGAAAACAAAGAAAAAATCATAAACGCCCTAACGAACAAACAAATAGGCGCCGCAACCATGACCCTATCCGAAGCCGAAAAACAATACAAAGCCGGCAAAATAAAAATACTAGCCGTATCCGCACCAAAACGGCTAGACCGACTACCAGAAATCCCAACGTGGAAAGAACAAGGAATCGACGTCATCTTCCAGCACTGGAAAGGGATTATGGGACCGAAAGATATGACGGAGGAAGAGGTTGCTTATTGGGATGGTGTTATTAAGAGGATGGTCGAGAGCGATACTTGGAAGGGGATTTTGGGGGAGAGGGGTTGGGAGGGATTTTATAAGGATAGTGGGGAGACGAGGGGGTTTTTGGAGGAGAGTAGTTTAGGATATGGTGAGTTGATAGGGGGAATTGGCTTGAGATGAGGGGAGGTAGTACTTCTACAATAAGCCATGTAAAAAAAACACCTTCTCACTGTATGTACTAATCATGTGAAGTGAGAAGGTGTTTTTTATGGTTATAGAAATTATAAATTAAGATTAAATTATTCGTTAACGTTATTGGCAACAACAGAAGCAATATAAGAATTATTCAACCAATAACACTGCTTTGTAATTTGCTGACCATTAGGTAAAGTTACTTTGTCAGAGCCATTACGAGCTTTTGGTCTAATATGTGCAACGCCGTTGAAATTCATTTTTGGTAGGTTATTTACTTCAACGATTTTACCACCACGTGTTTTATATTCAAGTTGAATACCTTCATTTACTACTGTATTTACTTCTTCCCAAAGTCCTCGTATTTCTTCTTCTATTGTAGGGACAGGCATGTTCCAAAGTTTAATACCTTTAAAGTAGAGCTCACGGTTTGGGTTTTCTTTTTTTGTTTGTTTGAATTTAAAAATTACAAATAAAAACTTAGTTTGATAGAAGCGTTCACGGATTTCACTTTCTTCCCATGATTCGTTTGTCCATTGATGAAAATCAATCGTTTCAAATGACATGCTCTGTTCTGGTTTTCCGTTTGGTTCTAAGCGAATTGTTTTAAATTCTATATTGGCTTTTGCGAATTCTTCAATATTAGTAAGGCGTGTGTTTTTTATACCTAGTAAAGAACTTACCAATGATGGAACGAAATTTTTTGCAGTAGGTTTAGAATCTATATCTAGTGATTGGGAGATCTCTTTATCTGTTAATCCTATATAAGGTTCGAATTTGGAATGAAGAAATTCCTCTAATGATTTTCCTTTTAAGTCGTTGGCTGTTGTGAAGCTTATTAACTCTTCATTTTTGATATATCTGCGAACTAATGTAGTCATATAAGAAGGTTTTAATGAAAATGCTCGTTGCATTGCTGGTATTTCTGAAAATGGTTGTGAACGAATTGAATTTTTATTTGCTCCTTTTGTACAAGCTCCTAAATAATTTGTATCGCCTTCGGATAACTCGTGTGCTTTTCCAGAGCGAATCTTAGATACGATTGTTTCCCAATCTTGTTTTATTATTTCTAAATCAGCTTCAGGATATGAAAATAGAACACTTTTTGTGATATGGAAGTCTTGACGATTTACGTCTGCTTTCCATTCGTAGAACATAAGTAATAATTTTTGGTTCTTTTCCCAGAAGCTAGACTCTTCGAAGGATGTATTAACTTCCTCCATGTAGTTAATGATATTTAAAACTAAGCGTTCTTTAGAGGATAAAGAACCATTTTTATTTTGCTTAAAAGGTGTTACTTTCAGTTTGACTCCAAGGTTTTTAAAGTTAATGTCCGCATCCGAGGGGCTTGCATACCCAAAAAATCTCTCTTTGACTAATTGACCAAGTTCACCTTTTGAATTTGCTGTTGCAAGTTTATTTGTTGAATTGATTTCACTAAATTTGTGTCCTTCAGCCTTTTTTGCTTTTAACATTAGTTCATCTAGTGTAGCGTATGTAACCATAGTAATCCCCTTTCGTTATCTATATTAATTGGTTTGCTTAGAAACCTTTAAATGAAAAGTTATGATATAATAAAAAGCTGTTTCAATTGTGTAGAGATAAAAACTCTGTAAAGGAAAAGCCGCGGATTTCTTATTAAATAAGATATGGAAATCAAAAATCTATATTATGGAACGGAAGTATGTACTCTCATAATATAGGGATTGATCTTTTCCTTACTTTTTATTATAATGAAGCATAAAGAAATAAAATACCGAAAGGATGTTCGTGTATTTATGGTGAAAGTAGTAGAACTTTTTGCGGGAGTGGGGGGTTTTAGGTTAGGACTTGAAGCGAACGGGAATTTTGAGATTATTTGGGGAAATCAGTGGGAGCCTTTAACTAAAGCGCAACATGCATTTAATTGTTATGCCACTCAATTTGAAAATAGAGGAATACATGAAAATAAAGATATAGCAGAGGTTTGGCCAGAGATACCTGAGCATGATTTATTGGTAGGTGGCTTTCCATGTCAAGATTATTCAGTAGCACGTACTATCTCAAATGAAAAAGGGATACAAGGAAAAAAGGGTGTTCTTTTTTGGGAGATAATAAACATAGTTAATTCTCGCAAGCCAAGATTTGTTTTGTTAGAGAATGTAGATAGATTATTGAAGTCACCAGCAAAACAAAGAGGTCGTGATTTTTCTATTATGCTGGCGAGCTTTAGAGATGCAGGATATGCAGTTGAATGGAGAGTTATTAACGCTGCGGATTATGGAAATTCACAAAGAAGACGAAGAGTATTTATTTTCGCATACTTAAAAGAATCTCATTTCGCATCTGTTCAAAGTGAAATGAAGTCATTAGGGATATTGTGTAAAAATGGATTTTTCGCTCCGATTTTTAAAGTGCATGAAGCACCTGAGGAAAACAAAAAAAGAGGGGAATTTGTGTTGCCGGTCGATATTGTTGAGGTTTCTGATACATTTAAAGCTGAATACTATAATTCTGGTGTGATGATAGATGGACAAGTATACACTGAAGAATTAGTTCCAGTAACTGAAAATCCAGAGACTTTAGGTGAAGTTGTTCAAAAAGTATATGATAAATTTGGTCCTGCAGATGAATCATATTATTTGAAAATGGATAAGGTTAACAAAAAGGGAAGAACGGAATTTGAGGAACTAAAGTATCTTAAAGGCCCTAAAAAAGAAGAAAGAGTATCAAAGGCGACGGGGCATAAATACTTCTACGCTGAGGGAGGAATGGCTTTCCCTGACGATTTAGATAAGCCTGGACGTACCATGTTAACAAGTGAAGGAACATGTAATAGAAGTTCACATGTAATTGAAGATCCTTATACAAAAAAATTAAGATATTTAACACCAGCTGAATGTGAGTTGTTAAATGGATTCCCAATGGACTGGACAAATACAGGTATGCCACAAAGAAACAGATACTTTTGTATGGGAAATGCTTTAGTGGTTGATTTGGTGGAACGAATGGGTCAAAGGATTTTAGAGATTAACAAAGAAGAAGAGAAGATGGATAGTGTTATACAGTTAAGTTTATTTTAGAAATTAATATAGCATATGTTTGTGAGAATTTTAAAAGTATAAAGCGTTGGATAACCTGGGTTCTATAGTTATAGACTCAGGTTATTTTTCATGTGATTTTTTAAAATGAAGAATGGAGTAGTGGGAAATAATTAATTTTATCATGAATGGATAATCCACTAATTTCCTTTTTTCTTAATACCAACAATTCCTCTATAGATATTGTATAATATGGAATATATTCGAAACGTATTTTTAGATTAAGAGGTGTTACATCATTGGAGAAATATACATTTGATTTTCTACAAGAGATATTCCCTGAGTTAGCGGAGATGGGTAGGGATATTGAAAATATTTTTTATCAAGATCCCCAATCGGTTTTAATTAAGGGAAGAATATTTGCGGAGCTATTATCAAAACGCATTGCGGAAGAGCATGAACTGTATGACGTACAATATTTAAAGCAAGTAGAGCGTATTCAAAAATTAGAAAGAGAAGATATTTTATCAAAGGAAATTTCACGTTCATTTGATACTGTTCGCTATTTAGGAAATAAAGCGGCACATGAACATATTGAAAGTGGGGTAGAGAGTGCTTTTAAAATGCATAAAAATCTATTCCAAATTGCAGTGTGGTTTATGGAGGTATACGGGAGTTATGAGTTTGTTGCCCCGAAATACAAACATCCACAGCCGAAGAGTAGTGTGCATATTGTGGAGAAATTAGAAGAAAAGATATCTGCTAGTTTAGAAGAAAAGTTAAAAATGCTAATTGAGATTGCAAGTAAACAAAATACATCAAATCAAACTGAGGAATTAACAGAAATAAATAACGCTGAGATTGCGGTAGGGTTAGAAATCGAAGATAAACAGTCTGTGGATAATGAAGAAGAAGCAGATAACAATTTTGTGTATGATGATTTTATTTTAGGAGAAGGAGAGAGTTATTTACTAGCAGAACTCTCGAAGCTGAAAGAATCATCTCAAGAGGCTATCGAAAATCCTAATGAATTTAGTTCGTTTAAGGATTATTTACATGTAGAAAGAACGATACAGAACGATATGATGTCTGCTCTAACAGCAGCAGCTGGGAAAAATACAAGTCAATTAATTTTCTTGTGTGGTAGCGTTGGAGATGGGAAATCACATTTATTATCGTATGTGAAAAATAAATATCCTGAATTGATGGAAGAGTTTTCGGTGCATAATGATGCTACGGAAAGTTTTGATCCACAAAAGAGTTCCCTTGATACATTAGCGGAAGTATTAAAGCCATATAGTGATAATGAGATTGATGGTTCTAGATTCAAGCTAATTTTAGCTATTAACCTAGGAGTTCTGCATAACTTTATTGAATCAGATTATGCAAAAGAGAACTACCGAATTTTAACAAAATTTATTGAGGAATCTGGAATATTTGAGGCAAATGAAGTTGCTACTAATCAACAAAGCGGTAATTTTCACTTAATTAGCTTTAGTGATTATCAACCTTTTGAATTAACTAGTGAAGGGCCAAAATCAGATTACTTTTCATCAATTTTAAAGCGAATTGTGGTTGAGTCAGAAAACAATCCATTCTATCAAGCTTATTTAAAGGATAAGCAACGTGGTATAAATGGATTCTTTATGGTGAATTATGAGTTATTGCAACAGCAACAAATACGAGATGGTGTTTTAAGCATTTTAGTTGAAGCAATAGTTAAGCATAAGATGATTATTTCGACACGCTCCATGCTTAATTTTATTTATGATATTTTGGTCCCCTCTCATGGGAATGAAGATTTTCTTGGGGCAGGTATGATGGAAAAAACCGAAGCTTTATTGCCGAATTTATTATTTGATGGTCAAGAGAAATCAAATTTACTAGCAGTTATTTCTAAAATGGATCCTATTCATCTTCGATCAAATAGTGTAGACCAAATGCTAATTGAGCTAAACAATTCAGTAAATATGAAGAATACTTTCCAAAAGCATTTAGTTTTAAATGGACTTGATGGATGGATAGAAGGGCTAGAAGAGATGGGACCTTTCTTTGAGTTAAGTGATTCATCTAGACAGGTATTTAATAAAACATTAATACGTATGTCATTCTTTTTATCTCCTGTTTTGAATGAAATGTTCGCGGATGAAAATTATAAAAAATATATGGAATATTTATATGCTTTTAATAAGGGGAATCGATCTGATTTAAGAGAGATGTATAATTTAGCGAGAGAATCGATTTTCTTGTGGAACGGACGTCCGAAATCAGATTATGTATTTATGGACTATTCAAATGATACTACTCAGGTGGCACAGTCTCTTAAAATCAAGCCATTTGTAGGACATTTGAAAGGGGTAGAACCAGAGGTTTTAAATCGATTTAAATTAAATATATTACTTGCTTTTTCTAATGAAGATAAAGTAGCTCCTGTATATTTAGAAATTGATTATCCGTTATATGCAATGACGGTTAAACTTTCAAAAGGTTATCGTCCGAATAAAAAGGATAAAGAAGATTGTATTCAGTTCGTTGAATTTGTGGATAAGATAATGAAATTAGGAAATAGAGAAAAAGAATTATTGTTTGTTCAATCTAATGAAAATGGAATGTTTAAACTAACATACGATGAAGATTTTGAAGAATTTACGTTTAGAAGGGATTAAAAAATGATTGTAAGAGAGAATTTAGAGGATTTAAAAAGCTCGCTGAGTATTAAACCAGAAAAATTAGGATTAAAACATACAATAAATAAAAAAGCTCCTCTGTTACCTTTCTCTACCCGAGGAACAGAGCGGGCAAAATTCGCAAAAGGGTTTCAGGGAGTATTAGGAGAGTTTACGCGTCTAGTCAGCGGAAATAAGTTAAAAATGGAAGTTAACCTAGAAGAACTTATTGGAGAGATTAGTAAATCTGTTGATGTATCAAAGCAAGATAAGTCGCAATTTGAACAAATACTACGTACCTTTCTGCAGGATAGTGATAATACAATTAAAATTTTTCATTTGCATTTGTTTCAATATTTACCATTAAGTGACAAGGCTGATAAAAAAGGAGAACAAGATATTGCTAGATTCCTTTTAGACGTCTTATTAGGTGAAAAAGAAACAGTAGAAGAGATTTTTGGAAAAAGCGATTCAACAGATTTAATGTCACGTCTTGTGTTAAAACAATTAAATCATTTGGAGAGCGACGAAAAAGAACGCCGTCCTTATATTAATCAAATTCCATTTATCTCGAAGCTATTCAAAGAAGATTTTCAATTTTTAGTGGAACATAAAGATTATTTTAGAACTCATTATCACTTGTTTCTTAGTTATTATTACTTTTTATATATTACTCAATTGACTTTAAAGCTTTCACAAGTTGGGAAAGCGAACTTTAGTGAGAACAATGAAGTTTATTTTACACTTGACTGGGAGTCTACGAGTAAGAATAGAAAAGGTTATACTCATGGTTATCAAATGATTAAAGATACAGGTAGACATTTACTACTACATATTAATTGCTTAGAACATTTAAATTTCCTAATGGGAGCAGAAAAAGCAGGTGGCTATCCTGAATTAAAGGAAACATATCAGCAATTATCAGATGAGGATAAAAAAGTATTTTTAGAGATGCTTTGTGATTGGGTTATGGAATATAGAGGACATTTAGGTCTTGGGGCTTATGAAGGAAATTTAGAATTAGAATATGATACGCTTGTACAATCCTTATTCCGTAGTATAGAAGAAGCCTATGAAAAAGATACGATGCAAGGACCTCGACATAGATACTCTTTATCAATAGAAGAGGTTGGAAAAAAATATTTCTTAAAAACTCGAGGTTCACTTGGTTATATGCTTAATATTAGTCAAGATATGTTGTTGCTACTAACAGCATTGAGTTTAAAAAAGGAAAGAAAACCTTTGAAGCAAGTATTCATAGATTTAGAGGCTAGAGGCTTATTCTTTGATCGGTACTCAAAAGAAGAAATTGTACAGTTATTTGATAAGCTGAATTTAATAGACAAAAAAAGTGATAGCGGTGATGCACAGTATGTTAAACCAATTTTATAATTATCTTTCAGATAAACTAATAAATTATTTAGAAGCGGAAAATCTTAGAGGTGGAGAGCGATTTTACCTTCAATTTGATAATCATGAACAAGTGCAAGCATTTTATGACACA
The DNA here is from genome assembly GCF_056401715.1 of Bacillus sp. P4_E1. Classification (NCBI taxonomy): domain Bacteria; kingdom Bacillati; phylum Bacillota; class Bacilli; order Caryophanales; family Bacillaceae; genus Bacillus; species Bacillus sp. P4_E1. The sequence goes on from NZ_JBFUIV010000003.1 coordinate 196,031, forward strand.
TTAAAAGAACAAGATTTATCGCAGGCGTTTTATTACCAGCATAAGCAAGGAACTCCATACGAAACGATTGCTATTAAGGTTTCAGAGGAAATGAAAGTAGTTGTTGCGACTACATCGGCAAATGTTACTCCTGACTTTTTAGTAACACTTCGTAATGAAGTCGGTGAACAAAAGGATGTTTGGGAGAAAACAGCTTTACTTAGTATATGTCATGAGACACTGGACAGTATTAAGGGTGGTAGCAGTGATTTGCAAAAAGAAGGTATGCCATTTAATGTGAAATCAATTTTGAAAACATTAAAAGAAGAGATTGAAACTTCTTCTCTAAATAAAGAGGAGAAGGAAGTACTTTCATTTTATTTGCGTAAAAAATTAGATGATACAATTGTGCGACCATCTCTTTGGGATTATGAAGAAATTCTTGGATTTTTATCAAAACAAGAGATTGCGAGAGAAGATTATTCTAATCTAGGTATTTTTTATGATGAAAATTTAAATCAATTTACTTCAGCTCAAATGAAAAAAAGGCTAGAAGAAAATGCTTCATTTTTTGAGAAAGTACAACATATGCACGAGTATGAGCATTTAGAGAGTCAATTAGAAAAATTATTCGATGAAAAAGGTGTGTCTCGTCTAAAGAAGGAAGATTGGCAGCAAGCGGATTATGTTCTTATTAAAGATTCTTACGACAAAATGACTGAAATAGATCACCCTTTAGAATATATTGAATCAGCAAAGAAATATTCAAAAGAAGGTTTGCTATATTGGGAAAAAGCACAAGCTGAGACAAAGGCTGGGAGACGTAAACGTCATATTATTGTTTTTAATCCTACACAGATAGAAAATATCAACCTAAACTTTGAATTTGAAGAAAAGTTAAAGAAGGAATACATTCATAAAAATTCACAAGGTTTTTGTGGAGTATCTGGGAAAAAGCTAACTGTTAGTTTAGTGCATAAGCAAAATGTGACTTCATTCCATAAAGTTGTATATACACATAAAATGCAATCTAAGTCGAAATATGAGTTTCATATTGCTGTTGTAGAATGTGAAGCCTCGTTTTTACAATCTCTCCAAACAATTTATGAAGTGAATATGAATAAGAAAAATATAGTTATGAATAAAGCCGAAGAATGTATTGTTTTTGGGGATATTTCTAGTGAACCAGAAGAATTATTTATTGAAGAAGATGCACAGATTATAAATTGGCAAGGAGGAAGTTTTGAAGTCTCTGAATCTTCCCCTGCATGGAATGATGATAGCTTATCCTTTTCTGTTCAAATTGAAACAACTTTAATCCCTATTCTTATTAGAGAGCAAGTTGCAAAGACTGTTCCAGTATCAGGAGAAAGGGTATGGAAATTAAAAAGAGAACATCAAGAAAGTTTCGAATATAACCTTGATACAAATAAATTAAAACAGGGTGCAAGGGAATTTTCAGCACGAGAAGGATTTCGAAATTATTTGCAAGACGAGAGAGTATGGATTGAAAATGAAATTGCGTTTGCAGTAAGAGGAGTATCAGGTCTAAATAAGGTTGAATTAGCAATTAATCCATCATTGAGAGATGCGTACCAAGAATTATTAAATTACTATAAATTTAATAATACGGTTCCTAGTCTTTGTTTTGTGGATGATCAATTAAGAGAGCTATCTATAAGATACTTGAAAGCTTTTAACGAAAGCGTTGCTCATATACAAGAAAATGTAATGCTCAAAGAAGAAGAAAAGAACCTGTTTAAATTGGGGGCTATTGAAGAGGAACAAAGAGTTATACTAACACCGTTGCATCCTCTTAATGTTGCCTACCAGTTAAGTATTAATGATGAAATTAAAAATGAAGTAGTTGAAATGCATATTTTAAATCGTCTGCATCCTAATAATCTATTGCCATATATATATGGACAGAATGATGAATTGTATCGTCCAGTTTCTCAAAATGAAGCGCCTGAATGGATCGTTTATGAACCGCTTCATAAGGTTGCGATTGGAGAATCTAATGCATTTTTAGCTAATGTAGTTGAAGAAAAGCTTCAACAATTTGTGGAGCATTTCCAATACTTATTTTTACAAGAATCTAAATCTCCGATACGAATCAATGTTATTAATATAAATAATGATAAAGAAGTTGTAAGAGGGTTAGTGCATTTTATTAAGAAGCAGATAGATAAAAAAGGACCATCAAAAATTATACCAGTAGAGGTTGCTTTATATCATGAGAATAGTATATTAAGTGCCTTTGAAAAGTTTTCTATTTATGATGATGTTCAAAAATTCGAGGAGTTTTTTGAATTATCGTTAGCATCAAAGAATCTTGATGCCGTAGACGTATTAAGGCTGATTCGAGAAAATGTTTTCTACTATAAACTTATAGGTACGAAAGAATATGGTTACGCTCATATTTCATTCTATAAAATGATTTCAAATGAGAAGCATGCGAAAAGTACAATGGAAGATATTGAAACAGGATTATCTTTAAATGGAATGTTATCATCTCTATCATCTATTAGTACAGAAGTAGATTATCGTACGGGCTTCGGGCTGAAAAATGCATTGAATAATGAGCATTTGCTAATTCAAACTGCTAGAAGAATGAACGAATTAGGAAGTAATTTAAATAACGATGGTACAAACCCTTACCGTAAGAATGAAACAATTGTTACGAGAACATCTACTTATGATGAACAAGTTCTAGAACATTTATATGAGTCTTCTTATTGGGTAACATTTATTGAGCCTAATGTAGGTTTAGATTTCTTCCAAGAGTCATCACGTAATTTATTGGTCATCCATTATAGTGATCAATATTCTTCATCAAGCCAGTATGATGCAATTACAGTAACGGATAAAGCAAGACAGTATCGAACAGTTATTGAACAGTATTTGGCAGAAAAAGAAATTGTATCGACACCTGAAAAAATCAATACAGCTATTAGAGCTTTCAATAGTTTAAATGGTGAGTGGTTGCTACGAATTATAGGAAGTAAGGGACAATTCTCAAGAGAAAAGTTAAGTATTATTTCGGCTGTGAAATATATATTAAGTGCGCTAGATCATGAGAATATTTTATGGGTTCCTATCTCATTAGAAGAAATATTACGTGTTGCTGGAGCAGTAAAGTTAACGAAAAGTGAAGGGGTATTTTCTGCGAAAAATCTAGGCGGAAAAGGTGCACATAGTGACGATTTACTGTTAATCGGAGTAGAAATGCAAGATGATAAATTATCAGTGCATTATTATCCAGTGGAAGTAAAAATTGGTTTAAATCAAGACAGTGCTATTGCAAAAGCGAAGGAGCAGATTAATGCTACTAAGCAATTGTTTGATACGCAACTTTCTAAAGTAAGTGAAGATGGTTTACATGTATTTAAACATAAGTTTTTCCGAAACTTCTTTGTACAGTTATTGCTAGCGAATGCAGAGAAATTTATTGCAAATAACATTTGGCCAGAAAAATCTTATGAGAAAATTGAAGAACTAAAGAAAAAATTATTAAATGATGATTATGAAATGAGTGGAGATTTGGATAGTAAAATTGGGAAAGGTGCGATTTTATCATTCAAAAAAGAACAAGCATGGAGATCCATTAAAATCGAAGAAGATATTTTATTAGTGGAATTAACCGAAGAGGATGGATATGAAGGAGTAGTCGAAGAAATTGAGGCACTCAAAACAAAAATTCATTCTGGTGGAACTGATATTAATCCAGATAGATTATTGAATAAGAATCATGACTCCAATCAAGAGTTAAAAGATTCTAGCAATAAAGTCGTTCCAACTGTATCTCATTTTCAAGGGACGGTAGAAGAAAAGGAAACAAAGGGATTAAAAGACATCCGCGTTCTACTAGGAACGGTAGAGGGATCGACTCAAGAAATATATTGGGAATTCGGAAACCCAGAGTTAGCAAATAGACATATTTTAATCTCGGGTAAATCAGGGCAAGGTAAGAGTTATTTCATTCAATGTCTGCTTCTTGAACTGGCGCAAAATGGAATTTCTAGTATGATATTTGACTATACAGATGGATTCAAGAATTCTAAGTTAGAACCGGAATTTAAAGAGAAACTTCAAGATAATATTGAACAATTTCTAGTAGCAAAAGATAAATTCCCAGTAAATCCATTTAAACGGAATCAAAAAGAATTGGATGAAGGAATTTATATCGATGAAGATAATACAGATGTTGCTGAAAGAATTAAAAGTGTATTTTCAGCTGTATATAAAGATTTAGGTATTCAGCAGCAAAACGCTATCTATGAAGCAGTAATGCGTGGTTTAGGTAAATATGATGAGAATATGAATTTAAATTATTTATTAGCAGAATTAGAAGAAGATACTTCGGGTCCAGCTAAAACAGCAAGGTCACAAATTAAACCATTCATTGATAAAAATCCATTTAATCATAGTGCTGTATATGATTGGGGAGACATACTGAACCAAAAAGGTAAAGTGTTTATTGTACAATTAACAGGCTTTAATAGAGATGTACAGCTCATGATTACAGAGTTTATCTTATGGGATATTTGGAACTATCAATTGCACCACGGAGACAAAAATAAACCATTCCCAGTTATTTTAGACGAAGCGCAAAATCTTGATCATAGAGAAAAATCACCAAGTGCCAAAATTTTAACCGAAGGAAGAAAATTTGGCTGGTCAGGTTGGTATGCAACACAATCATTAAAAGGGCAATTTACAACGGATGAAATTTCACGATTACAGAACTCAAGTCAAAAAGTGTATTTCATGCCACCTGAAAATGAAATTAGTGCTATTGCATCAAACCTTGCTCAAGATTCTGCTGTGCGTAAAGAGTGGGAAAAACGACTTGCAACATTGAAAAAGGGTCAATGTATCACTTCAGGACCAATGTTACAGAAGGATAGTACGTTGAAGTCGGGTAGTCCTGTGATTATTAATATTAGTCCTTTAACTCATAGATTGCTTAAGTGAGAAGACATTTTATAAGCAAAGAAAATTTGTTATTGTAATGAATTCAAAACTATTAAATAGCCCTTAAAATTCAATAATCTATTGAATTTTAAGGGCTACTTTGTTATTAGAATCTGTTTATATTTATGAGAAAGGATTATTTTTTATGTGAATATTTACATTTAAGGTGGTAGGAGTTATTAAAAAATTATTTCAGGAATGATCTTAATGTTTTATAAGATAATTAATTTAATTTGGATATGGTATAATAGTTTTGGAATTTATTTCATATAAGTAGATTTGATGGATCAATATTATTATATTTATATATTAATTATTACTGAATGTAACAGGTGGTAAATAATAAATTTATATAAAATTTCTATGAGGAGAAATAAAATGGAGCAAAAAGAGGATTCTTTATTTAATTTATTGTTAGAAATTGAAAAAGAGACTAAGGAATTAAAAAAATCCTTACAAATTTCTGATTCGAAAAGTATTATTGCATTTCGAGGAGAGCCACGGGACTATGAAGGAACAAAGTTATTACCATCTTTATATCGACAAAAATTAACTGTACAACAAGAGATTAAATTATTTGATTTGTTGAATGATTATAATGTAATAGGCAGAGAGGAAAAAACAAATTTACAAAAAGCAATAGCAGCACAACATTACTTAGCAACTAGTAGATTGCTTGATATTACATTTAACGCGTTAGTTGCTATATATTTTGCTACCTCTTATGAGAAAGAAAAGCAATCTGAAGACGGTTATATATATATTTTTTGTTTACCACAGCATTTCTCACCTAGCTCTGAATATATCGAAAAATATTATGACGATATGTTGAAGGAGAATGGGAATGAATTGATTTTAAAGAAAAATTTCAAAGTAGTTACTCACGGATGTTTCAATGAGAGAATAAAGTTGCAGAAAGGGGGATTTATCTTCTTCCCTGCAAGTAATATTACTAGAATACCTTCATGTTTTTATAGGAGGATCAAAATAGAGGGAAGGAATAAAAAGTTGATAAGAAAGCAGTTGGCAGATTATTTTGCGGTTTATGAGTCAACTTTATTTCCCGAAAAAGACAAATTAAGTGATGTAATATTTGAAAGTATAAAAAAAGATTTCGCGTTAGAAGATACTGGGAATAATATAGAGTCTGAATTGAATTCGTACTTTGAAAACCTAGTATATGAAATTAATTCTTATGTGTATAAACAGGAATTAACACAAGAGTTAAAAAAAACCATTATGAGAAGAGTAAGGAAATATGAACAAGATTTATTTTTTGCTTTGGATCAATTGGAAGAAAAGATAGAAAAAGAAGGAACGTCTAGATTGTTAGATGTTAAAAGAAAGGCACGTCATGACTTTGAGAATTTACGTGCATATGTTAAAAGGGAGCTGGAGAAATGTTCATACCAAGTAGAGATTTAAAAAAATTATCTCGATTATTAGGTGTTAAGGAAGAAGAGATGGATTTTAAGGAGAATTTGAATATTTTAGAAATAACTAATGATAACGGAGATACGGTAGAATATTATGTTGGAGATTTTTGTGAGAATAGCAAACATAATATTGAATTTAACGAATTTAGGGATAATTACGAGCGATATAAAGTTATTAACATAGAAATGCAGTCATTAATGCTATTTGAATCGTGGGAAGCTGGACAAGATTATCGCGAAAAAATTGAAGCAAATCTAGGATTAAGTAGGCAGAAAAGAGAGATAAAGAATTTTTTTAAGAACTCAAAAGTTTGTTATTGGAGTCAAGATGACGAAATTGAGATGGATCTAGAAGAAGAAGGGCTAAATTATTTAGAGTATAAAATCTCAAGTGAAAATTTTAATGAGGATAAGGGATTAGTTTATAATATGTCGTTAAAGGAATTATATTCCTTGTATAACAGAACTGGTGTTGAGCTATTTAAAGATAATGTTAGGGTTAAAATTGTAAATGTTCAATCTGAGCGACTAAGAAATAATTTTAAGACCAGTTTTTTATTGGGCTTATATAACTTGAATACTTCGTATAGTACAAATCAGGAGTTTAAGAATCTATTAAACAATTATATTAAGGAGAGTACTGGTTCAGAAGATTTTGAGGGTCATGAAGTGGCATTGGAAGGTTTTTGGTTTCATCATAATGGAATTACAATATATTCATCAAACAATTTTAAAATAAAAGAAGATAAAATTATTTTTGATCCATTAAATGTAAGTGTAATTAATGGGGCACAAACATTAACGCACTGTGCTGACATTATTCGAGAGATTAGAAAAAATTTAAGAAAATTAGTCGAACATGACTATGAAAAAATGAATAGGTTTATTGATGAGTTATTAGAGAAATTAATGTGTAAAATTAGGATAAAGACAATATTTATTTCTGTTGATTCCCAATTAAAACGTTCTATAACATTAGGATTAAATTCACAAATTCCTGTGAATATTGAAGATATAGAAACAAATACTGAATTAGTAGACCGTATTAATGAAGAACTAGGGGAGAAGAATAAGCGGATTTGTAGGAAGGGAGAAGAAGGGTTGTATGGGGGATTTTATTTATTAGATTTTATTAAATCTTATTTAATGTTCCAAGATAAGCCCGGAACTGCAAGGAATCTTAATAAGAAAGACCTGGAAAAATACCTAAAAGAAATAGAATTATTTTTAGCTAGCAAGTCTGATGAAGTTGATGAGTTCTTAAAGAGTATAGAAGTGTTCGACCACATAGATAAATGGTGGCGGAAAAGACAGAAGCCTGAGGGCTTGGATGAGAATAGTTATAAAGGTCTTGCTAGTAATGGGAAATTTTATTTTAAGTCTTATAGTAAAGATATTTATAATGACGCTGAAGATGAAAATGACAAGGATGAGTATTTGCAGGAAATATATGATCAATTTGTAAAAAACTTCATTCAATTAACATCTGAGGAAATAACTTCGAATTTATTAAAAAGAGATGACTTATATAAATTGTATATAGATAATCGCAAAAGGTTACAAAGTAGTCAAGGTAAGATAGATGAATTTTTAAAAAGGATATCAGAACTACCTTATAAATATGAAAAATATAAAGAAAATAATCAGTCTAAATCTAATCGTAGTATGTTTATAAAAAAAGAATTGGAAGAGAAAGAGATAACAATAGACTTTAGGACTATTACAGTTACTAAGACAGAAGAGGGAAACGTTTTAAAAGAAGCATTTCCTTTACCAAGTAAAACATTTAGTCAATTTTACGAAGTGAAAGGGTATCCTGAAATATATGATTCTGAAAGTGAAAATAACCCAATTATTTTTGAAGAATCTTATTTGAAAAAAGAGATTGAAAAGGATTTCTTCCTATTTGTTTTTATTGAAGACTCTCTCGGGAAAATCATAGACATTGATATTATTTCTAATTTTAGTTTTTCTGATCTCTCTGTAAGTGCAAAAAAAGTGTACCAGAATACTATAACTGCTTTTGAAAAGGGAGATGTAGAATTGTTCGCTGCCCAGTCTGATGATATGAACTTACATATTAGGACTAAGGCGAAAGATGGAAATGATACCTTTGCTTTTACAGATGGTAGCCAACAAGTGAAAAGGACATTTTGGATAAATAAGACCGCATTAATTAATCTTATAAATCCTCATATTCAAGAGGGGCTTAGAGAAAAAGAATTAGTAGGTTAATTATAGTTTGTAATTAATCTAATAGATAAACACAAGATGATTCATAAAGTAGTCTTGTGTTTATTTTACTAGATACTTTAGTGGTTATATATATATAAGGATATATATATATATATATATATAAATAATGCGATTTAACAGAGGGACATTTCATAGTAGGGTATTTTGAGTATGGATATTGTTCTATTGTGGTCAAATTTATATGGTTTGAATTATATGGATTATTTTTTTCGTATTCCCTTATGCAGCTAAAAGTGTGAATTTTATTATAATATCATAATTTGTAAGTGAGGGGAATTTTGATGGTTATGAAGATTGATTTGTATATCTGTTATTTTGTATATAAGATTTTTTAAAAATAATTTTTAAAGTGTGTATTTTAGTTACTAAAAATTCATATAGAGATTTTTAGCTAATAGATTAACACATGCTATTTAAAAATAAGGCATGAGGATTTTTAAGGAGGATATAAATGGGTTATAAACGAGAAAAAATGATACATACTTTTATTAAGAACTATACTGAGGATCTATTAGATAGTAAGGTTGCGGTTTTTGGAGGTGCGGGGCTATCAGTAGGAGCTGGGGCTGTCAGTTGGAAGGAGTTATTAAGAGAAGCGGCGGATGATATTGGGGTAGATGTAGATAAAGAATATGACTTAGTTTCGGTAGCGCAGTATATATATAATGAGTCTAATTCTAGGAATAAAATTACTAAGTTAATTAAAAATCATATTCAAAAAAAGGGAGAGGTCACAGAAAATCATAGAATATTGGCTAATCTTCCAATTAAAACATTTTGGACAACTAATTATGATGAGTATATAGAGAAAAGTTTTGAACAAAACAGTAAACTATATGATGTGAAAAAAAGTGTCCAGGATTTATCATCAGAAGTGAAAAATTCAGAAGTAACAGTTTATAAAATGCATGGTGATATTAATCGTGCTCATGATGCAGTTTTAATTAAAGATGATTATGAAATATATGGTAAAAAGAATGAGTTATTTACACAGGCTTTAAAGGGGGATTTAATTTCTAAGACTTTCTTATTTATTGGATTTAGTTTTGATGATCCTAACCTAGAGAATATTTTATCAAGAGTAAGAATTATGTTAGAAGGGAATACTAGGACACATTATTGTTTTTTTAAGGAAATTAATAAAAATGACTATGAGTTTAGGAAAATAAAAAATAAAAAAAAGAAAGAGGCCGCATGGAAGTATGCTGAAAATAAACAATATCTAAAAATTAAAGACCTCGAAAGATACGGTATAAAGGCAATTTTGGTTGAGGAATATTCAGATATAACGAATATATTAAAGAAAATAGAATCTATCTACTTAAGTAAAAATATATTTATATCAGGGAGTTTTGATGACTTTGAAAAATATTGTGTTAGAGGAAAGGTAGAGAGTTTTGTAGAGAACTTATCAAAAAAATTGCATGAAGAAGATTATAAAATAACCAGTGGTTATGGTATGGGAATTGGTAGCTCTGTTATTACAGGTGTTTTAAGGGGAAGTAAGACTACCGGGAAAGAGAATTTAGATAGAATTTTAAGTTTAAAGCCTTTCCCTTTTCATATTGAAGATGGAATAGAACGGGAAAAAATTTGGCATAAGTACAGGCAAGATATGTTGAAAAATTGCGGGACTGCAATTTTCTTATTGGGGAATAAAAAGAAAGAAGGGGGGATACAGCTGGCTGATGGTGTAAGGAAAGAATTTGCAATTGCTAAAACACAAGGTATGAATTTAATTCCTATAGGTGCTACAGGATATGTTAGCAAAGAATGTTTCAAAGATATGTGTAATAATTTTGAACAATATTATCCAAACAGTGATAAAAATTTAAATAAAGCGTTTCAAAAGTTAGGAAGTAAAAATGTATCAGAGAAAAAAATGATTGGAAATATAATTGATTTTCTTAAGTTGTTAAGAAAATATCATATGGAAATGTGAAAAAAATATAGTTTGGCATAGAGAACATCAATGATGAAAAGAGGGGCATTATGGCTTATAAAACATTTATTTCTTATAAATATTCAGAAGCTAAAGAGCTAAGAGAACGTATTTTAGATGCTTTAGGAGCGGATGCTAAATATTATCAAGGAGAGACTAGTGAATCTCCTGATATGTCAGATAGAACAACGGAGTATATTAAGGAAAAACTTAAAGATATGATTTACTCTACTTCAGTTACTATTGTAATAATATCTCCTAACATGAAAAAGAGTAAATGGATTGATTGGGAGATTGAATATTCTCTTAAACAAATAAAACGTGGGGATAAAAAATCTAATACTAATGGGATTGTCGGGGTGGTGATGAAATATAATGGTGATTATTCTTGGTTAAGAACTATGATTACTAATTCAGATGGACATACTGCAATACGAATAAATAATAATTACCTATATGATATTATTATCAATAATAGATTCAATCAAGAGCCAAAGGAATATACTTGTGAAATATGTAAGGATGTTGATAGTTTCACAGGATCATTTATTACTTTAATAAAAGAAGAAGATTTTCTTGAAAATCCTAATAAATATATTAATAATGCTTATGAAAAAAGTAAAAAACTAGATAATTATAATATATCCAGAAAAAAATAGAAGTATGTACATGTTTATTCTGTTAAATAACTACATAGAATAAATTTAGCAATTATATTGTTGGTTTGATTTTCTTCAGAGAGACTTTTTATTATATGCAAATGATATTTTTATAGTAGAAATATCATTTGTATAGCCCCTCCCATCCCCCTACAAAGCCCCTACCAAGTAATAAATCACTAAGAAAAAACACAACAAAACAAAAACACCAACAAACACCGTAGTAGTAGTCAAAAAAAAATTGAAATAACACGCCAAAAACCCACCCCTCCTTCCTATATATAGTACAAAGAGGAATTTTTCATTTTTGAATGGAGACGGGAGGAATTGGGATGGCGGTGTATCGTAATGTGCAGGTGAATTTTTGGCAGGATGATTTTGTTTTGGATTTGACGCCGGAGGAGCGGTATTTTTATGTGTATTTGTTGACTTGTTCGAAGACGACGCAGTGTGGGGTTTTTCCTTTTCCGAAGCGGTTAGCTGAGATGGAGACGGGTTATAATCGGGAGACTGTTGATAAGCTTGTGCAGCGCTTCATTGATTATGGAAAGATTCTTTATGATGCGGAGACGAGGGAGTTATTCGTTTTGAATTGGCTTCGTTATAACCCTGTGACGAATACGAATGTGGAGAAGTGTGTGCTTCGTGAGCTGAAGGGTGTGAAGAATAAGGAGTTTGTACATATGTTTCTTCAGAAGTGCGTAGAGGAGGAGCTGAATGTTTCGATGCTTTTAGCACATTTCGGTATGCCGAGTGATTTGGCCGTTCGTGATGTTGATCCGGTTTGTGAAGAGGCGGAAGAAGAGGTTATAGAGGAAGAAACGGGAAGTCGCGTGTTTTCTTTTTATGAGCAACATTTCGGTAGTTTGTCTCCTCATACTGTGGAGGAACTGAGTGCGTGGATGGAAGATTTGTCAGAGGAGCTTGTGCTGAAGGCTCTTCAAATTGCGTATGAGAATAATAAGCGGACGGTTGCTTATGTGAAGGGGATTTTGAGGGGATGGCACGGGAAAGGGTTTACGAAAGTGTCGGAGGTTGAGGCAGATACGGCTCAGTTTAGGAAGAAAGAGTCGTCTGTTAGTACTGGGGAGACGGAGGAGTTTTTGACGAGGTGCGAGGAGTGGGAGAAGAATGCGCTGTCAGAGGAAGAGCTGCAGCGCTTTTTAGCGGAACGTGGGTGGCGGCCATGAGTATTCAAAATGTGGAGGCGGAAAAGACGGTGTTAGGTTCTCTTTTAATTGATGGAGAGCTTATTAAGGAGTGCCGTTTGACGGAGCATTATTTTTCTATGCCGGTGCATAAGTCTATATTTCGGTTAATGCGAAAAATTGAAGATGAAGGGCAACCAATTGATCTTGTGACGCTCGTTTCTCGGATGAATCCAAATTTTTTGGAGAATACCGGGGGAATGGAGTATTTTATAGCATTAATAGAGGGTGTGCCTACGACTAGCAACTTCTCTTATTATGAGGGGCTTGTTCGAGGTGCCTGGAAGATGTATCAGGCTGGTGTTCTTGGGTACAAGATGGGAGAGCGTCTTATTACGGAGAAGAATGAGAAAATTATTGGTGAGACGATTACGGAGCTTTGTGAGTTAGAGGAAAAGGACTGTGTATGTGAGTTTGATTTGAAGGATGCGTTAGTTGGTTTGTATGAAGAGCTTCATCAAGATACGAAAGAGAATACTGGTATTGAGACTGGTTATACATCGTTAAATAAGATGACGTGCGGATTGCAGGAAGGTGATTTTGTCGTTCTTGGAGCGCGTCCTTCTATGGGAAAGACTGCATTTGCGTTAAATGTTGGACTGCATGCGGCGAAGTCTGGAGCGGCAGTTGGGCTGTTTTCATTAGAGATGAGTAGTAAGCAATTGTTAAAAAGGCTGGCGTCTTGCGTAGGTGAAGTGTCAGGAGGCAGGCTGAAAAATCCGAAGCACCGTTTTGCGATGGAAGACTGGGAAAAGGTGAGTAAGGCGTTTGCGGAGATCGGTGAATTACCACTTGAGATTTACGATAATGCAGGCGTTACGGTGCAAGATATTTGGATGCAAACTCGTAAGTTAAAGAGGAAGCACGGTGATAAAAAGCTTTTAGTTATTGTAGATTATTTGCAGCTTATTACGGGCGATCCAAAGCATAAGGGCAATCGATTTCAAGAGATTAGTGAAATTTCTCGTAAGCTTAAGTTGTTAGCGCGTGATTTAAATGTTTGTATAGTAGCGTTGTCGCAATTGTCTCGTTCAGTAGAATCACGTCAAGATAAGCGCCCCCTTTTATCTGATTTAAGAGAGACGGGACAAATTGAGCAAGATGCGGATGTCATTATGCTTATGTATCGTGAGGATTATTATGATAAGGAAACGATGCAGAAAGAGATGACGGAGATTCATGTGGCGAAGCATCGGAATGGACCTGTGGGCAGTTTTAAGCTGAGATTTTTGAAGGAGTTTGGGCGGTTTGTGGAGAATGGGAATTAGTTGGAGGGGAAGTTTGTGTCTAGAAAAAAGTTATGGATTATTATACTACTTATTTTCGTTATTGCATTGGGCGTGATTGTTTATAGATTACTAGGTCCTTTTATAGAAGGAAGAAGTTATTATTATAGTCATACTAATTTTACAGATCTTTCAAATGAATCGATTGGAAAGATGAGGCTTCACGACAATATTGATAAAGAGGTATTTAGAAAAGAATATGGTGAACCTATTAGGAAGATAGATAACGTTTATTACGATTATTATTATTGGAAGAACGGAGTAGAAACAGCTTCGATTATGGAAGGAAAAGAGAAAGGGAAGATAGTTCGTTTAATAATCGGAGAAAATATAGATCTTAAGACTGAAAAAGGAATAGGGATTGGTAGTACGAAGCAGGATGTTATCAGTTCGTATGGTCCGAACTATTATGAACGGACAGAGCAAGGTGCTACTATTATTGGCTATGCTGACCATAACCTTCATATAACAATTGAGTTTTGGTTAGGAGAAGGGAAGATAGCGCTTATTCGTTTGGATGATGCGGATGTGGAATAAGAGAAGTGTTTATATTACGCCTTTTTTATTTCTTGTGACATAATGCGACAAAATTTGAGTCATAACTTTGTTAAGATGTGCTTGGGAATCTTACTTTATATGTAATGGAAGGTAGTTGAATATAAAAAAGTTAAGGATACTTGTTTGAGGGAGTGCTGTGGTATTCAGTTTAGTAGTCTGTCATAGTAAGACAGGTGATTCTGTAACAGGGAAAGGCGGGGATACATACGATTATACGGTTGCGGCGTTTGGAGTATGAAACTGATTGTCGCTAGTTGGATAAAGATAGTAACGGAGACTTTGGAGCAAGTATATGGGATAATGTCACCGGAAATTTGCTGTAGGTAAAACACAAATAGGAATGAAGTAAGGAGCGGGTATTGAAAATGAAACGTACAACAGAATTTGTATTAGGACTTATTGGTGGTATTTTCGGTATTTTATGCGCATTTATTGCGTTATTTATTGGTGGGCTTGGTTCTGCTTTAGATGCGGATGGAGCGAATACACTTATCGGTTTAGGATGGGGAAGTGTTCTTCTCTCTATATTAGGAATTTGTGGATCTGTTGTAGTGAAGAATAGAGCCAAGCTTGGCGGTGCGATGATGACAATCGCTGCAGTTGGTGGATTAATTTGTATTTCTTTCTTTTATATTTTACCGGCTATTCTCCTACTTATTGGTGGGCTAATGGGGATTTTGCGTAAAGAGAAAGTGCTAGTTTCTGCATAATAACGTGGAACTGTTACATGCAGTTCATCTAGTCTATGTAAAATAATAGGTTGAAAATCTAAATACCCGACTATTATATGAAATAATAGTCGGGTATTTGTTTTTTCTAATGAATCGCGGATGTGTGTAGTTACCTATTCTATATTCTTCTTATAACCAACCCGCAACAACCCCTTAAAATCCACCTCAGCAATCAACACACTTAACAATATAAGCGTCGCCCCTAAGTAGCCTTTCCCTGTGAGCGTTTCGCCTGTGAAAACGAAAGCAAATCCTGCGGAAAAGACAGGTTCTAATGAAAAGATAAGACCTGTATGTGTGGGCGTAGTGTATTGCTGGGCGATAACTTGCACGATGAAAGCGACTGCGGTACAAAATATGCTTAAGGCTAATATGATTAGCCATGAGTTGATCGTGCTAGGAAGTTTTGGGGTTTCCATCACTAATGAAAAAATAAGACTAAATAGGCCGACGAAACCGAGTTGTATGACCCCGAGCGCAATCGAGTTCACATGTTTTGTTACGTTTCCAGTAATGATGACGTGAATCGCATAAAATAAGGCAGACAATATGCAAAATATATCGCCGTTACCGATCTTGAATTCACTAGTTAATGTTAATAAGCCAATTCCTATTATCGTTAACACAATTCCTAATATAACTTTCTTTTCAGGAATGTGTTTTAAAAATATAGCTGATAATATCGGAATGAAAATGACTGTGAGACATAGTAAGAAACCAGCATTAGAGACACTAGTATACTTTGTACCGAATGTCGCGAAAATGTAAACGATAAATAAAACGGAAGCTAGTATAAAAGCATATTTTACAGTTTTAAAATCGACTTTGAATAAGTGTTTGTAAAATATTAAACCTGATAAAAGAAAGGCAATAATAAATCGTAATGCGATTAAATTATATTCTTCTATGCCATCAAGTCCAAGCTTTGTAAGTAGGATGGATGCACCCCAAAAAAATGTAACTAGTAGTAGCATTAAATCAGCTTTTAATTGTATTTTCATTTCTAGTCCCTCGTTATGTATAATTTATGATTCCATACCCCTATCCCCATTGTTTATTTTAATATTAATTCTGAATATTTGGAACAAAAATTTATCGACGTTTTATTCTATAGTTACGTACGAATTAACGTTATCTACCGCAAAAACATTAGCGAAGTTAAATTCAAACATGACGTTCATTTACGTATCTGGTAGCGGCACAGATAGTACAGAATCAGGACGTACGATATGGGCGAGAGTGAAGGGAAGAATGGAAAATGAATTGTTGCGTTTACCTTTTAAAGCTGCGTATATGTTTAGATCAGGATTGATCATTCCGGCAAATAGTGTGAAATCAAAAACGAAATCATATCAATTGATGTATGATGTGATGAAGCCGTTGAACTCTCTTTTGAAGAGATTCCGCAGTGTGATAACTTCTGAGCAGTTGGGAAGAGCTATGGTGCGAGTTGGGAAAGATGGATATTCTCGTTCAATTATAGAAAGTTCGGATTTGAAGAAAATCGGTAAGTAATAGTATGTAAAAAACGCCTATTTCATATAGGCGTTTTTTTGATGGTGAAGTTATTCTTCTTCAAACTGAAAAATATTCCGGTTAATAAGTTGGTGGAGATACCTATCCATTTCAGCAGCAGAAACGCTTCTTTCATTTTTAAACCACCATGCACTTAATGAGGTGATTGCCCCTGAATAAAATTCAATGATTAAATCATTGGACATCGTATGATTTTTACACAGTTGATTTAACGCTTCTATTTCTTGTTTTCTCGTTTCATGACTTAAATACTGTGTCCGGTTAATAAATTGTTCATCAGACATTTGCGTTTCTAATATTTTACCGATTTCTTCATGATGTAGAAATTGTTCCATTACTTGAAATGGTTTACTTAATCGATCTGAAACCGGTATTCCCGCAATCATCTTGCTGTAGCGTTTAAATCCAAATGCTAATAAAGCATCTTTATCTTCAAAGTGTTTATAAAAAGTTGTTCGGTGTACCATTGCACGATCACAAATTTGGTTAATCGTGATAGTACTATATTTCTGTTTTGATTGCGTCATTAATTCAAATAAGGAATCCCACAATAATTTATGTGTACGTCTAATACGTAAATCAAGCTGTTTTTCATTATCGTTCATCTACAATTCTCCTTTTTTGTAGATTAAATATACAATGGCTTTAAATTGATTCTCCCTTTTTAATCTACATATGTATATTATATTACATGTGTTCCGGTGTATTTAAAGATTTTCAAGTAAAAAACAGGAGGAGAATCAATACATGAATATAACAACTAAGAGCCCTGCAAGTGGCAAAGTTGATACTTCTAATATGAAACATACCCCGATTTTAATTGCATTACTTTTAGGGGCAATGGTTGCATTATTAAACGAAACATTACTTGGTAATGCGTTAACTGTATTAATGAAAGAATTCGACGTAACAGCTTCAACGATTCAATGGCTTTCTACAGCTTACATGTTAGTAGTTGGGGTTTTAGTCCCGATTACAGCGTTACTTCAGCAATGGCTCACAACGAGACAAATGTTTTTGATCGCTATGGTAACGTTTTTAGTCGGTACATTAATTGCGGGATTCGCACCGACATTTTCTATTTTATTAGTTGGCCGTATCGTCCAAGCTGTAGCGACGGGGTTAATTTCACCGTTATTAATGAATACGATTTTACTTATTTGTCCGCCTGAAAAACGTGGTGCCACAATGGGATTAATCGCACTTGTGATGATGTCTGCTCCTGCAATTGGTCCTACATTATCTGGAGTAATTGTGGATTCATTAAATTGGCGCTGGTTATTCTATATTGTTATTCCTATCGTGATCATTTCAATTATGATTGGGATGAAGTACATTCAAAATGTTTCAGAGTTAACAAGGCCAAAAGTGGATTATCCATCTATCCTTTTATCGACATTAGGATTTGGAGGGCTTGTGTATAGCTTTAGTGCATCGGGTGATTTAGGATGGTCTGATGCGAAAGTGTATGGCACTTTACTTGTTGGGCTTATCTCATTATGTATTTTTGTCGTTCGACAATTGAAAATTGAGAATCCAATTTTAGAATTACGAGCATTTAAAGTTCCGATGTTTACAATATCAGTTGGATTAATCGTCATTGTGATGATGTCGTTATTTTCAACGATGACTTTATTACCGATGTTCTTGCAAACAGTTTTACTCGTTACAGCCTTTAAATCAGGACTAATAATGCTTCCAGGAAGTATTATTAGCGCCATAATGGGACCAATCGCAGGTAAACTATTTGATAAATTTAGCCCGAAAGTTGTTATCGTTCCCGGTATTGTGTTAGTGGGTATTGCAATGTTCTTATTTAAAGGCATTACTCCTGACACATCAATGGTACAAATTATTGTCATGCATAGCGCATTAATGGTTGGACTCATGTTTGTCATGACAGCACAAACATATGGATTAAATCAATTAACACCAGATTTATATCCGCACGGAACAGCACTGTTTAATACGTTACAGCAAGTAGCTGGCGCAATTGGTACAGCTATCTTTATTTCGAAAATGTCTTCAGGAACAACTAAGTATATGGAAAGCTCAGCAAATCCAATGGACCCAGTAGAGAAGTTAAACGGTTTAACCTCTGGATTCCAAGGTGCATTTACACTAGGGTTAATCTTTATCGTTATTGCTTTTATCGTATCGTTGTTCTTAAAAGAAGAGAAAAAGGAAGTAAGGGCAACGCAGGTTTTACAGAATGAGAATTAAGCTTCATATAAAAAAGACATCTTTACGATTAAAGATGTCTTTTTACATTTCTTTCGTAATATCATACTGCAACAACTGCCGCTGATCATAAAATTTCTCAAAAACGATGCCCATTACGTAGAAGAACAACAGACCGAAGCAAATGTGAACGAGCGTAAAGGTAGCTCCGAATGAAGAAAATTCATACACCATAATCGGTAATTTCGCAGTTGTCCAAACACCTAAGAAAAATACGATGTACCTAATGCTGGCGCCTTTTTTTAATAGTAGTGCTGCAATCGGAAAGGCAACATAGAGGGGACCAGCTGCAATTCCGCCTAATAATAGAGAGAATAATATTCCATATATGCCGGACTTTTCTCCCATATATTTCATTAGCGTTTCTTTCTTCACCCACTGATCAAGTAACCCTACAAATATTAGGACAGGGGGGAGTAGAAACAACATATCTAAAATGCTATTCCCTGTTAATTGTAATGCGCTCCATCCTAAAGATTGGTTTATAAAAGTTAGAATGATAAGTCCAATCAGCAAAATGAAAAAGAAGCGATATCTTTTTAGTTCTTTCATACCATCACCACCCAAATGATATAGGAGAATAGGAGTGACATGAGTAATGCAGATGCATTACGTGCGTAAGCAAAGCTTCGTCCGAATATCTTTTGTTCCATCGGCAAGGTTGTAATTCCTACTGACATTAGTGTAGACATGAGTGCCGCAACTTGAGGAAGACCTGCGCCGTGCTGTACTAACGTATTACCAAGAGGAAATACGACAAAGCTTGGGATAAGTGCCACAGATCCGAGTAGTGCTGAATAAATAATACCTAAAAATCCAGACTGTTCTCCAATGATGGAAGAGATGAAGGACGGCGTTAAGATAGAAAGTGATAGTCCAACGAAAAGCATAATGGAGAGCATGGCAGGGAGGAGGTTTCGAAATATTTTCCATGATTTTAATAGGGCAAATTTCGTTTTATTCCGATCCTTCATAAAAGAAATCCCCGTAAGAATAATGGCCGAAGTGTAAAGGATAGCGCCATTAATCATGATTAGATTCCTTTAAGTCTTTATATTTGTCTAAGAAAAATGATAAGTTTTTCATTTTTTCCTCAATATCCATTTGAAAATCCGCTAATTGTTCTTTTCCGGCTGTAGTAATTTTGTACATCTTTCTCGGCTTATCTGGAATTGATGTACTTACATAAGATTCAATCGCACCTTCGTTTTCTAATTTCTTCAGCGTGCGGTAAAGGATGGCACTATCGATTGGATTGACCGGAAGTTCTTCGTCACATTTCTGAAGTAGCTGCCCGCCATAGTTATCACCTTCTGCTAAAAATAACAAAAGAAATGCACCTGTATGTCTTCCTGTATGCTTCATGAATATACCTCCTAGAATGAATTGGAATATATACTGTTAATGACAGTATACTGTTGTTAACAGTATATGGTGCATGAAGTGCTATGTCAATTTAAAAATGTTACTGAGGAGAAATGGCAATTCATGTTTTAATCTTGTTAAATAACAAAATAAAAGCCTACTGTTTTCTTGTGACAGTGGCTTTCATAGTTGGTAAACTACTATATTACGCTTAGGGAATCTCGCCTTTTGATAGTAACACATATATGTTAGCCCTATATTGAGAAATAAAAAAAAGACACTCTCAAGAGTGCCTCTTATTAGCAGCCGAATCCGCCGCCCCAACAGCTAGCTCCAACGATGATTAATAAGATAAAGAGCACAACAAGTAAGGCGAATCCACCGCCAAAACCACAGCCTCCACCACAACTACCACCATAGCCCATATTAACTCCTCCTTCCATAAAGTCCATATATTAATGGATTTATATCACTTTATGTTTTTACGGATAAACTTGAGCAGGTCCTTTTGAAAAAATAAAAGTACTCGGTATTTTAAAAGAGTTGACGAACTTATTTTTGTCACGAGTATTCCGCTTATTACATATGGTATTTTATTCTGTGCATTGGGGGAAAGGAGATCGTTATGGCTAATTCTGAGATGATATTACGTTTACTTACGGATTTAAAGATTGAGCAGCAAGCTTTAAAAGAACAGCTGGAGAAAATGCAAACAGCTTTGAGTATTCTTGAAGAAAAACCAACTATTCCTGAAGAGAAATCAACTACTCTTCAAGAGAAACCAGTTGTTACAAAGCAACGTGGACATTCTGGGTTTCCAACATCTTTTCGTGATTGGAGAGCATCTTCTCAAAAGAACTAAGGAATCCTATTATAGTGAGTTATACAAAATCACAAATGAAAAAGTACAGTCTACTGTAGTTAATACAGAGGCTGTACTTTTTGTTATGTTAGTATAAGTTGTGATAGGCGGTTTATCTATTTTGTAGAAAAGCCACTTTTACATTTTCTTTTGACTATTCCACCTTTAACTCGATCCCTTCATCCAGCATATCTCCATTAATTTTCAACGTTAATCCTTGCGTGTTTTTCGGAACGTCAAATACAATGTTCCCTTCCGAATTTTCATTAGGATTAAGAACACCAAATTTAAATGTAGCAGTATTTGCAGCTTTAAGTACTAATTGAGATTCATTAGAAATGTGATATTCTCTTCCGGTTCCGTCAATTAATTTAAAATTATTGCTATTTAGTGTAATGGGTTCCTCTTGACGATTATAAACTGCGACGTCTAATACTTTAAATACACCTTGTGCTTTAACTTCTCCATTACCTATAACATCTAATGAATCGGCAGAGCTTATTGATATGTATACATCAGAAGAATCTCCATGGGTGGGAAGTTCCTTTTGAGGATCCTTGTTGCTAAGTTCATCATTTTTTGTTTCTTTAGAAGTCTCCTGTTCGTTTTTCGTGTTACTGCTAGATGTATCATGTGAACTGCAAGCTGATAATCCAAATAAGAATGTGCTACATAATAATGATGTTAATAACTTTTTGTTCATAGTTTGTTCCTCCAAAATAAAAGTACTTTCATGGGTGCCATAATGATTTAATAAATCTATATTTTTCTTTATATGTATTAAATGTTACATTTTGTTATATTTATTTTGGGATAAAAAGGAAACGTGATGCAAATAAACAAGACACTTTGCAGTGTCTTGTTTATTTAAGTTATGCGCATTACTTAATAAGACGTTAGTTACTTATCCTGAACATGAGTAACTATGTAAGATGGTTTAATTATAACATTTTAACCAGTAATGGGTCTATATGGAATTCTCAATAGTTGTTTTTAATTATTCAGAATGATACATGTGGTGAAAGGTATATATTATCTATAATAATTGTATATATAACTAGCCTTGTAATGAGTTTCTACTATATTTGAAATTGAAATATAAATGAAAAGAAAAGCACAAAGAAGGGGCTGTGGAATATGGGCGCTTGGGGAACTGGATTATTTGTATGTCACACTAAAGACCGAAAGTGATGAAGAGCTTTTTATTACAAAGAAAAGACACCCATATAAGAGTGTCTTTTCCGATAGTTTTTTAGCAGAAGCAAGAAGCTCCAACAATGATCAATAAAATAAACAATACAACTAGTAAAGCAAAGCCGCCGCCACAACTACTACAACTACCACCAAATCCCATAATAGTTCCTCCTTTAATAAGAGGGGAAAACAAGGGGTCACTCATGTATTTTAACGGATTCAATTTACTTTATGTTTTTTACGCAATAATTGAGCAGGTCCTTTTGAAAAATAAAGAAAAGACACCCTAAGGTGCCTTTCTCCGACTTGAACCATCTTAATTTTAATAATATATATTGGACTCTCATCCAAATATTATTTTACCATGTTAAGTAATATTGGTCATTGAGAAAAAAGAAAAAGCCCTATATAGGGGTATCACCACACGACTAGCCAGCACTCACACCTAAAAACAGGATGGAATGATAAAATGCAAGTTTAAGGAGGGGGAAGAATGAAAAATGTACATAGATGGTTAAATTATTTTGGTTTTATATGTGTGTGCATGTCTAGCTTCGGTTTTGTTTCTCGTTGGATTTTTCGTGATGTGATTGCACTCGATCAATTACTTGTTTTGAGTATAGGAAATATTATTTTAATAACAGCGTTTTTTGTAAAACGTTGTAGTAAAGAGTTACGAGGTGATAAAGGTTAATCGCCCTAAATGTAGTTTTAGAATTTCGCAATCGGAGTATATCTTTTGAAAAAGACTTATTGAATAATGACAGTTTATTTTAAGAAAGTAAATCGATAATATAGTAAATAATACTTTCCTTGACCCTGTACTATGGCACAGGGTTTATACTTTATATGAGGTGAGACAGATGCAATATCTTATTATCGAAACTTTAATAGATTCAGAAAAGAAAGTAGAAGAATATTTATAAAAATAATAAATTGTAAAGGTGGGAGAATAATGGAAGATTGTTGTAGTAACCTTAAAGGAATAAAAATTGAAAATAATGGTCATTGTCCATCATGTAAAAATAAAGCTAAGAATGTAAAGTTGATTACACTAAAATCATTGCTTAAACCATCGGCATTAGAAACATTAAATGCTAAAGAAAATCACTATTTTTGTTCAAACGAAGATTGTGATGTAGTCTATTTTGATACGAATAATAAAAAATACTTTGTATCTGACATAAAGGTAGCTGTAAATCAAAAAGATGACTCAGCAACTACACCAATTTGTTATTGTTTTGATTGGACAAAAGAAAAAATCAAACAATATGTGAAAAATGGACTTACTCCTAATCCAGTAGAGCATATTCGCGAAAACATAAGAGAAAATCGATGTGGTTGTGAAGTAAACAATCCACAAGGTAGTTGTTGTTTAGGCAATGTTACAACTTATATTAGAAAAATGTCATAAGGAACTTAAATGTTGCTTTTTTTCACCAAAATACTTTGGGGTATTTCAAAATCTCAAGTCGATGGACATGTGACGTTACCTCATGCTCACCAAGCTAGTTAGGGTATGTTAAGTAAACCTTATGGATTTGTATATCTCATCCATCCACTTTCAGATTGTTTCGCTTTATACTTCCCATAAGACAGAAGCTTCATTGCCGAGCGATTGGCCGCATGAAAAACCAAGTTTAGCTTCAATTCTTCCTCCATTTCACTGGGATAGGTGGTAGATTCATAAACATAATAACCCGCCATGATACAGGGGATTACTTGCTCCGGTTCAAATCCATAAGCAGTTGCATCATCCACAACTAAATCAATGATGCATCGGTTTCCATCTTTAACTTTTTTCTGGAGTAATTTTTTTACCGATCCTGGTACTAATTCTAATATTTTATCCTTCATGTCAGTCACCTCATCTTTTATCATGTCCAGATAGCCTGGGGATATGTGTCAAACAGAATGAAGTTCCAACCGTAATTACACTGGTTTAACAAGATCTTAAGGACTATATCACCCTAAAAGAGAAAATGGCTTTAAATAAAAGAAACCCCGATTGTCTGCGGGGCTCCTAAGGGTAATCGTCAAGTAATGACGTACTCGACTAATTAACGATATCATGAATTTTTCGGTAAAAATAATTGTAAATGTGTCCAAATGAATAAGGGCATCATTTGGAACAAAAACGCTATTTTAATTTCAAACAAAAGAACAGTCAGCAAAAGCTAACTGCTCGGTTCTCCAAGGGGGAACAAGGAGAAAGTAACTTAATCGGTTGTCTTCAGTATTGACGGAATATTGAATTTTATTCAGGGATCTATGTTATATGATTGATAAAAAATTCCTTTATTAGCAGTAAAACTCCGAGGAGAGACAAGACTTCAATTGAGAACCAAAACATGCTTTTTTGAGGTTTTTTAAACTCCATTATTATGGAAGAAAATAAAAAGGTTGCAATCATCATGATAATTAAGAGACGGATTATATCAGACATTAATAGTACTCCTAATATTTAATCAGTTTCATTATATAGTTATTTCCAATGAGATGGAATTTAAGAATTGTTTTATTGAAATTCGAACAAAAAAGGTCCTGTTGTCTCCAACAGAACCTTTYCTAAAATGGCAAAGAGTAACTCTTACCTTACTCTTCTGCTATATAATACACAAAATACGTATAGATGTGTAGAACAAGAAATTCCAATATAATTATTTGAATAAAGTGTTTAAAAGTATCTTGTCGGGGTTTAATATAAGGAATTAAATTACAAACGTTGATTTATCAACGGATATTAATGATGAACTAGAAAATGATAGTTAATAAAGAAATATTACAATAATGAAATATGAAATATTGCATATTCAATCGAAATAGAAATTTACAAGTAGAAAGCGAGGAATAACAATGAGGCTAGGAAACCATAGAACAGAAAATAGTTTGAGTGTAAATGACAGGTGTTCCGGGTTCTACTATTTATGCGAAGAATGTCATTGGGAATTCCATAGACACTTCGAAACAGTTAAATCACACGAGTATGTTACGGAGACACCTAAATATACAGAATTGATAGGATTATGGGAAGTATTGAATGATCCATTATCTATGAAAGAGTTCAAGGAACTTGTTTATAAAGGATTGGATTTAAAAAGAAATGTACAAAAATCATTTAATGAAGAAGAAATAGAAGCAAACAACAAACAATTAAAGTAGCGAATTCGCTGCTTTTTTATTTTACATAGAAAAAAGGAAACCGCAAAGGATCCTTTTTATATTAAGCTGCTTTATAATTTTTATTTTTAATCCTATTTCTAGTATCCATAAATGCGGCGAATGTCGCTATAGCACCACCTAAATCATAAACTTGGAATTTGTGGACAAAAGCAAGTCCTACAATGAAATTGTAGCTGTATATAAAGCATGTAATACCGAACAGCCATAACATGAACTTTAAATCTTTTAAGCTCAATCTATAATTCTTAATTTTTTTCCACATATGTATCAACTCCTATTGTTCTGAGGTTCTATAGTTTTTCTTGCAGATCTCTCGCATGTTTGCGATAAAGAATAGAAAGAAGATAACAGCTGCGAGGCCATTAACCCAGTAATACGTATGTCCCATCGTAAATCCATCATAGAAGGAATAGGCATTCCAAAGTATAAGGATTATTGAGCAGATAGTAGAGATCATTAATGAGCCAAAACTTCTCATGCTTTTCACCTCGATTCAAAGTTTTAGAACTTTTCATACAATTATACATTTAAATAAAAAGATTTACAAAAGGAATTACCATAAGGAGGGGGTATGACTATACGCTCTAACGGGACAAACTGTTGGGAATTGTGAAGGAAACGGCGGTTCTAATGTGGATATCAATACGTTAAGTCAGGTGGATTCGATACTAACTCCTTAGATGAAGCTATTCAAGCTATGGCAGAACGAGGAATAAAAGGTAGCGTTAATGTTGATTCACTTTCTGGACTATGTTATATCCAAATCGATGTCCTACCTAATACAGAGTTAGATAAGATTACTTGGTGGGTGGATACTTGATCAGGTGGTAAATGGTGGTATGAATATATCAAAGTTAGATAATAGTTGAAGCCGTCCTTAATCGGGCGTTTTCAACTATTATCTAAATGCTTCTTTAGCTTTCTCTATTGTGTTCTGTTCCTCTTTTGTATTTGTAAATTCGATAACCATAACAGACAGTCCAAAACCTAAACAAACAGCCTTTATCTTGCTAATTCTCACAAGAACTTACACTTTTTCTCTATCTGTATTTAACCTAGAATACAAGATTCTGTCATTTTTGTTCCTGGATATATTTGAAAAACTGTATGTTTTTTATCTCAAATCAATTACATCTATAAATTTAAGGAAAACTCTGTTATAAGATGCATCAGTGCAAGTTATTAAATTCTTTATCGGATTTATGTCAGTTACAGTCACATATCTAGTAAGTAAATGACCATCTCTATAATAAGTAATCAATACCTTCTCTTCAGAAAGAAATGAACATAGTAACTTGTTTTCAATAATTTCTTGTTCGTCTTGGGTTAATGTAGGGCGCTCCACTTTTGTTTGTTTTTTAACAATCTTACCAATACCGATGAATTTCTTCGGTATTAAAGTGAATGGAGTCCGCTTAATCATTCCTATTTCTTTTGGCATATGTGTATAGTTCATGCTGTATATCTCCCTGATTGCTATTAATAACTGTATCATTATATCAATTTTTGGAGATGTTAGGATTATTTATATAATTATAAAATAAACATTTAGAGGTTTTTGACTCCTTATAAAATCAACCCAATTTAACTAAGTATGATTTATATATATATAATTGAGTAATGCACATGAATCAATTATTACCATAGATGTAAGCAATATTTATAATGCAAAAGAATTGCATTTACTTCTTAAAGAGAAGCTTGAGTTTCCTAATTTGTACGTGGAAAACTGGGATGCTTTTTGGGATTGTATTACAGGATTTGTGTGTCCTTTGCCAAACAAAATGATCTTCGACGGATGGTCAAAGTTTGAAAAAAGGTTACCGAGAGATACGAAAATAATGAAAGAGTGCCTTCTTGATTATAATGAAGAGGATAGAAAGGATCCTGCATGAGCGTCTTTTTTATTAAAATTTATTTTTTAAAGAGTTACCTAGAAGAGAACAAGCTATTAATTAACAAAAAAGAAAAGACACCCTAAGGTGCCTTTCTCCGACTTGAACCATCTTAATTTTAATAATATTGGACTCCCGTCCGAATATTATTTTACCATGTTAAGTTGTTTTTGGAAATATGCCATATCGATAATTACAATACACGTTTTAGTTTTTAAATTATTTATCTTTCTAAAAGTTGAAATTAATAAGAACCCCATAAATGATAAACCATTCCACTAACAAAAAACACTAATCCTAAAAACAAAACAATTAAAGCAAGTACTCCATTTTGATTATGTTCCATAAAATTAGCTCCTTTTAGATTTATTTTTATCCCGCTATTTGTGGGCAGTAAAACTCCCATCTCAAAATTCAGCTGGAGCAAAGAAATTAGGTGGGAGCCCTGCTGCCCGTAAACCCCCCACTGAGTAAAGTTTCACTTTATATACAAAAAAGCCTTTAGTCGTAATTATGGCTAAAGGCTTTGATCATTATACTTTTTAGTTTATAAAATTTGAAACTGAAAATGTACTAGCTTGATAATGAAGCTTGGCTATTAGAATTGAAAAATTTTAGTTTTATTATAATTAACAGAAATGAGAGTAGTGTGAAAATGAATCCGCTCCAAATAAGCTGGTGAATACCTAAGTTTGAAATGAACCAGCCTCCAATAGTTGTTCCTAAAGTAATTCCGAGATTTGAGAATGAAACGAATAGGCTATTACCAAATTCAGGCGCTTCTTTTGCTTCGCTTATTAACCATGTTTGACCAACAATTAATCCACCAGCATGTACGATTCCCCAAATGAATACGATAAAAATCATTGGAACAAGGTAGGAACCTAAATAATAAACCAATATGTAAACAATAGAATATAGGATAGGGAATAATATTACTGTATTTACTATACTTTTTTGCAGGAGACTACCAAATAAATGATTGCCTAAAATCATAACTATGCCAAATATGAATAGCATGATACTGATGAGAGATCCATTCATGGAAGTTACTTTGGCAAGGTACTCAGCGAAGTAGCTGTATACGGAAAACATGGCTGCAAAAAGGAATGTGACGGTTAAAATATTCAACCATAATCCTGGTTTGCCGAGTATACGAATTTGTTTGCCGAAAGACATTTTTTCTTTAACAGGCATAGAAGGAAGTAGGATTAGTATTCCAATGAATGCAAGAGTGTTAACAAGCGCTCCGAATAAGAAAGCAATTTCGAGTGAAAATTGGTCTGCAAGGTAAGAGGTTAGTGGTACACCTAAAGCAAAGCCAACAGTAATTCCCATGAAAACTTTTGTAACCGCTTGACCGCTCTTTTCTGGAGGGACAAGTTTAGCAGCTGTTACAAGAGCAATTGAAAAGAAGAGTGGATGAAGTGCTGCCGGTAAAATACGAAAAATAAGCATGATTTCAAATTGTGTTGTATAAGCGTAGATTATATTTGAAATAACAAATGCAAAAATTGCTGTTAATAAAATTATTTTGCGATTAATACTAGAGACGAGCAGAATTAAAAACGGACCAGAAATAGCAACAACTAGTGCAAATATACTTACTAAAAATCCAGCTTGTGTAGTTGAAATTCCGAATTTTTGAGTGATTTGTGGTAATACGCCGACAATACCCATCTCGGTAGTAATAATTCCGAACACACCTATTGCGAGTGTCAGAATAAGTAAAGGATTTACTTTTTTCATTTATAAAACGCTCCATTCGTATCGGTATTTTGAAAGTAAATTCATTAACAAAGAAGCATTATTACAAGTATGATTGGATGCCAATATTATCAGGACTATGTAATTTCAAATACAATAACAGATATCTAAATAACTAGATATGATATATTAAAAAATTTTCTCCTTTCTATGTTTCTTGCTTTTATAGGTAGTGCAATCTTATAAAAAAGTAATTGGATACCTGTAAAAAAGCAGAATGTGTGAAAGCTAATAATCAATTGATATGTAGATTGATTATTAGCTTTCATTTTATAATTCGTTTTGAACGTATTCAGAAAACTCTCGTATTGTTTTTTCATTTCGGCGATAGTATGTCCATTTTCCAATTCGGTCAGATTCTAGTAAGCCTGCTTTTTTCATAGTTAATAAATAACTAGAAATAACCGATTGGGCTAAGCCAGTTTTAAGCTGGATATCTCCTACACACACTCCAACTTGAAAGCTAAGGCCTTGCTCTAGATAAGGTTTTTCATCGAAATAGTTTTCTGGAGTTTTCAACCATGATAAAATTTGACATCTTGTTTCATTTGATAATGCTTTATAAATTAATAAAGGTTCCATAAGGATATTATATCTACTTTTATAGATTTGTAAATGGGTTTTGGTGATTTTAAGGGGATAAGGTATACGTGAGCCCCTTAAATAGGAATGAGGTGCTCTTGATCTGTACCCTTTGTAAAGGTCATTCTAAAAAAAGTTAGGTAACCTAAAAAAGATGATTTCTGTATGCAAACAGGAGTCATCTTCTTTAAATTCTATTGATAGCAAGAGTGATTATAGTACGTCATATATTTCTTAATTTCATGTTTTAACTGAACAAACGATTCACATGATTTTATATATGCTTCATCGGTTGAAACATTACGAGGATTACGTGCAAAAATGATAATATTGTTAGGTTTAAGCATGTTGTTGCCTAGCTATCAATGGCGGATTCCTAAGAAGAGTAATAATAAAACCCAACTGAATATTTAAGAAAAATTTTATGTTTACCCCATTTTTTATTTTAAAAGTTTTTCCTATCCTATAAATGAGTTATCAAGAAGGAGATCAAAAACGACAAAGTCATAGGTGAAAATGTAAAGTTAGGGGATTCTACATGCATACAGAAGTTTTGATGGGTTATTTGTATACTTATTTTTTTACTATTATGTTTTGTATTGTGTTTCAAATTGGGTTTTATTTTAAAGCGAAAAGAAATATATCTATTGGGCATTTTCTATGGGTATATGTTTTTCTATTCTACCTTTCGCTAGTATATGGGGTGACGCAAATCGCAACTGTATGGGATATAAGTAGATATGAAACGTGGATTCGTGTCAGTCAAATTAACTTGACTCTATTTGATACGGCAGGTAGTACGACGTATCTTTTGAATATTGTACTGTTTATGCCGTTAGGTTTTTTATTACCGACTATTTGGCCACAGTTTAGAAAAATGACAAACACCGTATGTGCGGGATTCTTTTTTTCATTGGCAATTGAGTTAAATCAATTACTAAATAATAGAATTACAGATATTGATGATTTATTTACGAATACCCTTGGGGCGATTGTTGGGTATGTAATATATAGAGTTTTATTTAAAATGTTTAAAATGATATGTAAAAGAGAGGGGAAAAAGCTTGATACGAACTCTTCTTTAGTCATAAAATACGAAGCTATTTTTTGTTTAGTTTGTTCATTTGTAGGTGCGATGTTAATTTATTATCCTGGGGACCTGTAAGCTTCCAATAAGATTACGATCTATTCTAGTTCTCCACGCTTAAACACGGTAAAATATGGATAATTCATTGCGTTTTCTAACTTAATAGATATAGTTTATGTATTACATGATAGGTAGGTGTAAATATGTTACATGTTCAATTATCTCAATACTTACTAAAAGAGTATCGACCTGCTTTTCATACAGATGAAAAACGAGTGTATATGTTAAAAGATGAAGGATTATCACCGTATCCTATCTATTTAAATCGTCCTATTATGATAGGAGTGGGGACGAATTGGAATCAGCATACAGGATTTGAAGAAATCATTAAAGGATTTATAGGTGCACTTAACAAACTTCCTATGTATATGGTATTTGAAACTTATTTGCGCGGTGACTTTATTGAAGGATTTTTAGAAGAGAATAAATTCACGTTTGAGCTAGTTTTTACTAATAAGAAAAGAGATACGAACTTTTTTAATGTGTTCATTACTAGTAGTGATGATATAACCACACTTATGAAGTATTTCTTTCAATCAGCACAAGATTCTCTCTATACGTTATTAAGCTATTCAGCAGACTGTAAGATGATTAGTAATCATACTGGTGAGATTGAAATAAAAGTGGACAGTTTCTATCCAAACTTTTCATTTATGTATGATGCGCAAGAATTATTTATTATTGGTGGAGAAGAAAAATGGTCAAATATCCATTATATAAAAAGATTTTTTCATCTTGAGCAGATTACAGATGAGCTAACTATTGATGTAAGGAAATGAATTTAATGATGATGTGTGTTTTAATTATATAAGTTTTGGATCTAAGGAATTAAAGTTAGTTGAGCAACTTTGTGTAGGGGAAGGATTATTTGTATGTCACACTAAAGACCGAAAGTGATAAGGTGCTGAATAAATAACTAATTTGGATGACTTGAATGTATAAACTTAAAAACTTTCCTTTATGGAGAGTTTTTTATTACAAAGAAAAGACACCCATATAAGAGTGTCTTTTCCGATAGTTTGTTTAGCAGAAGCAAGAAGCTCCAACTATGATTAATAAAATAAACAATACTACTAATAAAGCAAAGCCGCCAGAAAATCCACAGCCGCCACAACTACCACCAAATCCCATAATAGTTCCTCCTTTAATAAGAGGGGAAAACAAGGGGTCACTCATGTATTTTAACGGATTCAATTTACTTTATGTTTTTTACGCAATAATTGAGCAGGTCCTTTTGAAAATAAAAAAAAGACACATTAAGGTGCCTTTCTCCGACTGGATAACCGCATTTCGAAACTGGTGGATAACTTGCAAATAGTATGTATGCTTCGATTTATTTACAGATACCTAATTATAAACCGTGTTAAATTTCCTTTTCTTCACAATGTAATTATATCGAATGTAAACGCATACATCTAGGTTTGTAATCAATTCCTATTAAGCTTAATATATGGTTGTAAAGTGAAAAAACGGAAAAACTTTACGTTAATAGAATGGGGGACGTTGAAATGAAATTCAAGAAATCAATTGCACCAATGGAATCTTTTGCTGGGGAAAATTACAAAGGAAAAAAAGTAACTGTATATAGATAAATATACTATTAAAATTTAAGAGGGTGAAAAAATGAAATTGTTTTTTCAGAAACTGAAAACAAAGTATAAAGAAGACTCCAGAAAAAACTTTTTTATTAACCTGATTGCCAATATTATGTTTTTTACGACAGTAATATTAACGTTTAACATGATACGGGATAAAAATGAAGTTTATCTTTTATTCTATATTCTGTATTCTGGTTTTTGCTATATAGTAGCTAGTGTTATTGTTGGAAAATTCATCAAAAAATAGAGCCTAGGTCCAGGCTCTATTTTTAAAAATCTATATTTTAGTTAAAAGCATCCATCTTTACTTTTTCGTAAATGTATCCAGCTTCTTTAGCTGTAATTCCAAAATGTTTAGCAGCTATTTCAGCAACCTGAGGATCATGTACTTCAGGTATGTAGTTTTCATCGTTATTTGTTAGTCTGTTATATTGTTGTTTCATAAAGTCGAATATGACTGTATAGCTTATTCCGTTACTTGCATATTGCCCGTTTGAATTAGTGGTAGATGGTTTTACTGTTGTGCTAGTCGTGGTAGAACTGTCTGAAGATGTCGGTCTATCATTTTCTAAATCGGTACGTGTATAAGCTACAAAATCATTTATTTTCATTTCATAATTTAAATCAGGTGCATAATACTTTTCCATTACCATAGAAAAAGTACTATCTGTATTTTTTAATTTCATTTCTCCATAACGACAATCTTGATCACCACAATAAACAAACCGATCACCTTTCCCAACCAGGTTAATTATGGCTTCTTGCATAAGCAAATATTGTTCTCTTTTGGAAAAATCATAAAAATCGTCCGATACGTTTGCTTGTATATCGATTTCGTATTTATAGAGCGTATTATCTTCTAATTTAGCACCTTCTACATACTTAACATCTTTTATATATTTTGCGAGATCAGTTTTATCTAAAATTTCTTTTGAATAATTTTCCGCCGCTTTAAGATCCGGAGAACATCCAGACATTACTCCAATTAATGTTAGTAGAAAAAAAGTTAAATACACTTTCTTCTTCACATACATCACCCAAAATTTTATTTATGTCTGAGAGTAAAATAAAAGCACTTTTTGAAGTGCAATTGTTATGTTATTAATTTATTCGTAGCCTCTTTATATTTGTTAATCTATTTATCTATCATATTACTATTCAATTTGAAGTAAAAAAGGCACCGTAAGATGTCCTCTGCGACTTGAACCATCTTAATTTTAATAATATGTATTGGACGCCGAGCCGATCAAGTTAAGCTATCATAATACTCCAAACGGAAATACTGTATTGCAGAGTGAAAACATTGTACTTCCTAGTGGAGTGAAATTCAGTTTTATTTCTATAACTCTCCATGTGTCCACTCTTTATTATGAATATCTAATCCTTCTTGGCCAAAGAAATGGAGAATAAATTCTTTTTCATCACTATCAGTTTTTTTAGCTAGTTTAAATCCCTCCATACTTTTCTTTTTTCCTGAACGTAAATAATGAATTTTTTCAAAATCTTTAACTGCAGATTCGAAATCTCCATCGTACCATTTGTTCAGAAGAGACTCATATTTTTGTCTTTCATCATCATTGATAACATTTAAGTTGTTTTTTAAGTATTGAATGTTTTCTTTGGTCATTTGAAATCGACCTACATCACGGGTACCAGGAACATGAAGATTATTCCCATTGAATGTGAGTTTTTGGAGAGACATATGTATCATCATGTCATTTATAGTTTGCTCGTTTTGGATTTCTCCAATCGACTGTGCTGCTTTAGTTAAATCATCTTCACTTACTACGTAACTATCTTTTTGTTGCTTTTGAAGGGTTTGAACTTTCGGTTTTTCCTGAACTTTTTCTTCTTGTTTAGGCTTTGATTCAGTCGCAGTTTTATCATTTGAGCTACAAGCAGCCATTCCCACAAGTAATGCGCTACATGCTAATGCAGTAAGTAATTTTCGCTTCATGTTGAGTGCCTCCATTATGGACTAGTTATTTCAGAAAAAATGTAAGATTTCTCATCCCATGGTAGCAAACTATTTATCTGCATATTGTCGTATTTTGTCGCAAGATAATAAAAAAAACACCCTAAAGTGGCAATAAAGTGTTAAAAAAGTTTGCAGTTAATATATTGTTTATGTTGGTGGTATTGTGTTTGGCTATAGAATTTCTCCCTAATAAAAATCCTTATATTTTT
Source organism: Bacillus sp. P4_E1 (assembly GCF_056401715.1). Taxonomy (NCBI): domain Bacteria; kingdom Bacillati; phylum Bacillota; class Bacilli; order Caryophanales; family Bacillaceae; genus Bacillus; species Bacillus sp. P4_E1. The sequence goes on from NZ_JBFUIV010000003.1 coordinate 230,620, forward strand.
GTTGGGGTTACAGGATGTATTTTAGCAATTGGGTTATATGTTATTGATCATTTTTTCAAAAATAATTAGTTATTCAATAGTTTAAAAGTAATGTATATACCTAAAAGCCCCTCCATAAAAATTTGGAGGGGCTTTTTTAGTCAAATCTATATTTTATTCATGTATCTCTAATGCGCTTCTTAGATGTATACATTCTTCATATAAGTCAGTACCTTTAATTACTAAACGTTCAATCATCATAAGGTTTAGTTTATTGTTACCAACCACTCGCTCTAACATCCGCCTTCAACCACTTCACCCAATCCAAATCCTCTACCTTAAGTAAACTCAGCGAAACACCTTTCATATCTAAAGAAGTGAGAAGGGTACCAACCTTTACGAACTTCACATGTAAGCCTTCCAGCTCACATAAACGGCGAATATCATTTGCGAAAATGTATTGTTCCATTAATGGTGTCGCACCGAGTCCGTTAATGAGGATGGCGAAGTTGTCACCTTTTCTCCAGCGATAAATGCTTTTTAGTTTGTTCATAAGTTCGATCGCTAATATTTCAGAAGAGGATAGTGCTTCTTTGCGGTAACCTTTTTCGCCATGAATACCAACGCCGTAAAAGACTTCATCGTCGTTTAATGTGAATGAAGCTTTTCCTTGTACTGGATCGTTTGCAGGTGAAAGGGCGACTCCTAATGTGTGTAAGTTTTGGATGACAGAACGGCCAAGTGCTGTTAGTTCTTCTAAAGAATGACCGCTCTCAGCGGCCGCGCCTACTATTTTTTGAATGAAAACAGTACCAGCAACGCCGCGTCTTCTTTTGTTAAAAGAAGCATCATCTTCAATTGAAACGTCGTCATTTACGATGATATGGTCAACCTGTCTTCCTTCTTTTTTGGCGATTTGTTCTGCCGCTAGAAAGTTTTCTACGTCATCTTTAAAGTTTTTTATGATGAATAAAATACTTTTATCTTTTGGCATGAGGCGAGTTGCCGCAATAATTTGTTCCACTGTAGGCGGAGTGAAGATACTGCCGTTTACTGCCGCCGTAAGCATTCCGTTTCCTACATAGCCAATATCAGCTGGTTCGTGTCCGCTACCACCGCCGCTTATAATGACAACGTTTTGCTCCATTTCTGCGATATCTTTTACATAAATGATGTTATGTGTTTCGTCGTAATTTACTTTGTCGTTATGTTCAAAATAAAAGCCATGCAGCATATCTTGAACGATATTTTGTACATCATTCATAATCTTTTTCATTGCTTTTGCCACCCTTTAATTACTTTGCTGATTGCTCCAGTAATAGTAGTAATTGATTGTTTATCATATTTTTCATGAGAGAAGACATAATGGACGGATCTACTTCACATTTACCTTCAATCCAATCTTTTATCGTCCCAACGAAGCCGTGACTATAAAAAGAGGCAATCGTATTTTTTGTCTCATCAGAAAGGCTGAATCCACAGCTCATCGATAGTTCATCAATAATCTTCATATATAAGTTTTTCGTATGCTCAAATAAATAGTGATTAAACGAGTTTTGCTCAATGACTTTAAATGCATTTCGGTAAAATTTTTGATTTTCGTAAAAGTAATCAAATAATAAATCAAAAATATTTTCCCATGTTTCATAGTCGAGAAAGTCGATAATGTTTTCTTTCGTTTCTTCTTTATAAATCCAGCTTAATAGTTCGAATTTATCTTTAAAATGATAATAAAAAGTTTGCCTACGCATTTGACAGTGTAACATAATATCGCTCACTGATATTTTATGAAACGATTCTGTTTCCATTAAATGTTTCAATGAATTCGCGATTATCTTTTTAGAAATTATAGAAGAGGTCATCTGAATCATCCCTAGAATGTAGTAATATGAAAATCTTATCTATACAGTGAAACTTTAATCGGTGGGGAGGTTCATCCCCCACTGATTATTAGTTGAACCAATCGGGCATTTACGGGCAGTTGATCTCCCACCTAACTTCTTTGCTTTCATTGCATTTTGAGGTGGGGGTCTTACTGCCCGTTAATGCGGGATAAATGAGAGCGGTGTCTTTAGACAGATTGTCCATTTTGTCCGTTTACTATAAAACGCTTTCATTTTAACATGAGTAGTAAGAAGAAGATTTCAAATATATCACAATATATTAAAGGAATTGAGGGAGAATCACAATGAAAAAGATTATAAATAAACCAGAAACATTAGTAATGGAAATGTGTAACGGAATGGTTATGGCTCACCCAGAGCTTGAGTTTTTGAAAAAATATAAAGTGATTAAAAAGAAAGAAATGAATGAAAATAAAGTAACGTTAATTAGTGGCGGCGGTAGTGGTCATGAGCCAGCGCATGCAGGACTAGTTGGAAAAGGAATGTTAGATGCGGCAGTGTGCGGAGATGTGTTTGCTTCGCCTTCACAAATTCAGGTATACCAAGCGATTAAAGAGACAGCTAGTAAAAAAGGTACGTTATTAATTATTAAAAATTATAGCGGCGATATTATGAATTTCAAAAACGGTGCACATTTAGCGACTGAAGATGGAATTGAAGTCGACTACGTAAAAGTAGACGATGATATTGCGGTAGAAGATAGTTTGTATACAGTAGGACGCCGCGGCGTTGCGGGAGTTATTTTAGTTCATAAAATTGCCGGTGCAGCTGCGGAAGCAGGAATGGATTTAGGAGCGGTGAAAGCTGTAGCGGAAAAAGCAGCGGCTAACGTGCGCACAATCGGTTTAGCTTTAACTTCTTGTACAGTTCCAGCAAGCGGATCACCTACTTTTACACTTGAAGAAGATGAAATGGAATACGGCGTAGGTATTCACGGTGAACCAGGTATTAAACGTGAAAAAACGATGTCAGCAGATGAATTAGCTAACCGTATGACAAATGATTTAATAAAAGATTTAGGAGTAAAAGATGGTGAGGAAATCGCGCTTCTAGTAAATGGTTTTGGCGGCACACCACTGCAAGAACTTTACCTATTTAATAACGCAGTTACGAGAGAATTAGCTGATAGAAACATTAAAATTAATAGAGTATTCGTCGGTAACTATATGACGAGTATCGATATGGCAGGTATGTCTTTAACAGTAATGAAGTTAGATGACGAGTTAAAAACGTTGTTATCGAAAGAGTGTAATACACCAGCGTTTAAAGTAGATGGACCAGTTCAAAGTGTAGAGTACGTGAATGTGCTTGAAGGAGCAGAAGAGAAGGAAGTTTCCTTCGAAATAGAAACAGCGGAAGAGCACGCTGTTATTAAAGATAATGTCATTACATTAAATAACATGATTTATCTCGTTGATAAAATGAGTGACATTATTATTAAAAATGAAGTACCGTTCTGTGAGTTAGATACACATGCAGGTGACGGAGACTTCGGAATGAGTGTTGCAAAAGGATTTAAGCAATTAAAGCGTGAGTGGCATTCTATTTTAGGACAAGAGAATGTAACGATCGGATCATTCCTTGACGGTTGTTCAATGATTATTATGGAACATTGCGGTGGCGCTTCTGGTCCAATTTGGGGCGGAGCATTCCGCGCAGCTAGTAAAGCAGCAGGTGAAAAACGTGAGTTAACAGCTAAAGAGTTCGCTGAAATATTGCAAGCGGCACTTCAAGGCATACAATCTATCGGTGAAAGATCGTTCGGTAGAGGAGCGGTAGTTGGTGATAAAACACTTGTTGATGCCCTTGCCCCATGTGTAGATTCATGGATCGACAGTGCTTCAAACGAAGTAGATATGAAAATTGCCTTTGAAAAAGGAGCAGAAGCAGCGGTTAAAGGAGCAGAGTATACGAAAGAAATCGTAGCTCGCATGGGCCGCGCTGGTACAGTTGGTGAAAGAAGCTTAGGATATCCAGATGCAGGTGCGCATGCGCTTGGGGTTATCTTTACGGAGATTGCGGGTAGTTTGAAATAGGAATGATGTTAGTTTGAAAGAATCCCCTTCATGGTAAGTAGTTTACTGTGGAGGGGATTTTTTCACATACTCTTATTTAGAGCAGAACTTTTGTATTTTGCTATTTTACGCATTTCACCCTGCACAAAAAAATATTTCTCAACATTTAATTTGTTGAAAAAGATTGAATATTCTCTATAAAGAGAATATTATGTTTCTATCGGCAAAAAAAACGATAATTCGCAGACACTGGGGAGGAAATGCATTGAAAAAGAATAAGAAGTTAAAACCATTATCAGTTTTAGCAACAGCGGCAGTACTAAGTAGTAGTTTTGCTTTTGGAAGTCATGCGGCGTATGCTGATTCGCCATCATCTCTACCAATAGATGAGCATTTAATACCGGAAGAGCGTTTGGCAGAAGCGCTAAAACAACGGGGCGTAATTGATCAATCTGCATCACAAGCTGAGACGTCAAAGGCTGTCGAGAAATATGTTGAGAAAAAGAAAGGGGAAAACCCTGGTAAAGAAATCTTGACAGGAGATAGTCTTACGCAAGAAGCTTCTGATTTTATGAAAAAAGTAAAAGATGCAAAAATGAAGGAAAATGAACAGGCGCAGCAGCCAACAGTAGGGCCAGTAGCTGGACAAGGTGCAGGATTGAATTCTAGTAAATTAAATGGAAAAGTACCTACTGCACCAGCGAAGCAAGAAGAGTACAACGGTGCTGTTCGAAAAGATAAAGTACTTGTTTTACTTGTAGAATTTAGCGATTTTAAGCATAACAATATTGATCAAGAGCCGGGATACATGTATTCTAAGGACTTCAATCGTGAACATTATCAAAAAATGTTATTTGGTGATGAACCATTTACGTTATTTGATGGATCGAAGATTAACACATTTAAACAATATTATGAAGAACAATCTGGCGGCAGCTATACAGTTGATGGAACTGTAACGGAATGGCTTACTGTTCCAGGGAAAGCTTCAGATTACGGTTCGGATGCAGGAACTGGCCATGATAATAAGGGTCCTTTAGGGCCACGTGATTTTGTGAAAGAAGCATTAAAAGCAGCGGTAGCAAAAGGAATTAATTTAGCAGATTATGATCAATTTGATCAATACGATCAAAATGGTGATGGAAATAAAAACGAGCCAGATGGCATTATTGATCATTTAATGGTTGTACATGCTGGCGTTGGTCAAGAAGCTGGCGGCGGTAAATTGAAAGATGATGCGATTTGGTCTCATCGTTCAAAACTTGGATCAAAACCATATGCGATTGATGGCACAAAATCTTCTGTTTCGAATTGGGGCGGAAAGATGGCTGCATACGATTATACAATCGAGCCTGAAGATGGAGCGGTTGGTGTGTTTGCGCATGAGTATGGTCATGATTTAGGCTTACCAGATGAGTACGATACAAAGTATTCAGGACAAGGTGAACCTGTTGAGTCATGGTCTATTATGAGCGGCGGTAGCTGGGCTGGGAAAATTGCAGGAACAGAGCCAACAAGTTTCTCACCACAAAATAAAGAGTTTTTCCAAAAGAATATGAAGGGTAACTGGGCGAATATCGTTGAGGTAGATTATGATAAACTTCGCACGGGAGTCGGTGTTGCAACATATTTAGATCAAAGTGTTACAAAATCAAAACGACCAGGAATCGTTCGTGTTAACTTGCCAGACAAAGATATTAAAAATATCGAGTCAGCATTTGGTAAGAAGTTTTATTACAGCACAAAAGGAAATGACATTCATACAACACTTGAGACACCAGTATTTGACTTAACAAATGCAAAGGATGCTAAGTTCGATTATAAGGCATTCTACGAACTTGAAGCGAAGTATGATTTCCTTGACGTATATGCGATTGCAGAAGATGGAACGAAGACACGTATTGATAGAATGGGCGAAAAAGATGTAAAAGGCGGCGTGGATACAACTGATGGTAAGTGGGTTGATAAATCATACGATTTAAGCCAATTTAAAGGGAAAAAAGTAAAACTGCAATTTGAGTATTTAACAGATATTGCAGTAGCTTATAAAGGATTTGCGTTAGATAATGCTGCATTAACTGTAGATGGAAAAGTTGTTTTCTCAGATGATGCAGAAGGCGGGCCAGCAATGACGTTAAAAGGATTTACTGTATCTAACGGATTGGAACAGAAAAAAAATAACTACTATGTAGAGTGGAGAAATTACGCTGGTTCTGACACGGCGTTAAAACATGCGCGTGGTCCAGTCTTTAATACAGGAATGGTTGTATGGTATGCGGATCAAAGCTTTACAGATAACTGGGTAGGTGTTCATCCAGGTGAAGGATTCTTAGGAGTAGTAGATTCTCATCCAGAGGCAATCGTAGGTACATTAAACGGACAACCGACTGTGAAGAGCAGTACGCGTTATCAAATTGCCGATGCGGCATTCTCATTTGATCAAGCGCCAGCATGGAGAGTAGACTCCCCAACTCGCGGTATCTTTGACTATAAAGGATTACCAGGAGTTGCAAAATTTGATGATTCTAAGCAGTACATCAACAGCGCTATTCCAGATGCAGGACGTAAGTTGCCGAAATTAGGATTGAAGTTTGAAGTAGTAGGTCAAGCTGAAGACAAATCTGCAGGTGCAGTTTGGATTCATCGATAGAATAAGGTGAAACTATGAGAGCTGTCCATAAGTTGGTGAAACTGACTTATGGACAGCTCTTTTCTTATTCTGGAAACGTGGCAGTTTAGTTTAGGAACTAGTTCATTGGAAAGGAAGATATAAAATTTATTTTCAATAAAAACGAGAAATGATATCTCTAGAAAATTTCCTTTTCCTTCCACATGTGAGGTATAAAACAAAGGGAGAAAGTCAGTAGCGATCCTGTTATATTCTGCATAGCAGCGATTTATATGTCGAGAAATCAAAATAGATTTATGTAGCATGCCGCTTTAGTTTTAAAAGTAGAAATAAATCAGTAAATTACAATGTAGCATGATTCAAATTAATTGAAATGCATGAGCAAAAATACATTCTCATACGAAATTTTTATTAAATTACAAAATACTTATCAGATTTGATTGTAAGAAATGATAAGTATAATTGATTTTTTATGATGTACAGAAAAAATTAATTATCACATCCCTTTATTTTCACACTAGAACCTAAAAAGAGGTTCTGTTACAAAGTTTTTTAACAAGAAAAAGTTATGTTGCAAAAAGGGTTGTGCCTATTAATTATATGAAGAGAGGCATGTAGTGTGTTACTAGACAAAAATACTTGATACACCAATGTTACCTTCACTCACCCTCCTCATTATTATAAGCTAATAGTGGTTCGTACATCATTATAGCGTGATTCTCCGTTACATATTGGTCTTCTATAAACTGTTTCTGTTGAGTATATACTTTACGTTGAATAACATTATGTCGTATATAACCACCCCAGTATGCAGATTGGATTGAGTGTTCTTTTTCATATACTTCATATTGATAAAGCTGCGGATGGGCAATTCTCCACTCACCGACTAAATGCTTATCTGTAATATAAAGGTGAAGTTGATACGATTGGTCCGTTTCATTTTTGATTTGTAAATCCAAATAATTATAAGAACAAGTCGCTCCACTTCCAAATGGTTGGGTCCGCTTGGAATCAGGAAAGACATCAAAACTATGACGATATCGCTCTGTTACTGTCAATGGTGTATGTAAGGTCATCCAATATATTAAATTTGAAAGCTGACAAAGCCCTCCTCCAATGCCTGCTTGAAAAGATCCATAGTGTAGTATCATGCCCTCTACATACCCTTTTCTTCTCGTAGGCTTACCTATTAAACGCCAGTAAGAGAATGTTTCTCCCGGTCTAATGACGATACCATTTAGTTGTTTAATAGCAATCTTCAAATTAACAACTTTATTCTGTTGATACCACATATCTACATCTTTGAGCTTACGAAGTAGTATCGTTCGATGCTGAATCGCTGTATAGGGTAACTTTTCTTGTTGAAACGTTTTTGCATATGTTTTTCCATCTGCTAACCACTGAATGTACCTCTTTGTAGAGTAATACCATGTCCCTAGTAGAATGCGATACTTAGACCGCTGTTTAGGACGTAAGTTCACTAAATTCATTTTATTTCCTCTCTCCATCGTTTTCATATGTTATCATTTCCGTAATTACGATCCCAATCAATTGTCTTATTAATGCCTTTGAATTTACCCAAGTTTTCCCGCACAGAACTGTAATATTAATTGTCGCATTCTCTCGTTTTTTAACTACATTCTTATATGTATATCCATCAATAAATTGTACTTTTCTTAGCTGCATAGTAATTAACATAAATAGATAAGAGACGCAAAAAAACAGTATAATTAATCTAATGGGGACCTTGTTTTTTCCATTTTTCGAATTGCTTATAGTCATGTGAAACTCTGCCTCAATATGATAAATTCAAATAAATACATTATAAATATAAAGGATAACCTTAAATAAAGAATAATGAAAATTAAAGAAATTCTAAAGAATCAATATATTTTTACTAAATATTGATTGATAATAAGTTGTTTTTTGAGACTTTACTAGGTTCTGTTGCAAAGTTTCTTAGCAAATAAAAAGTTAAGTTAATTACAATGAATCATGTTAAAAGGTATGTTCTCAGGATTATATTGTGATTTTAATGGAGATAGCATTGTTTTTTAGGCTACATTTTAGCGAAATAAAAGCTCAAAAATCGATATGTATATTTACAATGTTACATTAGTATTTTTCTTTTTATTTATCCCGCTATTTGTGGGCAGTAAAACTCCCACCTTAAAATGCGGCTGGGGCAAAGAAGTTAGGTGGGAGATGAACTGCCCGTAAACGCCCGATTGGTGAAGGCTAATAATCAGTGGGGGATGAACAAAACCCCCACTGATTAAAGTTTCACTTTATATATTCGCAAGTAAAATAGCATAATATCAGTATGAATCCCTATAGTGATATGAATTTTTGCATATTTTGAAATTCAGTATATCCTCCGAAAAGTTTTGATTGTATAATGTGTTTTGTTATATTATTTTAGATTTTTCGACAAAAAACAACAAAAAATAGAAGACGTATTGGGAGAATGCATTATGTACATAAAACTATTAAAATCAATTACATCATTATCACTTATTGGTAGCGCTTTATTATATACAAATGTTGGTGAGATGAAAGCTGCTGAAGCGGGTACTTTTTCCGATGTACCTACATCGCACTGGTCCTATCCTGCGATTAAAGACTTAGCGAGCAAAAATATTATTTCAGGCTATGGAAATGGAAAGTTTGGTTTTGGTGATGTTGCGACGAGGGAGCAAGTTGCAGCTTTAATTTATCGTGTGTTAGTACCGAATAAGCAAGGTGGTACGTTTAGTAATGATGCTGCTCGTTATGTATTACAAGATGGGTCTACTTTAAATAATCCGTATGGAGATATTCGCTCAGGTTCTACAATGTTTCCAGAAGAGGTTTTAACGTTAACGAAATTGGGGATTTTTAAAGGTGATGGAAATGGCGGTTTTAGACCGAAAGATTCTGTTAGCCGCGCAGAAATGGCACAAATTCTTACAAACGCTTTCCATCTTTCTGCGAAACAAAAGCATACGTTTAACGATGTTCCAAGCGGTTATTGGGGTGAAAATGCAATAAGTGCAGTGCAATCAAATGGGATTGCTTCTGGTACAGGCGAAGGAAAATTTGAGCCATTTAACACGGTAAAACGTGAACAATATGCGCAGTTTTTATATAATACTTTGAAATATAAAAAGCCTGAAGTTGCGGTGCAAGATACAGGAGATGCGGCATTATTAGCAGCATTCAAAAATGAAGTGCAAACGCGTATTAATACGTATGAAACGAACATTACACTTCCATATAAAACGAAAAATAATAATACAAAAGAAGTTATGAATACACTTTTTAACGCATATGAAGAAGTCGCAAATAAAAATGAGTATACAAATTATAATAGATCGAATATTTCATACTCAATATCTGGATCACCTGGAAATTATACATTTACGCTAAATATTACATATCGCGAAACGAAAGAACAAACAGAATATGTGAAGAAACAAGCGAAAGCGATCGTTTCTTCTATTATTCAAACGGGAATGGATGATCATGAAAAAGTGAAGGCGGTTCATGATTACGTAGTAAAACATGTCTCTTACGATACGTCTTATAAAGCGTATACAGCATATGAGGCACTCGCGAATCGTTCTGCCGTTTGCCAAGGTTACACACTATTAACCTATCAATTATTAAAAGAAGCTGGAATTGAGAATCATTTTGTAGTAGGAACTGGAGACGGTCAGCCTCATGCTTGGAATTTAGTGAAAATCGATAACAAATGGTACCATCTCGATACAACATTTGATGATCCAGTGCCAGATGAACAAGGCCGCGTAACGTATTCTTATTTCAACTTATCAGATGAGCAAATCGCGAAGAATCACGTGTGGAACCGAGGGGACTATCCGCAAGCTACAACAAACTATTATAGTACATTAACAAATAGAATTGCGACAGGTGGTACGAAAACACCTGCATATCAGCAAATATTAAAAGATACAAAGTTAAATTATTTAGGAAATGAATATATCGCAAATAACTATAATGAATTCAAAAATAAAATGCAGCAACGTTATAGCACAAAGTCAGCAAAGATTGAAATTCTTTATAAACAATCAATGGATGGCGCATTGCAAGATGTGAAAAAAGTAATTGGAGAAATCGGTTATCCGCAAGGAGCGAACCGTGTTTCTTATAAAGCTGAGCCGTATAATGGGAAAGAAGGATATTCTTTAGTGACGATTACGTTTATGTAAAAAAGCAACCTAGATCCTATGAGATCTAGGTTGTTTTTTTGTACCTAAATTTGACATATACAGTCAGACTGTATAAAATAAAACTATACAGTTCAACTATATAGTTTAGCTATATATTAATCGTTACATTGGAGGTCTTTATGAATAGAGATAAAAATTTACCATTAACGGAAACAACGTATTACGTTCTTTTAGCTTTATTAGAGCCAGCTCATGGATATTTAATTATGCAAAAGGTGGAGGAACTTAGTAATCATCAAGTGAAAATCGCAGCGGGTACATTGTATGGTGCGGTTGAAAATTTATTAAAGCAACAATTAATAGAATCGGTAAAAAGTGAAGATAAACGAAGAAAAGTGTATGTCATTACTGAGCGGGGGAAAGAAGTATTACATTTAGACTTTATGAGGATGCAGCACATTATTGGGGTTACAAAAAGCTTATTAAATGTATAGTTAGGGGGAAGCGAAGATGTGGAGATTGAAATTCTTTTTAGACTTTGAGAAAGAGGAAAAATGGTTAGAAGAGATGGCTTGGAAAGGCTATCAACTAAAAAGTAATACATTCGGTTATAGATTTAGAATCGCAGAACCGGAAGATGCGACAATTAAAATAGATCATAGAATATTTAATAGAAGAAAAGATTTTATTAATTACTGTACGTTATTTGAAGATAGTGGCTGGAAGCATATAGCCGGTAATTGGTGGTCAGGCACGCAATATTTTAAAAAGGTAGATGAGGCAAGTGAAGATGACATTTTTTCAGATCAAATGTCACGAGCAGGGAAGTACAAGCGTCTATCTAAGACATTTTTAGAATTGGCGATATGTTATTTGCCGCTGTTAATCCTAATTATGTTTAATAATACAATTGATCTAGGAGCGATTTTAAATCCGAAAGACCTATACTATACACCAGGATTATGGGATATGCACGGCGCAGCATTTTTAGGATCATTCTTATTTGAAACGCCATTTGCATTAATGAGAGGAATTGCAGGGCTATTTATCCCAGTTACGATTGGTATGTTTTTCGTTTGCTCGTATAAAGCAAATAGGTTGTATGAAGAGAAAAAAATGATATGAGAGGTCCCCTTAAAGCTTATGCTTTGAGGGGGATTCTTTTGAATTTGTAAATGGTGTACTTGGTTAGCTTGATGGCGGATGTGGTACTACCCCAAATAACAATAAAATCCTTTGAAAATTAATATAGTTTTTTAAAAATAGAGATGATATGATGGATAATCATACCATTTTTCCACTTCATGTATGATTTTACAGTAGGATACCTCTATATTAAGATAATGTAAATAAGAGGGTATATTAGTAACAGGGGTAGAATAATGAAAAAGTTATTACAAGAAATTATAAATTGGATTAGTATGACCGATGAACAGATTGTTATTGGCATTTCAGGACACGGTGCTGCCGGAAAAACAACGTTCGCCAATAAGCTTATAAACCAATTAAATCAAAATAAAGTGAGTTATATTAATACAGATCCATACATTGTTAGTTCAAATGTACGAAAGTATACAAATATCCACTATACATATCAGAATGAAAATCATTATGATAAAATGACAGCTTGTCATCCATCAGCCCATCATTTGTCTGCGTTAGAAAGAGATGTTCAAATGGTAAGAGCTGGTTTAGATTTTTATACAATGGATACACATTATATAAAAAGTGAGTTAATTTCTTCGGAAAATAAGGTGACGATTGTAGAAGGAATGAGTGTCGCATTTATTAATCCAAATTTATTTGATTTGAAAATTTACTTCTATACAGATGGAGAAACAGAATTAATGAGAAGGTCTAGCCGTGATATTATTGAAAGAGGAGCCGATATTAATTACTTAAGGAAGTCTCATGAAGAACGTCGGATTCAGTATGAAGTGTTTATGCATCCGTATAGTCAACGTTTTGATATTATTATCAAAAATTCCAATGAAACAATATGTTTAGAAAAAAATACATTTGAGTTTTATAAATTTTAAATGCAAATACTTTATTTACTAAAATAGCAAGTTAGTGAATAAATTGTTCATATTTTTTCGGAAGGAGGTTAAGCAATGAGAGCACCGTATCAAGTATTGATATTTCCTTATATAAAAACTGACGATTCCATTCAATATGCCATTTTTAATCGAAGTGATTATGGTTATTGGCAAGGAATAGCTGGTGGTGGAGAAGATGGTGAGACTCCTATTGAATCAGCAAAACGAGAAGCGTTTGAAGAGGCTGGTATTATAAGAGAATGTCCATATATAAAACTAGATTCTGTGTCTTCACTACCAGTAGAGGATGTAGTTGGTGAATTTCTTTGGGGCGAAGATGTTTATGTAATAAAAGAATTTTCTTTTGGAGTTAAAGTTCCTACAAAAAATATTAAATTATCTAAAGAACACTTCAATTATAAATGGCTGTGCTTTGAGGAAGCCGTAACGCTTTTAAAATGGGATAGTAACAAAACGGCTTTGTGGGAACTAAACAAAAGGCTGTTAAAATAATTAAAGTGTTAGTTAACAAAGCCGATAGTGGAGCGAGAATTAAACAACTTAAAAAAGCTTTGCTACATTACTTATGTAGCAAGGCTTTTTTCTTAGCGTACGAAATCGCGTTTTGTTGGCGGCACCCCATGCCCATCAAGCTAAGATTTTAAAGTACCCCCTAAATGGAATTTTTTTATAGCACCGAAGTTCATTTTATGATTTTTGGGGAAGAATGTGCTTCTTAACTTGATACCGCAAAAAAACAAACAGGAATGACTATTAAGTCATTCCTGTTCCTTAAAGAAACCTTCTATGGTACTAGTAACTTCCTTGAATGCTTCACCTTGGACACTAGAAATTGATAATCCTCCAATTATATTTTTCCACTGTGAATTTACACTATCCCAGTTATCATCCCAGTTTTCAGTAATATGCTTATAAGCTTTAAAAGGTTTATCACGACTTGGTGAAACATATTTTAAAGCATCTATCAACTCTACAAACTCCAAAACACTTCAGGCCCTTCTTTTAGAATTGGAGTTACCTCTTCGTTTCGAGATAAAACTTCCATTTAGGTGGTGCTATTAAATTTGAAAATCTAAAACAAGCATAACCCCGTTCTAAATTTAGGACGGGGTTAAAATATAGTTGTTTAATTTCCAATATAAGATACTTCACTGTACTCAAAAATATAACAATAAAGTCGATTCTAAGGTTTATTCAGCAATAGCGCCCGATTGCGGAAGACCAAGAAAATGATTATGATTGCTGCTTATAGCTTGTTGAACTAACGCACACGTTACTTTAAGTGAATTGATTCACAATCTTACTGGGAATTTACCTAAAAAAGCTGAATTAACTTAATAAAAAAAGGACTCCCTTTTTGGGAATCCAATTCATTCAGTGTCACTTTGGTTAAAGTCTAATCTTCTCGGTTCGCAACACTGTCATTAGCCTCATCGGCACCTTCGCCGACTTTGTTACCCATTGCTCCTCCTGCAACAGCTCCTGCAACGGTACCAAGTGGACCAAGAACAGAACCCAAAGCAGCTCCAGCGACAGCACCGACACCAGTTCCTACCGCTTCGCCAGTATCATTATCAACACGGTTACGTTCGTTTTTATCAGCCACTCATCTCACTCCTTATTTAGAATAGGCAAGTGCATTCCAGCACAATACCTTACATATTTTGACCTATAAGGACAGATTTATGCGAAGTGTTAGAATCCTGAGGATTTAGCAAACCGGCGCTTTACATAGCGATGATCTTGTTCTATGTAATTATTGAAATGTTTGATTGTAGAATGAGTAGTACTTTTATAAAAGTCATTCACCTTTAATTTTTTGAGTGAACAAAGTAAAGAAAGGGCCTTATCTGTTGTCAGAACCGTTGGTTCTCCAAAAGTTTGAACGAGTCGTTTCATAAAAGCATACGCAGATTGTGTATTCCGTTTCTTAAGTTGATGGGCATATGGCGATACCTTTAATCGTAATCAGCATTATGATAATCGTTATTTAAGCTGGGCACTCTTCCATGGGGACGATATTCTATGTGAAAGGTATTATGTTATTACTTGTACTGAGGCTCTTCATGTTCAATTTGTTGAAGACGAGGATTTAAAGATTCAATAATTTCTTGAGTTTGTTGTGCTGCACCTTTATATAATTGTTTTGCTTGCTTGTTATCAGTATCAAGAACAAATCCTTCTAGGCATGCTTGAGCACTCTTTAATCCAGCGATAGTTTGTTTAAGTTTAGTACTTACTGTCATGTAGTAATCCTCCTTGTAAATGTACTTCAAAATATAGGATGCCTATTTTGTTATCATAGTACGATTTCTAATTTTAGGGTTATCAGGAATGATAACCCTAAATTAGAGTTATGTGAATGAGAAATTTTACAGTTAATTATTCAAAGGAGGATTTTTTAGCTAATAGATGCATGGAATAGTTTTGCCCCAATAACAAAAACTAGCAGAAATAAAACAATAATATATAAAGGAGATTAAATATGCTGAAAAAGATAGGAAGAATTTTCCGAGTATTCCTCTTTTTATTTATCGGTGGATGTTTAGTTCTGTTTGTTTGGGGGGAAATTGACAGAACAATAGCCGAAAAAAATGGGGTATTTAGCCAGAATTCTAGTCAATACCCTATGCGTCAAAGTGATATTACTATGTATACAGATGGGAAACAGTTAAACAATCAATTATTCTCAGATATAGAGAAAGCAAAGCATTACGTGCATATTAATTTTTTTCTATTGCTGATGATAAAGTAAGTCATCAGTTTCTAGAGCTATTGCGGAAAAAAAGTCAGGAAGGTGTAGAAGTATACTATGCAGTGGACAGGTTAGGTGGAATTTTACTAAAGAAAAAGGAAAGAGAATTATTAGTTAAAAAAGGAGTTCATTTTACATATTACAATAAACCTGTTTTCCCTTATCTTTTTTCTTCTTTGGATCATCGGAATCATCGTCGTATTTCAGTTATTGATGGAAAGGTTGGTTACATTGGCGGATTCAACATTGGAAAGAAGTATTTGGGGGAAAAAGAAAAACTTGGTTATTGGAGAGATTATCATCTTCAAATACGAGGAGAAGGAGTTCAAGATTTAGAACACCAATTTGTATTAGACTGGAATAAAAACTCAGAGAAACCGATTCCGATACACAATGCGGTAAAGGAAAAGGGAGCAACCTCGCAACGATTTACTGCATATTATAGTGGAGAAAAACTTGGGCAAGATTATGCAATGCTGTTTCAACAAGCAAAAGAATCCATCATTATATTAACACCTTATTTTATACCAAAAGACAGAACTATTTGGAACGCATTAGTAGATGCAAGAAAGAGGGGAGTCCGTGTCAAAATTCTATTCTCGCCTCATTCGGATGCACTATTAGTTAAAGAAGCAGCATATCCATATATCCGAAAAGCATTAAAACAGGGGATGGAAGTATATGGTTATAAAAATGGGGTGTTACACGGTAAAGTATTTTTGATTGATGAAAAAGTATTGATGGTTGGGACCGTGAATTTTGATTCACGCTCGTTTCATTTAAATGAAGAAATGAACTGTTATATTCATGACCCTATCTATATTTCGAGAATAAAACCAGTGATTAATGCAGACTTACAAAATTCAAAGCAAGTAACATCCTCTGACGTCAATCAATTATCTATAAAAGAAAAAATGAAAGAAAAGGTTGCAAAAATGTTTGAGTATTATTTGTAAAGACAAAGTATTTTTATATTAGGGATAGTTTCACATTGCCATCAAGATAAGAAATGCAAATGCCCCATATCCATCAAGCTAACAAGGACGAGTTACCCCAAAACGATAAAAACGATCAACATGCATCAAAAAAACCACGCTAAGCAAAAATACAATAAGCTGTCCATATGGACAGCTCATTTACATAATTACCGTTATTGGTAGTTGTATCCGAATACCGTAAAAATTGCTAATCCATTAGGAAAATCTAAATCTCCAGCACCAAAATCTCGAACATGTA
Source organism: Bacillus sp. P4_E1 (assembly GCF_056401715.1). Classification (NCBI taxonomy): domain Bacteria; kingdom Bacillati; phylum Bacillota; class Bacilli; order Caryophanales; family Bacillaceae; genus Bacillus; species Bacillus sp. P4_E1. Next base: position 247,370 of record NZ_JBFUIV010000003.1, read on the forward strand.
TAGGAACTGTAGGATTGGTAATATTATAAATTTCTACTGTGTTATCTCCAGTATTTGCGACATAAAGAGTAGTATCTGTAATAGCCAATACAGCAGGAGCATTTAAATCTCCAGCGCCGAACTCTCCTACACGAACAGGGGTTGTAGGATTGGTAATATTATAAATTTCTATCGTGTTATCTCCAACATTTGCGACATAAAGAGTGGTACCTTTAGTAGCTAATCCGGCAGGGACATTTAAATTTCCAGCGTTAAATTGCCCGACACGCACAGGAACCATAGGATTAGTAATATTATAAATTTCTACTGTGTTATCTCCAGTATTTGCGACATAAAGAGTGGAATCTGTAGTAGTCATGCCGGAAGGGAAATTTAAATCTCCAGCGCCGAACTCTCCTACACGAACAGGGGTCGTAGGATTGGTAATATTATAAATTTCCACCGTGTTATTACCACCATTTGAGACATAAAGAGTGGTACCTGTAATAGTTAATTGATCAGGAACATTTAAATCTGCTGTACCAAATTCTCCTATGCGTATAGGGGCTATAGGGTTATTGATATTGTAAATTTCTACACCATCTCCTAAATTCGCGATATAAAGAATAGTATTTGTAATAGCCAATCCCGCAGGAGCTAAATTAGTTACTGATGTAAACTCTCCTACACGTATAGGAGCCGTAGGATTGATAATATTATAAATTTCTATCGTGTCATCATCGATACCGCCGTCAGAACTAGATACATAAAGAAATTTAGCTTTCACAATAATAGGAGGGGCAGCAGGTGGAAAAGCAGGAAAAAGTCTATGACAGCATTTTTTTTGTTTTGAAAAATATGAGTTCAAAACAGTTCACCTCTTTTTTTGAAATTGAATATAATTATTTATATTCAAATCGGATAATTAAGCTTGTATGCTTATCTAATAAAATTGACGATGTATATTCTATTCATATGAGGTTAACATAACGTCCTATTATCAGTAGCAAGAATAAGGAGGAACCCTAATCTCATAAGTAAATCTCCTTTTTTGTTCTATGGATCTATGCATTTTTTTATACATTCCTATCCTGGCATGGTTTTTAGGTTACTGGATTAGCAGAAAAACTGTATAAAATCTTGCATACTCTTAGCCTGTTTTTTTTCCGAAATGCTGGCGGTACCCCATGGCTATCAACCTAAAATTTTATAGTACCCCCAAAACGAGAAAATTGGCATCTCCAGGTGAAAATATACATTTTTTTGTTTTGGGGCAACTAGTTTCATTAGCTTGATGGGCATATTGGTGGAACCCCGAAATGGACATTTGAATAGATAATGCCTTCCTTAAAATAACCTTAATTAAAACATAGTTTTGATAATATATGGAAAATAAATGGTACAATTTTCTGGTATAACCTAAATAAAATTTATTTTAGAAAAGGGGTAGAAGGGAAATGTTCCAGAAGTTCAAGTTTTATTTAATGAGCATTGTAATTAGTTCAATGTTAGGCGGAATTATTATAGGTGCTAATTTCTTGGTCCATAACATATATAATTTAGTTGCAGGTAAAGAATATCATTTTAATATGTGGTCTTCTATTATTATATTTAGTGTTGTATTTATTTCGGGTTTCTCGTACGCGTTGAAGAAGGGGCCAGATATATTTGTTAATGATTAAACCAATAGCAATTATTGTAGGCGCTGCCGTGATCTGGGTGGCGTCTTGTTTGTTGTTAAGGAAAGATAACAAAACTAAATTTCCTTAAAATGAAAAAAAACGCTATTCTTTCTGTAGAATCATAGGAAAGGATGGCGTTTTTTTATGTCTGTTTCTGTGTCTGACGAATTACAACTATTTGCTCAAGAGATTCAAAGTTTTTTATCTCCAAATGCCTTACGGGATCTTGCTAGAGATGTTGGTTTTGTACAACGAACCAGTAAGTACCAAGCAAAAGATTTAGTAGCTTTATGTGTATGGGTGAGCCAAAATGTAGCTATGACTTCTTTAACTCAGTTATCTAGCTGTTTAGAAGCATCAACAGAAGTACTCATCAGTCCTGAGGGACTGAATCAACGGTTTAATAAGTCGGCCGTCCTACTCTTACAACAGCTACTAGCCGAACTACTAAGCAAAAAATTGGCCGCATCTATGCCGATTTCTTCTCCATACACTTCTGTTTTCAAGCGTATTCGTATTTTAGATTCAACTGCATTTCAACTCCCGGATGTATTTTCATCGGTTTATCCAGGTGCAGGAGGATGTAGCCATACTGCTGGGATAAAAATTCAACTTGAGTATGATTTGTTAAGCGGACAGTTCTTACATATTCATACAGGTCCAGGTAAACAACATGATCGTACTTACGGCTCTCTGTGTGCCCCAACTGTGACGGCAAATGATTTATGTATCCGAGATTTAGGTTATTTTCATTTAAAAGACCTTCAATATATACAAGATAAAGAGGCCCACTATATCTCTCGTATCAAGTCGAATACACGTATGTATCAAAAAAATCCTAACCCTGATTATTTTCAAGATGGAAGAATTAAGAAAGGTACAGAGTATATACAGTTAGATATGGAGATATTTGTCCTTTTTAAAAGAAACCGTACAGGATAAACGTATTGTTCTTCTCGGTGAAAGTACACATGGTGCCAAAGAAATAAACCAATCTAAAGTACGGATCATTAAGTATTTGCATGAAGAAATGGGATATGATGTACTGGCATTTGAATCTGGATTTGCAGAAGCAAATGCTGTTAACCAAAAACTGGACCGATTAACTGCTACTCAAGCCATGAAACAATCTTTAGAAACCGTATGGCATACAGAAGAAATTGAGGAACTGTTTCATTATCTAAAAGAGCAAAAAGAAAAAGGGACTCCACTGATTTTAACTGGATTTGATACTCAAATTTGGTGGGAATCATCTTTCCCACAATTTGCAAAAGAATGGTTAGAGAAAATTATTCCTGAAATTGCTAATGATGTTGAATTAGCTGATAAAGAATTGGTCGATATAGAGTGGACATTTACCCCAAAAGATAATCAGTATCCGTATGAACAATATAAAAAGGAGATTCAGCCAGTAATAGACAAATACGAAAAAATCAAAGCATTTATTCAAGAGCATAAAACTGAATTACTCGAGGTCGCACCAATTAATACATATGATGTAAATCTGTTAGAGAAAGCCATTAGTATACGAATTGATACGATTAAAACACATCAAGATGCTAAAGTAAAAGAAAAAAACTTAATATTCTCACCGAATCCAAAAGTGTCTGAGTTCTCACTTTATATTCGAGATCAGAAAATGGGACAAACTTTAGCATGGTTAAGTGATATTCAATACAAAAACAAAAAAATCATCGTATGGGGACATAACTATCATATTCGAAAACAAAATTCAAAGATGATACTCGATTTTACTGATATACAAAAATATAACTTTGTAGCACCGAATATGATTGATTACATGCCTAAACGTATTAAAGATCAAATGTACATGGTCGGTGTGTACGCTTATAGTGGAAGCAGCTGGAATAGCGGTATTAATGAAATAGTTCCTGTAGAAACTGATCACACGGAACAGAGTATTGAAAAAATATTAAGTGCTGCACAATCCCCACATATATTTGTCAATTTAAAAGGTGAAAAAAACCGTCCAGAAACCTCTTGGATGTTCTCTCCTACTGCGGGAAGATACTGGGGTCTGAAGGAATCTGAAGAAATTATGAATCCAATTGAACAATATGATGGTATTCTATGGCTAGACCATATTACACCATCGCAAATGAAATAAATAATTGAAGTAGGTCACAATTACTTTGTTATGGAAAACAAACAATCAGATGAAACAATAAATGTACAATATGACTTAACATAGTAAAATAATATTTGGATGGGAGTCCAAATATTATTAAAATTAAGATGGTTCAAGTCGGAGAAAGGCACCTTAGGGTGTCTTTTCTTTATTACTTCAATTTGTAAATTAATAAAAAAAGACTAGCAGCATATACTAGTCATTCTAAATGAGGTACCGCCACACCGCTATCAAGTTAAGAAATACATTCTTCCCCAAAATGAAAAACACGAACTAAATTTCTATGGACAACTAGAAAAGAGGAAATTTTCGTTTTGGGGATACTTCAAAATCTTAGCTTGATTGCGATGAGCGGTATCCCATAAAGGCCCCTGATACATAATTGATGTTCTGCCATTTGTAGAAAACAATCCACTTATACCATTTTAACAAGAAGAAATATCTCGTCCATGTTGTAATATTGGCTTACGTTAAGTTTGTGAAAAAAACATATTCATGTATAATACAATTGATGTATGATACATTAATTGTAGGAGGGTGACCTTTTTGAAAAGAGAAGATGCCTTAAAACTAAGAACAGATATTAAGAAAATGATTATAATAACTGGGGTTTTTGAATCTCAAAATTTGCCCAATGGACCATTTGAAAAACCTTTACCAACTTCTCAAATGATGGCGTTAGAGGAACTAGAGGTGGAAAAATTAACTGTTTGGCAACTATCCAATAAACTTAGATTAGAGACTTCAACTGTAAGTAGATTGGTAGATAAGTTAGTAAAAAAGGGGCTTATTTATCGTGAAGTAAATGAAAAAAATAGAAGAGAACTTTTTCTGCACCTCACAGAAAAAGGTCACATAACTGTTAATTGCTTAAGAGAGCAATCCATTACATTTTATCAAAGTATTCTCAATAATTTATCAGAATCAGAACAAAAAATAGTTGTGGATGGTTTTGAATTATTTATTGATTCTATTTCTAAGCCTTTTGATTAGAGTGAGGTAAATCATAACATTTGGAGGGTAAAATGAGTTTGGATTTTGAACGTCCTATTATTGAATTAAAAGAGAAATTTGATGAATTAAAGAAAATTATGAAAGAAAATAATGTAGATTTATCGCCAGAAATTCATGTATTAGAAAAACGTTTAAATAAAATGCAAGATAAAATTTATTCTAATATTACACCTTTTCAACGAGTTCAAATTGCAAGGCTACGTAACCGGCCCACGACATTGGACTATATACCTTTATTGTTTACAAACTTTCTCGAACTTCATGGTGATCGATTATATGGTGATGATAAAGCAATGATAGGTGGTATTGCAAAATTTAAAGGGATGCCCGTTACGGTTATTGGTCATCAAAGAGGTAGAAATACAAAGGAAAATATAGAAAGAAATTTTGGAATGGCACATCCAGAAGGTTATAGAAAAGCGCTAAGACTTATGAAACAAGCTGATAAATTTAATCGCCCTATTATTACATTTATTGATACAATAGGCGCCTATCCAGGGAAAGGGTCTGAAGAACGTGGAATTTCTGAAGCGATAGCTCGAAATCTATTTGAAATGGCTACACTTAAAGTGCCAATTGTTTGTATTGTAATTGGAGAGGCATCAAGTGGTGGAGCTCTTGGCATTAGTGTCGGTAACCATATCCATATGTTAGAGTATTCATGGTACTCGGTAATTTCGCCAGAAGGAGCAGCATCTATCCTATGGAAGGACGCTAAGTATGCTCCAGAAGCTGCTGAACATATGAAAATTTCAGCAAAAGATTTAAAATATTTAGGAATTATTGATGAAATCATTCCTGAAATTAAAGGTGGAGCACAAAATGATATAAAATCACAGGCAAAAGTGATTGAATCTATAATCGAATCATCTCTAAAAAAATTGATACTATTATCCTCGGAAGAGCTTATACAACAGCGGTATGAAAAGTATAGACAAATAGAGAATTATAAATGAAAATATTTAAAGTCCGTATTACATTTCGGAGGATTCTCGCAAAAAAATTCTAAATATTTTGTAAGTAACCTCTTAAACTGGGATATGCTGATACTATTACTCTACAAAAGGTGTGTGATCGGTATGGAAAAGGAAAATTTGTTCAAATGGAAGCATTATCACATACCCATCAACTTAAGAAATTGATTGTTCCCCAAAACGAAAAAATGAGCTGAATTCTCATAAATAACTGTAAAAAGGTGAAAATTTCGTTATGGGGGGTATCTCAAAAGCTTAGGTTGATGGCAATGTGGTGCTCCCCCTGTTAGTAGTAATTTTAATATCACTATGGATAAATTACTTTTAAAACTTTACTTCCGAGAACGATAATTATGTAAATAAGCTGTCCATATGGGCAGCTTATTTTATTTTTTGTTTAGCACGGGGATCTTTTTCGATAGTTTTTTAGCAGAAGCAAGCAGCTCCAACGATGATTAATAAAATAAACAATACAACTAATAAAGCAAATCCTCCAGCGAAGCCCCAGCCGCCACAACTACCACCAAAGCCCATAACAGTTCCTCCTTTAGATAGGAGGGGGAAGACAAAGGTTCACTCATGTGTTTTAACGGATTCAATTTACTTTATGCATTTATGAATGGAGCAGGTCCTTTTGAAAATAAAGAAAAGACACCTTATAAGGTGTCTTTCTTCGATTTGAAACATTTTAAGTTTAATAATATACGGTCTCGCCACTGACCTATTAGGCTGGAATTTTATAGTGTTTCTGAACAAAATTTTGTGCTAATTTTGAATTCTTAAGTTGATGGGGATCCTTTTATGTTTTATCATTTTTAAAAAAATCCTTCATTATCTTAGCGCCTTTAATATTCACCGTCACAGCTTCTACTTTATCTTTCTTCTCATCTTTAGCAATCGTAATTTGTTCCTTATTATCAACCCACACAAGAAACTCTTCTTTTGAGTCATCTTTATATGTAACGGTTATAGTAGAATGCGCAGATTGTTTCTTTTTTTGATCTAGTGTGATTGTTTTCGGTGTTCCTTTTTGGACTGCTGAAGCGATTGATTGTATCATTTCCTCGTTATCTGTTTGAGATTTGGAACTAGTATTACTTGTTGTTCTAAGCATCTCAATGTTGGTAATGTCTGCAGAGTTTAATTGAATGGCATTTTTCGTATTTTCTTGCTTAGTTGTTGGAGTATTATTTGTAGTAGAAGTGCTTGTACAGCCTATTAAAGTGAAAGATAGAGCGGTTAGAGCGCATATAGATATGATTTTTTTCATAGTATCCCTCCTTATGTTTAATTATAACAATTTTCTGTTATTTTAGGTAGTTATTGTAAGGAGATAATTTTGTAAATCATAGGGAGACATGTTTACTAGTTTTAATGATGTTCGTATGAATAATATGAAGCGTATATATGAAAAATATGCGGTTCATTCTCTATCAAAATCAAAATTCACATAATTTTTTTCATATTTTATGTTTAACATTTCGAAAATGGGTGTATTACATATAATATAACAAATAATTCATTTTAGAGGAGGAAGTTAAAGATGGAAACGAAGTATAGTAAACCTTTTGTATATGAATTTATTACGGAGAAAGAGGTCATGAATGCGGCGAATGATCTAGTGAAGAAAGGAATCGACCAAAAAGATATTTACGTATTAACACATGAGAAAGAAAGGACAGATAGAATCGCAGACAATGCAGACGTGAATACAATTGGAATAAAAGAAGAGGGACTTGGGACAAGTATTATTAATGTCTTTCAAAAAACGGGAGATCAGTTAAGAAATAAGATGCAAGAATTAGGACTTAATGAGGAAGAAGCTAACTTTTATGAAGAAAAACTGGATGAAGGGAAAATCTTATTATTCGTTAAGGATTTAGAAAGAGTCGGTGAATGGTTACAAGAAAGAAGATGCACGTATTCTATTTAAATTCATACTCTTTAAATCTACAAATCTATTACGAAAAGGAGATTGGAAATATGAGTGAGAGCGGGCTAAAAGAACAAATTACTGGTAAAGTTGAAAAGAAAAAGGGACAAGTAAAAGAAGGAATTGGTGAAGTTACAGAAGATAGAGAGTTGAAAAATGAAGGGAAGTGGGAGAAGACGAAGGGAACTGTAAAAGAAAAAGTCGGAAAAGTGAAACAAAAGATAAGTGATGGATTGGATAACAAAGAGTAATACATGTTTATCAAGCTTTGGTTAAACGCCAAAGCTTGATAAATCCATTATAAAAATAATATAGGAGGTCTAATTGTGGGACTTATTATTACGTGTATTGTAGGTGGACTTATTGGTATGTTAGCTGGAATGATTACGGGAAAAGATTTTCCTTTAGGTATAGTTGGTAATGTTATTGCCGGATTAATCGGATCTTGGGTAGGTAGTGCGTTATTTGGTCACTGGGGCCCTGAATGGGGAGGCATCTTTATTCTTCCAGCTTTATTAGGTGCAATCGTCTTTATTTTAATCGTTACATTCTTTTCTAGAATGCTACGGAAAGCGTAAGTATGATAATGAATAGTAATCTTAAGTTTATTATATATAGCTATAAAGTTAAAAAACTAATAAATATACATAAAAAAGCATCCAATTAAAATAATTTGGATGCTTTTTTAATGTATTTTACATAGGAATCAGTGAGGATGGCCCCACTGATTGAGATTACATATTAAGCTATCGTTACTTTTTTACAATTATTTATTCTTACGACCTGCCTCGGTTCTATATGAGATAAGTCCTCGCTATTACCTATATCAACTACAATTGTATTCGTTAGTATGTTAATAATGGAACCAATTAATTTTGTAGCATGATCGTGTCGATAAGAAAATTGAACAAAATCTCCCTTTTTAAAGCTGTGCTCTTCCATAGATAGATCCCCCTAAAAATAATGTTTATACATTATACATACACAAATTTATAAGGTTTAAACATTTGGTAGTATTTTTTTTAGTGTTAAGCTGAGAAAGGTGTAGAAAATTTATTTATCCCGCTTTAATGGGCAGTAAGCCCCCCACCTCAAAATTCAGCGAAAGCAAAGAATTTAGGTGGGGAATCAACTGCCCATAAAAGTCCGATTGGTTCAACTAATAATCAGTGGGGGGATGAAGAATACCCCCACTGATTAAAGTTTCACTTTATAATTAAAATGAAAAAATATGTTTAAAACTAATTTTTATGGGTAATTAAATAGTAGTAGTTTGAGATAAGGGGGCGGAAATGATGAATTTGGCAATAAATATTTTGCAAAATGATTTAGGTTATACAGTACAACTTAATGGTGAGATTGATGCGTATACGGCATCAGATTTAAAAAATAAGGTAATGCCTATTGCAAGTGAGAAAGAGGTTTATATAGTAGTAGATTTTACTAAGGTAGATTATATGGATAGTACAGGTTTAGGCGTTTTTATAGCGCTATTAAAAGCAATTAAGAAAAATGATGGAAAACTAGAGTTTATTGGTGTATCTAAAAGGTTAAAAAGATTATTCGATATTACAGGACTAACAGAAATATTAAATTTGAATTCAGATTTTGAAAAAGTAGAAAGAAGGTGACTAGGGATGATGGAGAAATTTGAAAAGATAGAAATGAAAATTCCTGCAAAAGCAGAATATGTGGCTATTATTCGTTTAACAATGGCTGGTGTTGCGAATCGAATGGGCTTTGCTTATGACGATATAGAAGATATGAAAATTGCTATTAGTGAAGCATGTACAAATATTGTACAACATGCATATAAAGAAGACGTTGGAGAGATTACAATTGTCTTTGGTCTATATGAGGATCGATTAGAAATTATGGTTGCGGATAATGGAGTTAGCTTTGATTTTAGCACCTTAAAAAGTAAAGTTGGTCCGTATGATATTAATAAACCAGTAGAACATTTGCCGGAAAATGGTTTAGGTTTATATTTAATAAATACGTTAATGGATGATATACAAATTATGCATGATGAGGGCATGACAGTTTTAATGACAAAATATATACAAAGAGAGCAGGTGGAGAATGATGGAAATCCAATCTCAACCTACAAATCTTACTAAAGAAGACGTTATTAAACTAATTGCAGAATTCCAACAAAACCAATGTGATGAGGCGCAGGAAAGATTGGTTAATCATTATAAAAATCTCGTATATTCCATTGCATACCGCTATTCAAAAGGTGGGCCGATGCATGAGGATATTATACAAGTAGGGATGTTAGGGCTCTTAGGCGCAATAAGAAGGTATGATTATTCGATAGGGAATGCTTTTGAACCGTTTGCAATACCTACGATAGTAGGTGAAATAAAGAAGTATTTACGTGATAAAACTTGGGGTATTCATGTTCCAAGGCGAATTAAAGATTTAGGCGGGAAAATTAAACTTGCGATAGAGGAGCTAACAGATCAACTGCAACGTTCACCGAAGATTATAGAGATTGCGGATCATTTAGGACTATCCGAAGAGGAAGTGCTAGAAATTATGGATGCGAAAAATAATTATCGAGTATCTTCCTTAGATGATGTAGTTGAAAATTCATCTGATGGAAGTTCGGTAGCGAGAATTGAATCTGTAGGTGAAGTAGAGCAAGGATATGAACAGACAGAAAGACGTCTCGTTTTAGATGATATTTTTAACGTATTAAATGATACGGAAAAGAGTGTTATTCATTATATATTTGGAGAAAATTTAAATCAAAAGGATACAGGAGAGCGGTTAGGTATTTCACAAATGCACGTTTCTCGTATTAAAAGACAAGCGATAAGTAAATTGAAGCAAGCGGCGTTTTTAGATACATAAAAAATTTAAAATAATTATGTTTAAAACATGAGAAAAGGGGTAGTTATTAAGTATAGGAGGAGATATTAAAATGTCACACGATGTGAAAGAACTAATCGAAGGATTGAATGAAGATTTAGCAGGAGAATACTCGGCAATTATTATGTATAACCATAATGCAGCTACGGTTTCTGGTATATATAGACAAGTGTTAAAACCTTTCTTTGAATCTGAAATTAGTGATGAACAAGGACATGCCCTATATTTAGCGGAGAAAATTAAGACGCTAGGTGGTACACCTACTACGATCCCTTTACCTGTGAAACAAGTAGAAGATGTTAGAGAAATGTTAGAAGCAGCTAGACAATCAGAATATGAAACAATTAAGCGTTATGAAACGAGAAAAGAACAGGCAGCGAAATTAAATATGACAGAGTTAGTTGTAAAGTTAGAAGATATGATTGCAGATGAAACAAATCATATGGAAGAATTAGATCGCCTTTTAAATGACAAAGCAATGGTGTTAAATTAAAAGTGGAAATTTACCCCACTTTAATGGGCAGTAAGACCCCCACCTCAAAATGCAGCGAAAGCAAAGAATTTAGGTGGGGGATCAACTGCCCATAAAAGTCCGATTGGTTCAACTAATAATCAGTGGGGGATGAAGAAAACCCCCACTGATTAAAGTTTCACTTTATAGAGTGAAAGAACAAACTCTCATTTCTAGGGGGTTTGTTCTTTTGCTGTATAGATACGTATGAGTAGGAAATTTTTATTTTATAACTGAGTATGTAATACTAGAAAAATAGAAAATGATAATAGATTTACATTTTAAATAAGAAAAGGGGAAATAACTTGTGTCCATTTTAATTGTCGATGATAATCCGGTTAACATCTTTGTAATTGAAAAAATTTTAAAACAAGCCGGATATCAGGATCTTGTATCGCTTAATTCTGCACAAGAGCTTTTCGAATACATCCATTTTGGAAAAGATTCTTCCAGGCATAATGAAATTGATTTAATACTATTAGATATCATGATGCCTGAGATTGATGGACTTGAAGTTTGTAGGCGATTACAAAACGAGGAGAAGTTTAAAGATATTCCTATTATTTTTGTAACAGCTTTAGAAGATGCGAATAAATTAGCTGAAGCGCTTGATATAGGCGCAATGGATTATATTACGAAACCTATAAATAAAGTTGAATTGTTAGCTCGTATGCGTGTGGCATTACGCTTGAAAACGGAATTAAATTGGCATAAAGAACAAGAGGAAAATCTTCGTAATGAATTAGATTTAGCTACACAAGTACAAAGAAACTTATTAAGTAGCCCATTAAGAGAAGATCATATAAAAATTGAAGCAAGTTACTTACCTTCATTCAAACTAGCTGGAGATATGTATTATTGGTATAAAATCGATGAAAACCGCTACGGTATTATATTATTAGATGTGATGGGACATGGTGTATCTGCTTCATTAGTTTGTATGTTTATTTCGTCTGTATTACGTGAATCGATTAAATGTTTAATCGATCCGGAACTTGTCATTAAAGACTTAAATAAATATATGACTCTTTTACATAATGAGAATGACAATATTCCATATTATTTTACAGCGATATACTTAGTAGTTGATACAGAAAAGAGAACAATTGAATATGTAAATGCAGGACATCCTTCTGGATACGTTTTAGTTGATGAAGCGAATGTAGTGGAACTAAATCGCGGGAGTTGTGCGGTAGGGTTTTTTGATGAAATAAAAGTTGAAAAGACAGTTATACCTTTTGAGAAAAACGTTCAAATTGTATTATTTACAGATGGTGTTCTTGAAGCAATTGCAAATGATGAATTTGAGTCTGAAGAGAAATTACGTGCTTTTACAGAAAGAAAATGGGGAGATTTAGAAGAAGAGATAGAAGGGTTTTATAAGGAAGAACAGAAGAAAACACAATCAGATGATATGTGCCTAATTATGATACAAACGAATGCGAAATAAAAAGCGTATGAAATCCAAACAGAGGATTTCATACGCTTTTTATTGTATTTTTTGATAGATTTGTTCGTTAGGATTAAATTGGATATAATGCGGCATTATATCTGAAAAACGAAGAGTTTCTTTATTTCCTAAACATAGGAATCCATTGTGGCCTAAACTTTCATAAAATAGTTGCTGTACTTGGTTTTGAAGTTTACTCGTAAAGTAAATTAAAACGTTACGGCAAAGTATAATATGAAATTCGTTAAAAGACTGATCAGTTACTAAATTATGTTGCGCAAAAATAATGTTTTGTAACAGGGATGGATTAAAATAAGCAAAACGACTATCTGTTGAATAATAGTTAGAAAATGCTTGTGTACCGCCAGCTTGTAAATAGTTTTTCGTATAAGTTTGCATTTTATTTAACGGAAGGATGCCTTGTTTTGCTTTTTCTAACACATTTGTATTCATATCTGTTGCGTAAATAACAGCTTTTTCACTTAATCCTTCTTCGTGAAGTAAGATGGACATTGATAACACTTCTTCACCAGTTGCGCATCCAGCATGCCAAATTCTAATTTCAGGATACTTTTTTAATTCAGGAATAACATGCTCTCTTAACGCTTTAAAAAAAGTAGGGTTACGGAACATTTCAGTTACATTAATGGAGAAATCATTTAATAACTGTTCTAAAAACCCTTCCTCATGAATTACTTTTTCAATTAATTTTGAAATGGTAGGGATATTAGAGAGCTGCATTCTATTACAAATTCTTCTATAAATAGATGTGCGAGCATATTGGCGAAAATCAAATCCTGACAGTTTAAATACCGCTTCCAATAGTAATTCAATTTCTAAGTTCGTACGCTTATCCATATCTACGGATGGATCAAAATTATAATACTTATTTTCCACTTAAACTAAACCTCACTTATTTTATTAACCATACACTCATTACCGAATAGAGTTGATGTAAATTTAATGGTTTACTTATATAATCTGAAGCGCCAGCAGATAAACATTTTTCTTTATCATTTGGCATTGCTTTAGCAGTTAATGCGATAATAGGTATTTCATGTAACCCTAAATTCATTCGGATATGTTCCATCGTTTCATAACCGTCCATATTCGGCATCATAATATCCATTAAGATAAGGTCAATATTTGTATTGCTTTTTAGTATTTCTAAACACTCTATGCCGTTTTGTGCAGTAATAATGTTGGCATGTTGTTTTTCTAATGCATTTTGTAATGCAAATATATTTCGATGATCATCATCGACAATTAAAATAGTTTTCTCTTGGAAGACGTTATTTGTTTCTGGAGTAACTATAGTTTCCTCAACAACTTCAACAGGAATAATGTCATCTATCGTTGCTGCGACTTCTAAACTAGATAACTGTATATCATTTAACCCATTTGGAAGGTTAGGAATATATACTGTGAAAGTACTGCCTTCTCCTACATTACTCTCTAACGTAATCCAACCGCCTAATAATCTAGCAAACTCTTTACAAATAGATAATCCTAAGCCTGTACCACCATATTTTCGAATCGTTGCTCCATCTGCCTGTTGAAAAGCTTCGAAAATAAGTTGATGCTGTTCTGTAGCGATACCAATACCAGTATCTTTTACTGAAATTGTAATCCAATCATTACTTATAGACTGCATTTCATTACTCAAATTGGTTGTTTCTATCGGATCGAAATGTAAAGAGACGGATCCTTTTTCCGTGAATTTAAATGCATTGGATAATAAGTTTTTAATAATTTGCTCAATCCGCTTAGCATCTGTATAAAACAAATTAGGAATAATATCACTGTCTTCAATAGTAAATTCGACATTTTTTTGTGCAGCTATATGTAAAAAGTTTTGATGCATATTTGCTGCCATGTCACTTATGTTCGTTGCTTCAAAAATAACATCTAGTTTCCCAGCTTCTACTTTAGATAAATCTAGTATGTCATTAATTAGAGCAAGTAAATCTTTCCCTGATGAATGAATGACGGTTGCTAATTCAATTTCATCATCGGATAAATGATTATCATGATTTTCTCTTAACATTTCAGATAATAGTAAAATACTATTTAACGGTGTGCGTAATTCATGTGACATATTTGCTAGGAATTCTGATTTGTATTTTGAGCTACGTAATATTTCACTTGCTTTTTCTTCTAATTCTGATTTAGTAATTTGTAAGTCAGCTGTCTTTTGCTCGGCCTCTTCAGTTCTAGACTCTAGTTGTTCATTCGTTGTTCTTAATTCTTCGGCTTGCATTTGTAGTTCTTCAGCTTGCGTTTGCAATTCTTCTGATTGAACTTGCAACTCTTCTGTCATTGCTTGTGATTCATGTAAAAGAGTTTGAATTCGCATACGTCCCATAATACTATGGATGGTTAGACCTAGGTTATCAACGGTTTGTTGAATTAAATCTTGATGTAAGTCTGAAATCTCAGTTACACTTACTAACTCCATTACTGCGATCACTTCATCTTCAAATAAGATAGGGACGACTAGTAGGTTTTGAGGGCGTATTTCTAATAAGCCGCTAGTGACATAACGAAATTCTTCTGGTATTTCTCGAAGAATAAAGCTTTGTTTTTCTAAAGCACATTGCCCAATTAAACCTTCACCCATTTTAATGGATTGTTTTCCAATATCAGCACCTTGATCAGCGAAAGAAGCTTTCTTCACATAGTAGACAGTTTCTTCAATTTCTTCACGTACATAGAATGCACCGCAAGAGGTTTGCGTTTTTTGTATAACTCCACTAAGAATTTTTTTACCTAACATCTCAATAGAAGGTATACCTTGATACATTAAAATTAATTCTGCAAGCTCGGTTTGTAACCACTCTCTTTTAGATATTTCGTCTAGTAGGTGGTTCGTTGTATGAGCAAGCTCTTTTATTTCATCCCGCGTGTTTACATGAATTCTTTCAGTAATTTTTTCTTTAGAAGAAATGGATTTAATAGCTTGAATTACGTTTTTAATCGTTTTTGTAATGGAATTCGAAATATAGAGTGAAATGATAATAGAAATACAAGAAAGTAAGAACAATAAACTGTATAACCAAATCTCTAATTTATTATTTTCAGTATCTAATTGTGCAGCTCTTTTTTTCGTTAGTTGCTCCTCTACACCACGGAAGTTAGTTAGCTGCGATTGTAATGACTGAATTTGAGTCGTGTCGATTGCTTGTATGTTATTACTATTATGATTTGTAATTAATGGATGAATCTCTTTATTAATCCAACTATTAATATTTTCGTTAATCTGTTTTAATTTTTCTTGCTGAGAGGGGTTATCCTCTAATAGAGCCAAAAGATCTTGATAATGTTTTTCGTAATCCTTTTCCGCAGTGTTAAGGGATTGCACGTAATTTGCGTTATTAGAAGTAATAAATCCTTTCGCTTTATTTTCAATTGTTAGCAATTCTTTCTCCACTTGATTCGTTAAATTAAGAACTTTAAAATCGTGATCAATAATAAAATTACGAGATTTTTGTAAATTGGAAATCTCATTGTTTAACATAATGAAAGAAATAAGTAAGAACAAAATCATAACTAAATAACCAGCCATAATTTTGTAGCGAATACTAAATTTTGCTTTCGATTTCATTAAAAATTCCTACCTTCAAGATTATTAAAAGTTTTCTATTGTAAAGAATGAAAAACGTAATATATATTATATCAGTTTTCATAAGGCCAAACTAGAAATCCCCCTATTGTATTAGGAGGTCTCGTTTTGAATAGAGGAAATCATTTTGAAATATAAAAACATATATGAAAAGTAACGATCGAGGGAATAGGGGGATAATAAAACTTTTAAGAAGGAAAGAGTGTTCTTAAAGCTTTTTTTGCATCTATTCCTTCAAAGATAAATAATACAAGCTCTCTCTTTTTTACAGTAAGGAAAAAGGATATTAATGCGCTTAAGCTTTTAATAGAAGTAAGTGTTCCGTGTTTACTTATAAATAGATTAGTTTGAAATGTTGTCATTAAAGCATAAAAATGATGAATCTGCGTTATTGTAGGTGTTTCATTATAAAGAATAGTAGTAGATTGGATTGCATTCATCGAAATATTCCTTTCTGTATAGTAAGCATAACAATATAAACATACCCGTTTTAAAAAATGTTAAACATATAAATAAGAAAAAATATAATTATAGTTTTTTAGGTTTAGAAAGTGTTACGAAGGGTATACATATACTACAAAGAGATTGACTGAAGATGAATTGTAAGATTTCTATGTTTAGTAGATTAGTCTATCAAAATATAATTTTACTTTAAATAAAAAGGAGTCTGGTATACATGAATGAAATGATGGTTGATATTACATTTGATTTAATTTACTTGTTAAGTAGTTCGCTTGTAATGCTGTTACTATTCGCTTTTTTCGTAAATGGTTATGTTAATAAGAAGGTTAGTGTATACAGAAATGAAGAAAGATAAAGATACATTATATAAAACTTTAGGAGGTTAATAGTTATGGATGTAGATAGAAAAATAGTAGGTATTTTTAGAACAATTGATGATGCGGCATTCGTTATTAATGAATTAAAAGATAAAGGATACTCGGCGGGTAACATTTCAGCTATTGCGAAGGATCAAAAGGAAATTGAACATCTGGAAGAAAAATCGGGTGAAAAAGTGAATAGTGAAACGGCACATAAAGCGGATATCTTTTCAGCGACAGGGCTTGTGGCAGGAGGAGTAGCAGGCGGACTTGGTGGTTTATTAACAGGTCTTGGTATACTTGCTGTTTCTGGAATGGGTCCAATCGTAGCAGCGGGACCTATCGCAGCAGCTATTGGAGGAGCCGGTATTGGCGGAGGAGCTGGAAGTTTAATAGGAGCATTTATCGGATTAGGAATTCCCGAAGAACATGCTAAGAAATATGAAGAATACATTTACGATGGAAATATATTAATTTTAGTAGATGCAAAATTAGATGATAAGTTAGAAATCTATAAAATATTTGATAAGCATAATGCTTATAACTCTGATTTCTTTAAATAATATGTACTTCACATATCAATGATGAAAAATGTAAACATAGTGAATATCGTTTTTTGATCTTACAACTTTGGCGCGGCCGAGGAGTCGTATGACTATAAGAGAGGAAGGGCTTATAGTAAAAGATCAAGTTCTATTCTGTTATCCCGCTATTTGTGGGCAGTAAGACCCCCATCTCAAAATTCAGTGAAAGCAAAGAAGTTAGGTGGGGGTCGGGCTGCCCGTAAAAGCCCGATTGGTGAGGGCTGATTAAAGTTTCACTTTATTGAAAAGGGAAGAGGTGTCTTTTCGTGATTGTAAAAATAGTAAAGGATAGTAGTAATAGTTTCCTTTGTACGGTTCAAAATAAAAATGGAGAGAAGTATGTGAAGAAATGGTTTAGTAAACAGAAAAACAAGGAAGAAGTAGGGCGACCAACTTTTAAAGAAGTAGAAAAGGATTGGAAAGAAAATAGAGAATCGTTTATGTATCCGAATGTAAAGGCGCTTTATTAAAAATAATAGGCGTTTCATTCTTACAAAATTGTCACACTCTTGTAAGGTAATTCAATAGATTAGATACTTTTTCCATGTCATAATAAAGACATAAGAAAGCTTATTCAAACTACAACTTATTAGGAGAGTGTCAGTCATGATTGTAACAACAACGTCTGGAATTCAAGGTAAAGAAATTATTGAGTATATCGATATTGTAAATGGTGAAGCTATTATGGGTGCAAATATTGTCCGCGACTTATTCGCTTCCGTTCGTGATGTTGTCGGTGGTCGTGCTGGTTCTTACGAAAGCAAGCTAAAAGAAGCTCGTGATATCGCAATGGATGAAATGAAAGAACTTGCAAAACAAAAAGGTGCGAACGCTATCGTTGGTATTGACGTAGATTATGAAGTTGTTCGTGATGGAATGTTAATGGTTGCTGTAAGTGGTACAGCTGTACGTATATAAGTAAGTAAAAATACAGGCTCACCCCTTGAAGCTTATGCTTTGAGGGGATTTTTTTGTTTCATGATTAAAGTTAAAATGAAGAAGAGTGGACGGATTTTTATAAGTGGAAAAAATAAGATGAGGGCGAATGTACTAGCTCACTCAAATGATATAACGGTTTAAGTGATAAAGTTGAAAAGAAACTATAATTTACATATGTTTAAAGTGCCAAAACTTTTTCGTCAAACGTTATTGTAAAAAATGCTAGGATTTCTCCTAGCATTTCGTGAGGGGGTATTGCACGGGAATTTAGATAAGAAGCAGACGTACCCGCTTATTTCAAATGTAGTATATATTGTTTTCAAGGAGAAAAGTAAGAAATACAACAATCTTTATATATGTTTAACGAGAGTGTTAACTTTATGATAAATAATAAAATTGTTATTTGAGATAAGGAGAGGGAAATCAATACAAAAGGTGTATAGGATATGAAAGGGAAGGGAAGGGAAGGGAAGGGAAGGGAAGGTGATAGTGTTGATGCAAAAATAAAGGACAGTACATATTGTATATGGCTACTATGTACTGTCCTCACTTATTTCTTTTGGATTATGAAAACTCATTACCTGTCTTGCTATAAATTTCATAGGCGAAATAACCAAATAAATAGCCTATTCCAGATCCTAAACTAATGGAAAGTAGTGAGGAATCCGGAAAAAACATACCGAAAATCAAACCAATCATACAGCCAACAAGCATTCCCATAGGTATTAAACTATCTAATAACAGTTGAGCTTTTTGAGATTTTTTCTTACCTAATTTTCCGTTCTTATATTTATGTTCCAATCTTTTAATTACAAATACTACAATTCCACCAACTATTACAACAGGCGCGATTGCCGAAATGAACCACATGTTAGAAGCTCCTTTCGTTTTTAATTAAATTATACCATATATTAACATTTGAAATTTAAGCGGAGACAAGATCTTCTGCATTTCTTTTCCTTTTATTCATGACTAAAGTTAATAGGAATAAAATGAAGCTTAAAAGTGCCATTATAATAAAAACTTGCGTATAGCTATTAAAATAATCACGAGCGATTCCTGCTAGGACAGGAATGAATCCGCCCATAATATATCCTCCTGACTGCATCATAGCAGTCCATGCACTCGCATCTTCTGAGGTTTTTGTTTCATATAGCGGTAGCATGAGAGCGAGTGGGAATACGCCGCCGAGCCCGATACCTAGTAAAATAGAAGGGATCCATGGTGTAGTTAGTGGGTAAATCATAAGCGATAAACCTACGAGTACAAAGCATATACTCCCTAATAACCAAAGTGCTCGGTTTTTATAAATATCCGCTAATGTTGGAATTAAAAAGCTGCATATCATTTGAACAACTGTAAAAACAGTTATGAGAGTACCAGCTTGTTCGCTACTGACACCCATATTTTGATTTGCGGGCGCAAGCCAAGTTGTAATGGAGTAAAAGATTCCTGATTGTAGCCCGAAAAAGATTGTGAACAACCATGCTTTTTTATTTCTTAAAGGTAAACTATTATTCTTTTTATTTTGTGTACTCGTATTCTTTTTTCGTTTCATAACGGGATACCAAAATATAATAGCGATAATAGTAAGTACACCCCAAAAAGCGAGTGCCATATTCCAATCGTCTTTTAATACATGTTGTAAAGGAATCGTTAATCCTGCACTTAAAGAAGCCCCAGTTCCCATACCTACTGAATATATGCCAATCATTAAGCCGATTTTCGTAGGGAATTTTTCTTTAATAAAACCTGATAGTAACGGACCTGCAAGTGCGATCCCAATACCGATAAATAAAGAGCTCGCGAATAATGTGGAAATGGAAGAGGTAAAAGCCCTCATACATGTTGCGAAGCCAATTAGAATAAGACAAGTCATAATTGCTCTTTCTGCCCCATATTTTTTAATAACCTTCCCAGTCAGTAAGGCGAATGTCCCCATACAAAAAACAGGAATAGCTGTTAAAAAACTAACGGAAAAATTGCTTATATTTAAGTCTTGTCGGATTGTTTCTAATAAAGGTGAAACAGATGTAATCCCGATACGTAAATTAATGGAAACAAAAAATAGTGCTAGTATATACAAATAAGTTCGTTCTTGATGTTTCAATTTCATTTTCTCCTCTCTTAAACATCAGACGTTATTCAGTATATCATCTGATGTTTGTGTGTAATAGATAAGGAGCTTATTTCAGCTCCAAATTTTGAATGGCGTATGTTCGTGCCTCTTCGGCATTTTGTTTAAAAATAGCTTGGAATAACTTTTCATGGATGTCAGAGTTATCTTCATAGTTCTCTGTATTTAATATGAACTGACTTAAAATGTGGCGAAGGGCAGGTACGAAAGATTGATACAAATCAAGTAGAACTTCGTTTTTGCTCGCCTTTGCAACTGCTAGATGAAACTGAATGTCTGCATCTATGTATGCTACATAATTACCTTCTTGAAGGGCATGTTTTCTTTTATTCAAATGTCCTTTTAAGTATAAAAGATCCTCGTCGCTTCGGCGCTGTGCCGCTAACATCGCTACTTCTTTATCAAGCATATTTCGTGCTTCATACACATGATTTATATTAGCTGCTTGCAGTCGTTTTTCAAATGAATCTTGCGTTGTATTTAGTGAGACAATACGAGTACCTTGTCCTTGTCGAACTTCTAATATGCCAGCATGTACTAATATCTTTATGCTTTCTCGCAGCGTCGAACGCCCTACACCTAACTCTTCCATTAACTGCGGCTCTGTAGGGAGGCGATCACCAACTTCATACTCGCCAGAAAAGATTTTCTCTTGTAGACGTTCTAGCACTTCATCGACTAATTTCCGCCGAGAAACTTTTGAAAAAGATTTCTTTTCGTTCATATTCATCTGCTCATCTCCTGTTATATTCGCTTTTATGATAACCAATTTAAGTTCTGTTGACAATGTTATTTTTTAGGTAGTTGAAGTGGGGATACTAAAATAGGGTTTATAAGACATAAAAAAATCAATCAAAATAGATCTTTCAATAGCATTTAATAACTCGTCAAAAACACTTTCCCTTTTGTTTTTTCAGCAGATTGAATGACACCAACCGCACTTTTTACATCTGCTAAGTCATATGTAGAATGGACTGTCATGAAACGTAATTGCTCATTTTCCACTAGGCGAATTAAGTGACGAAACGTTTCTTGCCATTTATATGGTGATACTTCTTTATTCCAATGTCGTAAATGAAATATATTCGCGTGCACCTTTGCTTTCGTGACAATCTCTGCCCAGTTAACTTGTATTCCTGATAGAAGGCCGATCGTTAAAAAGCGCCCATTTGGACGTAAGGAGAAAGCTAATTCATTTCCATCCGGTCCCCCGATAGAATCAATCGCTGCATCTGCACCAAGCCCGTTTGTTAACTCCATAACTGTTTCATAAAGCGGGGCAGTGGAAGTATCTATTACATATTCGGCACCGAGGCGCAGTAATTCTTCTGTATGCTTATTATTTCTCGTAACTGCAATTAATCGGAAGTTTAAAATTTGTGATAACTGAGCAAAAAGATGACCAATAGCGGATCCGCAAGCATTTACTAATAAAATATCATTCTGTTTTAAGTTTAACGTTTCTGTACATGTAACCCATGCCGTAAGGGGATTAATATACATTTGTGCCGCTGTAAAATCATCGATGGAATCAGGAATAGGGACTACAAAGTCAGCTGATGTCTTCACATATTCTTGCCAAGTACCTTCCCCGCGTAACGGTAAAACACGTTTACCGATAAGGTCTCTAGTAACGCCCGCGCCTACATCTTCTACAATACCAACACCTTCGTAACCAGGTATGTTAGGTAAAGGGATTCTATGTGCGTATGCTCCGGTTACGGGAATTAAGTCAGATGGATTAATCGGTCTAACTAGCATACGAACTAAAACTTCATTATCTTTTAACGGTTCTATATTTTTATATTCAACCTGTAATACATCTTTCGGATTGCCAAACTCATGAAATTGAATGTATTTTCCGCGCAAAATAAATGGTCCCCCTTAGTGTGAGTGGGTTAATTATAGCATTTTTGGTTTGGTTGGTTATTTCATTAGCACTAAATAAAGAGGAACAGACAGTCTTCGTTTATACATTTGATAAAATCGTAGAAAACGGTATTGCTGTGTTTAAAAAATTTAATGAAAAATAGGCTCGACCCTTGGAGTTTATGCTTTGAGGGGATTTTTATTGTGCAAATTTCAAAAAGATACATGAATTATGTAGCATTGTATGGATTGTAAAATCGATTTCCTGAATACATAGTAATATAATAAAAAGACGCCCTTGTGAGCGCCTTTTTCCGACTTGAGATAGATGTATCATTATTGTTCTGTTAGGATACATAGCTCTCGTTTAAAGTTTACTCACACAAATGATCTGTGTATCAATTTGTTTTGATATACAGATCATTTGAATGATAATTCTTATAGATAATTGCTGAATGATAACCTTACATGAATGCTTTTAAAAGTTCTTGAACCAATGGAATTACTCCACCTACGAATTTTAAAACTGCCATTGCGATTTCCATATGATTGCCTCCTTTTTTTAATAGTAAGATGTAATGAATCTT
This sequence comes from Bacillus sp. P4_E1, assembly GCF_056401715.1. Lineage (NCBI taxonomy): Bacteria > Bacillati > Bacillota > Bacilli > Caryophanales > Bacillaceae > Bacillus > Bacillus sp. P4_E1. The sequence goes on from NZ_JBFUIV010000003.1 coordinate 270,498, forward strand.
TATATCATCATTATAGTAAGAGTTTACAAACGCATCAATGCATTTCGATATGCAATATTTCATATTTGTATTCGGTAATGAGGATAAAGAGGAATCAGTAACCTATCAAAATATGAGTCGCATCTTGTATAGTATAATGTAATGGTGGAGGTCGGATATGAAAAAAATAAATTCAAATATAGATTTGGATACAAATGTATTGGAAGCGGTATTTATTCCAAGAAGGTTTATTGTTTTATGGATTACCCTCGTATATATAGCTTCAATGCTTTTAGAATTTCGTAATAATATTTTCTCTATGGATAGTTTCTTCTTTACAATAGTCATTGTTATTCATACTATTTTTCATTGGTATGCGAGTTCATTAAAGAATAGGCAATTATTGTACTTCTTTTTTGTACAACTCTTCATTGTGTTTCTCGCTGCATTTATTGTACCAAATGGTTCAATAGCTATTTTTGTTGGATTAACCCCTATTTTAATCGCCCAAAGTCTATATGTTTATAACAATATATTTAAAGTAATGGCAGTTTTTACTCTTATGTATGCAATATTTTGTGCTGCAATTAGTATCAATTATGGTGTGAATAAATTAGCTATTCTTATCTCTATGTTTCTTTTAGTGTTAGCAATTATTATTCCTTTTTCTTATATTAATAAGCAGCAATTTGATGCACGTAATCGTATACAGAGCTACATTCAAGAGTTAGAGTCTGCATATATGAGAGTGGAAGAATTGACATTAGCTAATGAAAGGCAGCGTATGGCAAGAGATTTACATGATACGTTAGCGCAAGGTTTAGCAAGCTTAATTATGCAATTGGAAGCGATAGATGCCCATATGCAAAAAGGGAATACAGGACGATCTCAAGAGATTATGAAACAAACTATGATAAGAGCGAGACAAACTTTACATGATGCAAGGTTGGTTATTGATGATTTGCGTCATACTACCAATTCATTTAATGAAGCAGTAGAGGAAGAGGTTCAACGTTTTTCTGAGGCTACTTCTATACATGTGAGATTTACTATTCAAAGCCCCCCGCATATTTCAAGCTTAGTAAAGGAGCACTGTTTATATGTAATTAGTGAATGTTTAACGAATATCGCAAAACATTCACAGGCAACAGATGTAAATTTAAAAGTTGAATATATCGATGACCTTGAAAAGCTTACTATTGAAGTTGAAGATAATGGAATTGGTTTTGACACTGGATATATCGGTAAGAATCCTGGACATTATGGTTTAATTGGCTTAAATGAGCGTGTTCGATTGATTAAGGGAGAAATACATATATTGAGTGAAAAGATGAAGGGTACGAAAGTGTATATTCAAGTGCCTATAAATAAAGAAGGAGATAGCCATGAAGCATAACGTATTAATTGTAGACGATCATTTCGTTGTGAGAGAAGGTCTGAAATTAATAATAGAAACGAGTGATTCATTTCAAATTATAGGTGAGGCTGCAAACGGAGAAGAAGCTCTTTCTTTCATAGAAAAAAAGAAACCTGATGTCATTTTAATGGATTTAAATATGCCTAAAATGAGTGGCTTAGAAACAATTGAGGCTTTAAATAAAAAACAAAATCATACGCCGATTATTATATTAACTACTTATAACGAAGATGAATTAATGTTAAAGGGAATTGAGTTAGGGGCAAAAGGATATTTGCTAAAAGATACGGATCGTGAGAATTTGTTTCGAACATTGGAAGCGGCTATTCGAGGTGAGATTTTACTACAACCAAATATTATGGAAAAGATAGTGAAGTATAAAAGGAAAGAAGTACATGCTGATAAGGTTGCAGAAAATAACTTAACAGATAAAGAATTGTTTGTGCTGAAAGCTATTGCGCGCGGATATAAAAATAAAGAAATTGCATTTGATATGGGAATAGCTGAGCGAACGGTAAAAGCATATTTAACAAATATATACAATAAATTAGGTGTTAATTCACGGTCAGAAGCAGTAGCTGTATCTATTGAAAGGAAGTTAATTCATTTTTAAAACATTATATATGCCCAATCGTACATTATAGGCTTGCCCTTTTGTACGATTTTTTTATTTCTTTCTCATGTTATGCTTCAGAAAGTATGAAAGATTTAAGAACAATCTAATTGCATTACAATTATAGACGTTTCTAATGTAGGAAAGGAAGAAGAATAAGTAAATGGAAACTTTGCTTTTAATTCCTGTATTAATTTTCTTTATTTGGCTGCAAAGCAAACAAAGAAAAATAAACTGGATAGATATTATAACTTTTCTCATGATGATAGGGAGTATTACTTATACGGCGCCGCAACAAATGACTAGGGATTTACAAGCAGAGCTACTGGCAGTTACGCTTTTTTCTTTTGCTATTGGTGTTTGGCAAGGTGGGGGAATTACAGTCTGTTATGAGGATGAAATTTTATATATTACAAATGGAAAACAGTATTTCATTTCATGGATTCTCTTAATAATTGGTAACATAATTATTATTAATATATTTGAAGATGGATTTACAGTTAATGGATCGTGGTTTCTTTTGTGTGGTGTTGTCATTACATCTGGGGTGAAAAACAGTATTCTATGTGTTCTGTACAAATTAACAGTGCGAAATTGAATGGAAAACCAAAGCTGTTTTCTTTTACCCCAACATAAAACGTATTGCTGTAAGTTCATTAAAAGACCGTAGTTGATAAAAAATGAGATGGAAGTATTGGAAGAATGGGGGAGTTAACATAGATGTTTCTACCTATTACTACATTTGATAGGTTTAGTTGGCTGGGGAATGTTGCTTTCTCTTCAGAAAAGACTAGTAGGAATCGAGCGCTATCGAGGGCTGAAGAAAGAGATGTTAATTTGTGTAATAAGAACTGTATAGGTTCAGTTAATAATATGCATCAAAAAATAACGATAGATTCTGTGGAATATGGTGATAATTGTGTATTGGGCCGTGCAGAACCTCATTCAACAATTGTCATAACGAGTGGCGATATGTATGTTGGAAGCGGACCGGTTAATAAGTATGGAGAATTTAAAATATATACAAATGATTATCTGGAAGAGTATTCGGTAATAGAGATTCAGTTGATAATGGGCGGTTTCTATCAAGGAAGTATAACGGTAAAGTTAAAAAGTTAAGGTATGATGATTTCCTTTTTATTTAGTAAATAAAAAGGAAGCAACCGTAGTCGCTTCCTACATCTATTAAGCCGAAGCTTTCTTCATTCTCTCAAGTAAACTAGATAAAATATGTGTACGATAAGATTCTAGTTTTTTACCTTCGTAAGTACGAATCCCTAATTTTTTAAGTTCTTTTACATACCAACCTTTGCTTCCGAAATACATGTGATCGCTCCCCTTCAACTTTGTTTATTTGTCCTGATTGTACTTGGAGGTACGGGTAATATAATGAAGGAAATGAATTTCGCGCGAAAATGGTTAACTTTGTTGCAAAAGACATATATACTAAGGGTAGTATATAACGAGGTGGGCAAGACGTGATTATAGAGAAGCACGAAATTCAAATTGACCAAATTACGAGCGGTAAAGTGAATATCTTTACTTTCTATAGAAATAGAAAGCAAGTTGATGATCATTTTTTACGATTGCAAGAACCATCGCTTACAGCAAACTACTTCTTCCATTTTCATTTTGATGCAGAGAGCTTGCATCTTCTGCAGGAAGAGTTTCCGGGCATATATCCGTACGACCGTAGTGACACGATTCACGACTGGACGGAAAAGATGAAAGCGGAATTGCAACATCAGATCCAAACAGGTAAATGGAATAAACGCGTACGTATCGGTAATCGCATTCTAGATGTGGTGTTTACGTGGTGTGACGAAGATATAGTAGAGTGAAAAAGAAGCGGATGACGCTTCTTTTTTTAGCGCTGGAATAAAACGAGCTTACCTGCAGAAGATGTGCAGCGATGTGTTTTTTCATACAAACCTTTTTCTTGTAAAATAGATTCACCTTTTGCTTTCGCTTCTTTTTCAGTTGCCGCCTCGAATGATTCATCTAATGCTTTAGAACCATCTTTTTCAAAGACTGTTAGAACGTATACTCCCATGAAAATTCCCTCCAATAATAAAAATCAGAATCTTATAACTATTTTGGCATAAATCACTAGAATATGCAAAGAAATATATGACATTGCGTGTTACAATAAAGTGAAACTTTAACTAGTGGGGAGTCTTTTCATCCCCACTAGTTATTAGTTGAACCAATCGGGTATTTATGGGCAGTTTACTTTCAGATTGGCTTCTTTGCCTACTGCCCGTTAATACGGGGTAAAGTGAAACTTTAATCAGTGGGGGATTTTTTATTTCCTGCTTATTACTAGTTTTCGCCAATTGAGCATTTATTGTTTGTGTTCATGCGGATAAGATGAAACTTTTGAACTATAGAAAGGATCGTTATTTGTGAAACAAGTGAAGTTTATACATGCGGCTGATTTGCATTTGGATAGTCCGTTTAAAGGGATGGAGATGAATGTTGCGCAGTCTGTTTGGGAGAGAATGAAGCAGAGTACGTTTGAATCGTTCGAGCGTATTGTTGATAAAGCGATTCAAGAGCGCGTTGATTTCGTATTACTAGCCGGGGATTTGTATGATGCGGAGACGAGAAGTTTGAGGGCGCAAGTGTTTGTGCGTGAGCAAATGAAGAGACTTTCGCAGTACGATATTCCCGTTTTTATTATTCATGGTAACCACGATCATTTAGGGGGAAGCTGGGCAGCGATTGAGTTTCCGGAAAATGTTCACGTGTTTACGGAGCCTTATGTGGAAGAGAAGTCATTTTATAAAAATGGTGAGCTTGTAGCTTCTATTTACGGGTTTAGTTATTTGCAGCAGGCGGTAACGGATAATATGACAGTGCAGTATACGAAAATGAGTGATGCGCCTTTTCATATTGGAATGCTTCACGGAAGTGTGGAAGGGGATGCAGAACATAATCGTTATGCACCGTTTCAAATTCGTGAGCTGAAGGAAAAGCAGTTTGATTATTGGGCTCTTGGCCATATACATAAACGTGAAATTTTATCAGAAGAGCCGTACATTATTTATCCAGGTAATATACAAGGGCGTCATCGTAAGGAAACAGGGGAGAAAGGTGCGTACCTGATTGAACTTACGAAACAAGGAACGCATTGTTCATTTTTCCATACGGCGGATGTTGTATGGGATGAGATAGAAGTGAGTATCGATGGACTTGAAACTGTTGATGATCTTATGACGAGCGCGTCAACTGCGATGAATGAATGCAGAAGAGAAGAGGAAGGCACGCTTTTAACTGTCGTATTTACAGGGCAGGGACCACTTTCTCCTTATTTACGTGAAGACAAGCGTGTGGAAGAGATTTTTCATATTTTAGCAGCTGGCGAAGAGCGAAAAGACTTTGTGTATGCGATGAAGTGGAAAAATGAGACGGTTTCTTTTGCGGAAATTGAACGTTTGAAAGAAGAAAATCATTTCGTCGGTAGTGTGCTGAAAGAGTTAGAAGCTTTCACAAATATGGACGGAGTGTTGCGCACCATTTGGACATCTCCTGTAGCACGTAATAGCATTGAAGCTTTTACGGAAGAAGAGAAGAAAGAGATTCAAAAGGAAGCGGAAAATATTATTTTAGAGCAATTATTCCAGCAAGAGAGGTATAAAAAATGAGAATTGAAAAACTCCATATTTATGGGTACGGAAAATTAGAAAATGTGGAAATGGATCTTTCATTGCTGACGGTGTTGTATGGTGAAAATGAAGCGGGGAAATCAACGATTCGCTCGTTTATGAAAAGTATTTTATTCGGTTTCCCAACGAGAGGACAGCGCCGTTATGAGCCGAAAGAAGGCGGGAAGTACGGCGGGGCGATGACTGTTCAAACAGAGAAGTACGGCCGTTTGAAAATTGAACGATTGCCAAAGACGGCAGCAGGCGAGGTGACCGTTTATTTTGAAGACGGGAAAACTGGCGGCGAAGATATTTTAAACGATATATTAAGCGGTGTGAATGAAAGCTTATTTGATTCTGTTTTTTCATTTGATATGCACGGTCTTCAAAATATTCATCAGCTCGGCGAAGCGGATATCGGTAATTATTTATTTTCGGCAAGCGCAGTTGGAAGTGATGCGTTATTGCAGTTAGATAAAAAGTTAGAAAAAGAAATGAATCAGCGTTTTAAGCCGAGTGGTCGTAATCCTGAAATTAACGTGTCACTGCAAGAGATGAAGAAAATTGAGGAAAAGATGAAAGAGTGGCAAGGGAAAATTGGCACGTATGAAAAACAGGTCGAGCAGTTAAAAGAAAGTGAAGAGAAACTTACTTTTGTTCGTGCGGAAAAAGAGTCAGCCGAAAGACGAAAGCAAGACTATGAAATATTAGCAGCGCTTGAGCCTCTCGTTATTGAAAAGAGTGCGCACGAGAAAGTGTTAGAAAACGAGAACGGGCAGTTTCCTGTAAACGGGATGGCGCGCTATGAAGCGGTAAAGGCAAAGATGGAGCCGCTGCAAGTACAAGTAGATTCACTTCAAAAAAAGATAGAAACAGTGCAATCAGAAATTGATTCCACAGAAATAGATGAAGCATTTTTACAAAAAGAAAGTTATGTAGAAGAACTACGCATGCAGCATATGTCTTATGAAAATGCACGTCAAGAAATGCGTGATATGACGGGAAGTATTGCGAATATAAAAGAAGAAATCGCAGAACTACAGCAACAAATCGGCGCGACTTTTGAACAAGAGACTGTTCTTTCGTTTGATATAAGTTTAGCGACGAAAGAATTAATTACACAAACTGTGCAAAAGGCGAGAGAGTTAGAAACGCAAAAAGCACAACTAGATGAACGTTTTAAAACGGCTCAAGAGCAATTAGAAGAGCAAGAAGAAAATATAAGACAAATCAGCCAGAAAATGTTAGCTGATGAAGAACGAAATACGTTAGTTGAGAAAGAAAAATCATTTCAAGATGCTGCATTTTTAGGTATGGGCGCAGAAAGAATGAAGCGCAAGTATGAGGAAAAAGCAGGGGCGGCTATGCAAAAGAAAAAACAGTGGCAAAGAATTTGTCTTCTGTTACTTCTTATTAACACGCTTGTTTTATTCACGAGTCTATTTATAGATAACCGCGTGCTATTATTTATTAGTGTCATTGTTTTTGTAGGGATTGTTTTAGCACTCGTTTTATATAAAGATCCTTCGGGTGGATTACAAGAAGAGCTTCTCACTCTTCAGCAAAGTGCTGGCGGTCGTCAAAGTGAAGAAGCGATGTCAGTTCGCTATCAGTTAGAAAAGGATGAAGGGATTCGAAAGTTATTTGAGCGAGAGTCTTATAAATTACAGCAAATGGAACGTGCTTATGATAAAGTCGTTTCATCTTATGAAGAATGGGAGAGAGAAACTTTCCAAATGGGAGAACAAGTAGGTGCGTATAAAACGCGCTATATGTTCCCTGAATTTTATACGTATGCACACATATTGCCAGCGTTTGAGCGTATTGAAAAAATGCAGCAATTATATCGTGAGCTAGATAAACAAGGCGAGCGGAAATCTTCATTGTATGAAATGATTTCGCACTTTGAGCATAAACTAGAAACTGTTATCGGTAGTAAAGAGTATAGTAATTTGCATGAGGCGCAAAGTCGTATGCAAAATGAAAAAGAGAAGCGTCAAACTTGTAAGCAGCTGAAAGAGAAGCTGGCGGAATGGCAAGAAGAATATGAGTTCATGCAGCAGCAATTAAAACAACTACTAGTAGAGCGAGATGGGTTATGGCATATCGCAGAATCTACAGATGAAGAGATGTTTTTAGAAGCAGGAAAATTGGCAGAGAAACGTGAAGACGCGGATAAGCAAGTGGGGCGTTTATTACCTCAAATTGATTTGTTAGAACAGCGCTTAACGAGTTTGTCATTAGCTGAGCATTATGAGGCTGACGGTTATGATGAAAAATTAAAGCAAGAAATTACAGCCGTGCAAAACTGTCTGGCGCAAGAGAAAGAACTGACAGAGCGTATTGCGAAGCATCGAATAGAAATTGCGAATTTAGAAGAAGGCAGTACGTATGGTGATTTACTACATGAGTGGGAAATGAAAAAAGTGCAAGTGCGTGAACAAGTGAAGAAGTGGGCTGCATATGCGGCCGCAAAGACAGTATTAACGAAAACGAAGCAATATTATCATGAAGTGCATTTGCCGCGTATTTTACAAAAATCCGAAGAGTATTTCGTGTATTTAACAGGCGGGAGATATAGTAAAATATTCTCACCGTCAGAAGCGGAACCGTTCATTGTCGAACGTAACGATGGTATGCGTTTTTACAGTCATGAACTAAGCCAAGCGACAGCGGAGCAGTTATATTTATCATTGCGATTCGCGCTAGCGAAAACGTTTGAGCATGACTATCCATTTATTATTGATGATAGCTTCGTACATTTTGACGCGGTAAGGACGAATCGAACGATTGAACTTATAAAAGAAATTGCGAAAGATAGACAAGTTATCTTCTTTACATGCCATGCGCATTTATTAACGTATTTTACAGAAAATGAGATTATAAAATTAACACGTAAGCGTAAAGAAAATGAGTTGTAGTATGCTATACTAAAAGTAACTGATTTGGTGGAGGAATTCGAATGAAAAAGAAAATTGTAGAATATGAAGTTGGTGAACAAGTCGATGTTTTCTTGTTAATTAAAACAGCGACAAAAGGTCTCGCAAGCAATGGCAAGCCGTTTTTAACAGTAATCTTACAAGATCCAAGTGGAGATATTGAAGCAAAGCTATGGGACGTATCGCCAGAAGTTGAGAAACAATATGTAGCGGAAACAATCGTTAAAGTAGCTGGAGATATTCTAAACTATAAAGGACGTATTCAATTACGTGTGAAACAAATTCGTGTTGCGAATGAGAATGAAGTAACAGACATCTCAGACTTTGTAGAAAAAGCTCCAATAAAAAAAGAAGATATGGTTGAGAAAATTACGCAATACATATTTGAAATGAGAAACCCGAACATACAGCGTCTAACAAGACATTTGTTAAATAAGCATCAAAATGAATTTTTAGAATATCCAGCAGCGACAAAGAACCATCACGAGTTCGTATCTGGACTAGCTTATCATGTTGTATCAATGTTAGATTTAGCGAAAGCTATATCAGCTCTATACCCATCGTTAGATAAAGACTTACTATATGCGGGCGTTATTTTACACGACCTTGGTAAAGTATTCGAACTATCTGGTCCAATTTCTACAACGTATACGTTAGAAGGAAATTTACTAGGCCATATTTCTATCATGGTGAACGAAATTGGTAAAGCAGCAGACGAACTACAAATCGATGCAGAGGAAGTATTAATCCTTCAGCACATCGTCCTTTCCCATCACGGAAAAGCAGAATGGGGTAGCCCAAAACCACCATTAGTGAAAGAAGCAGAAATTCTGCACTACATCGATAACTTAGATGCAAAAATGAACATGATGGACCGCGCATTAGGACGCACAAAACCAGGCGAATACACAGAACGTGTCTTTGCGCTTGATAATCGTTCGTTCTATAAGCCAACTTTCCATAATTAAGATTGTGAATAGAATGGCCTCATTAAGTGTGGCATGACAATAAAATTGTTTAAAAAGATGGTGTGAAATTAAGTTTTCACACCATCTTTTATTGCCCTGATAAGGGAAGACACTGCAAACAGCTTTAAAAACCATTATTTATTCCTTGATGAGGAAAGAAATAATGAGAGAAAAAGATGTAAATCATACGGCAAATTTATATTGCATTAGCTCGTGTAAAGCTAATGGATGAGGGTCTGTTGTTAATAAAAAAACGGATCTTAAACAAAACAATTCTTTTACATATCATGTGATGCAAGAAAACGTGTTCGTTGATTGGAAATCTTTTGTAGAGTATTCTAAATATAGAGTTGTAGTAGGAATATTCTTTTAAGGAGAGTGATTACTTTATGCTAGGAAAATGGATGGATAAAGTAAGAGAACCTAGATGTATACACAATTATAAATTTATTAAAACTCAGGATAGTGAAAATTTTAAAACAGGGCAGATTGGGACAGCTAATATTTATAAGTGCGAAAAATGTGGTAAAGAAAAGGTTGATTATAAATATAACAGTGATATAAATAGTGATTTTTGGAATATATAAAGTGAAACTATAATCAGTGGGGGTTTTGCTCATCCCCCACTGATTATTAGCCCTCACCAATCGGGCGTTTACGGGCAGTGGGATCTCCCACCTAACTTCTTCGCTCCAGCCGAATTTTGAGGTGGAAGTCTTACTGCCCGTTAATGCGGGATAAAATAAATCATTTAATGAAACAGAGAATTACTAATATTAATTATTCGCTAAAATTACAAGTTATTGTAAGGATATTTAACTATTAAAGAATTTTAATAGCCTATGATTAGTTCATTGATCGTAGGCTATTTATTTTGGCGAGTGAAAAGGTTTTATTACCAGTAGATATGAAAATAATTACGCCACAAAACATATAGCATTTTAAACTAATACTGAGATATTAAAAATTATCTCGAATTCAAGATAATTTACTTGCTTTTTAATCACTTGAGTTGTAAAGTGAAAGTAACGAAAGGAATTATTACTTTCGGACGAATCGTTTTACACATTGAATTATTTTTTTAACTATCACTTGACTAGTAAAATGAAATGATTACTTTTATAAATACACGCTTTGTTGACCAGCGAGCAAAAATAAAACAGTTAAATATAAATTAAAACTATTGGAGGAATATAAAATGAACCAATTAAAAGGAATACACCACGTTACAGCGATTACAAGTAGTGCAGAAAAGAACTATGAATTTTTCACTCACGTTTTAGGAATGCGTTTAGTTAAAAAAACAGTAAACCAAGACGATATTCAAACGTATCATTTATTCTTTGCAGATGATAAAGGTAGTGCAGGAACAGATATGACATTCTTTGACTTCCCGGGCGTTCCTAAAGGTGTACACGGTACAAATGAAATTTCAAAAACATCATTCCGAGTGCCAACTGATGCGGCATTAGCATATTGGGTGAAACGTTTTGATCGTCTTGAAGTGGAACATACAGGAATTAAAGAGCAATTTGGTAAGAAAACTCTTTCGTTCGTTGATTTTGATGATCAACACTATCAATTGATCTCAGATGAATTTGATAAAGGCATGGAATCAGGTACACCTTGGCAAGACGGGCCAGTCCCATTAGAATATGCAATTACTGGCTTAGGACCTGTATTTATTCGTATCGCGAACTTTAGTTATTTCAAAGAGGTGCTAGAAAAAGTTCTATTATTTAAAGAGATTGCTCAAGAAGGAGAGTTCTACTTATTTGAAGTGGGTGAAGGTGGAAACGGTGCCTCTGTCATTGTAGAACATAATACGGTTCTTCCTGAAGCACAACAAGGTTTTGGTACAGTGCATCATGCAGCATTCCGCGTAGAGGATCGCGCTGTATTAGAAGAGTGGATTGAGCGACTAATTCGAGTTGGACTCCCTTCATCTGGTTATGTAAATCGTCACTTCTTTGAGTCATTATACGCAAGAGTTGCACCGCAAATTTTATTCGAGTTTGCGACAGATGGCCCTGGTTTTATGGGAGATGAGCCTTATGAAACGCTTGGAGAGAAATTATCTTTACCTCCGTTTTTAGAGCCAAAGCGTGAAGAAATTGAGAAGTTAGTTCGTCCGATTGATACAGTGAGAAGTACGAAGGAATTTATTAAAGAGTAAAGATAGAAATAATAAGTAGAAGAGTAAGTAGTTTTAGCTGATAGCTGGAATTGCTTGCTTTTTTATTTGGTCTATAAAATTTTCTGAAAAATGTTTCTCAAGTTTTTAAAATAGAAATATTTGGTATAATTCATTTAGATTATAAATTTTCTGACAATTATTTTTCAATACATAGAAAAGGGGTGATAATATACAATTTGAATAATTGTATAAATATCCTAATTTTGTAAGTTTGGAGAAAAGGGGATGCGAAGGTATGGGAACAGATGTAGTAACGAAGGAGCAAATGAAACATTCTTTAGATAATTGGTATCGTGTAATGTTGCAGCAAAACATAGAGAAAGCAACGGAAATGAAAGAAGAAATTGATAGTACGATTAGTGGGTTGGACGTGGATCAAGATGTATTGCTTTATCATACATTATTGAATTTTAGATATGATGCATTAGTTGATTGGATTTCAATTAGAGAAGATAGTTTTGATAAAGTAGAATCTTTCGAAATTCCAACAGAAGGCTTTTTAGCTTATTATTATCACTTTTTCAAAGGATTTCATTGTACATTAATTTCAAATTATAACGAAGCGAAACAACAGTATGAACAAGCTGAGAAGTTATTGAAATATATTGCAGATCCGATAGAACATGCGGAGTTTAATTATCGTATGGGATATTTTTACTATCAAGTATATCAGCAAATGTTAGCTTTAGATTATATCAAAAAGGCGAAAGAAATATTTTGTGAACACAAGGGTTACGAAGGAAACATGGCGTTGTGTCATAACTTCATAGGATTATGTTGTATTGATTTTAAACAGTTTGAGTTAGCGGAAGAAAGTTTTAATACCGCAATCCATTTACTTCAACAACATGATAAAGAAGAAAAACATATTTTAATGGTTAGAAGTAACTTAGGATGGCTATATAGTAGTCAGAATTTATCAGATTTAGCAATTAGACATTTAAGTGAAGTTACTAAGAAAATGCCTAAACATTTTAAAGCGATTTTTACTGAAGCAGAGGAAAATTATAAACTGGGGAAAATAGGTGTTGCTAATAACCTAATAGAACTAGGGCTGAAAATTTGTAATGAGTTGCAAAATAAAGAATTTCAAAATCGTTTTATGATATTGAAGGAATTAAATATTAAATCGAGTGCTAGTGAGTTAGAGAAAGTAACTGTGGAAAGTATTTCATATTTTGAAGAACATTCTCTTTTAGACTGTGTTAAAGAATATGCGGAAATATTAGCATATAAATTTTATCAAGAAGAAAAACATGAAAAGGCTAGTAAGTACTTTTATATTAGTAGCCAAGCTCGAAAAAAACTTTTAAAAGAAGGAGCGTTAAAATAAATGAAAAAATTTTATACATTGATAGCAGGTTTAGTAATACTACTTTCGTTAGGGCTGAATGCTTTTACAGAGTCTGAACAACATGCTTTAAATAGAGGTGATGGTGGAGGAGCACCAGCAAGACCAGACTATGTAAGTGTTGGGGACGGTGGAGGAGCACCAGCAGATAATAAAGGCGACGGTGGTGGTATTAGCAAGCAAGACTCACACGCTGACCATTTTTAAATTAAACAATAAAGTGAAGGGACCTCATAACGAGGTCCTTTTCTTTTTACGGTTAAAAAGAATTGACTTACTTTTCATATGTAACTATAATAGTTACAAAATAACCATCATTAATGGAAATGAGTAATATTTTTTTAATATAATTGTAACCGATGTAGTTACAATTAAAAAGAGAACATAAAACAACCAAAAAATGTAAAAACTTTAAATAGCAGCATGAGAAAGGAGACGGGAATTTTGAAACGGTTTAAGTTTTATATGATTAGCGGTATTGTACTCGTTTTGTTAATAGTATGTAACTTCGTTGATAAGCCGATTGCGAAGGTTGAAGAAGTGAAAGATACTGTTATGATGAAGATAAATACGAAAGAGAGTATGGCGCAGATTGATGGACAGACGATTTATTTTAAGCAAATTGGTGAGGGGAAACCGCCCTTACTTATGCTTCACGGGTTCGGTGGTTCTTCAGATGGGTTTAATGATATTTATCCGGAACTTGTAAAGGATCATACGATTATTGCGGTTGATATTTTAGGGTTTGGGCGTTCTTCTAAGCCGATTGATTTTCAGTATTCGTTTCCCACACAAGTGAATTTATATTATAAGTTAATGAAGAAACTCGGATACGATCAATTCGCAGTACTTGGTCATTCGATGGGCGGGGAGATGTCTCTGAATTTAGCGTATTTATATCCGGATGCAGTAACGCATCTCGTTTTAGCGGATTCTACAGGAATAGAGTCTTTTCAGCAAAAAGAAAGTTATGAAGTGCCGCCACTATCGACAGACTTACAAACTGTAACAGAGATTACGGATTATAATAAAAATGAAGTGAAAAATAGTCGCGATGATAAAGAGCATTATGATCAGCTTACGAAAATGAGAGAGCGCCGCATTGCGATGGAAGCGGATAAGATTAAGGTACCGACTTTAATTATATGGGGACGACATGATAAGAGCGTTTCTTGGGAAAATGGTGAACTGTATCACGAGCTATTTGCAAATAGTACGTTCCATATCATTGAAAAAGGATACCACGCACCGTTTCGCCAGGAACCAATAGAGTTTATGGAATATGTACAAGCGTTCTTCGCGAAGAATCCACAATAAAATTTTAAGCATAAAACCACTTCTTTCCTCATAAAGTGAAACTAATAAGGCTTGTCTAAGGAAAGGGATGAACGAAAGTGGAAACTTTACCATGGTGGATTTATCTTGTAATCATTGGGATTGTACTAAGTGGCTACATGGTTTTATATACTTCGAAAAAAGAGCAAGAGATGGATAATGATTTTATCGAAAAAGAAGGCGAAGTATATATGAAGCGCTTAGAAGAAGAACGAGAGAAACGGAATCAGGATAGTGATAAAGATTCGGTATTACTTTAATAGAAACTTTGACAGGCTACCGACTAGTAGAACTTTACATCTAGCTGGTAGCCTTTTTTGCTGGAGGAGCAGTATATGTTCATCAAGCTAAGCTTATACAAGTTGAATTTTACATGTATACAATATTCATCATGAACTTTTATTGATGGTATTTATATATTTTTTTACTCATAAGAATGGAACTAGCGCAGTATTTACTGGGGGGATTAACAATGCATAGGGATGAAACATCATTACATCCTGATACAGGTGTTACATCTGTAATGTTTGTTGAGCGTTCATTAAATGAAATTCGTTTTTGGTCTAGAATCATGAAGGAGCATTCTTTTTTTCTTCGCTTAGGGTTTAGATGTGAGGATACTCAACTAATTGAAGAGGCTAATCAATTTTATCGATTGTTTGAACATATCGAACAAATAGCGCATTCCTATACAAATGAAACAGATCCTGAGCAAATAAAAAGATTTAATTCAGAAGTACAACAAGCCGCAACTAATATTTGGGGATTTAAACGAAAAATTTTAGGATTAATTCTCACATGTAAATTGCCAGGACAAAATAACTTTCCGCTTTTAGTTGACCATACAAGTAGGGAAGCTGATTATTTTAGAAAACGTTTAATACAATTAAATGAAGGTAAATTAGATGCTCTTCCTGATGCTATTATTAAAGAAAATGTTTTCTTTTTAAGGATTATGGCAGACCATGCTAAATTTATTGGTCATCTTCTTGATCCATCGGAAAGAAAGCTTGTAGACACAGCACGGAATTTTAGCAATGATTTTGATGAATTGATGTATCAAGCAATTGACTTAGAATCTATGAAACCACAATCCCAAACAGTCCCTCTTTTAGATCAATTTTTAGATCAAAATCGTGTGTCGGTTACATCTCTTCGGGATTTTAAGAAAACAGCACGTGATTTAATTGAGCAATGTAAAATAAAGAGTATCATTCATCCATTATTAGCAGACCATGTTTTCCGTGAAGCTGATAGATTTCTTGAAATAATTGATATGTTTGATGTTCATCTTACAAATATTCAATCCCAACCTAGATATTAGAAGATAAGGAAAGATAATATTTTACTTTCAGCTGAGAAGTTAACAATTTATTGTTAGCTTCTTTTCTTTGTGAATAAAATTTCTTTTCATTTAGTAAATTTCCCTTCAAAGACTACATAAATCCCTTTGACCAAATATGTAATTCTCTGTAAAATGATATATATGGAAAGATTATGAATATACAGGAAATCTATGGATAGTAGATTCTAATAAATTATTCGGGGGGATTTATTAGTTAAGTATATTAACTTGTTTGCACTGAATTTTACACATAAAGGGGTATTAGTAATCATGAAAGCAAAGAAATTAGTAAGTTTAGCGTTACCAGTTATGTTATTGAGTGGTTGTATTACAATTGAAACTGATGGTAAGAAAGCTGAACCAAAGAAAGAAGAAACGCAAAAGGTAGAGAAAGAGAGTAAGGCTGCTGAAAAAGAGAGTAAGTCAACGGATAGCAAGAAAGAGGATAGCTTATCTGTAGCGAAAAGTGAAGATACAAACAGTAGTTCATCAAGTAGTCAACAAAGTTCTTCTTCAAATAATTCTACTTCTTCTAATTCTTCAACTGGTAAGGTAACTGGTTCAGATGTTGAAAGGTACAAGGCAGATATTATAAACAGTGCCACTCAAATTGAAGATACAATGAAATTAATTGAAGGAATAGCAGATTCAGACGTAAAATCATACAAACAAAAGAAAAGTGAAGTACAACTGAGTTTAGGTGGAGCAAAGGCAACCGCAACGAAATTGAAGAATCTACAAGCACCTCCTGAGTTACAAGGAGAACAGGCGAAGATAAAGCAGTCGATGGAACTGTATGCGGATTGTTTTCAACTTCTCTTTGATGCATTAGACCAAGAAGACGAGAGTAAAATGCATCAATCATTAAGTAAAGCACAAGAAGGCTCAAAACTGTTTGAAGAAGCAGCGAAGAGTATCGGTAGCAAAACTAACTAAGAATAAATTACTTAAAGGGGTATGAGGTATGAAAGTGAAAAAACTAATAGCTGCTGCAGTTCCAGTTGCCATATTATTAAGTGGTTGTGTTACAGTAAAAGATTCGGAAAATAAAGAAGAAAAGACAGAAGAAACAAGTAAATCTAAGGCTGCTGAAACGAAAGAAAAATCAACTAATTCGAAAGAAGAAAGTAAAGATGTTCAAAAGGTTCGAGTTTTAGATGAAGATTATGCACAATATTTATTAGATATTGAACAGGATATGTTAAGACGATTTGATTACTATGATGCTTCTGTAAGAGATTTGAGAAATGGAAGTAAATCAAAAGCTGAGGTATTAGATAGTATTAAAGACATCTATAAAGTATTTGATAAGATAGAGAAGATTTACGCACCGCAAAAACATAAAGAAGAACAAAAAGAGATTGAAAAAGCGACAGGTAAACTAAGAGAAACATTCGGTGAAATAGAGAAGTTATTCAACGATAAAGGCTTCAGCTTAGAGACCGATAAGGAAATCTTAAATAAAGCAAATGCAAAACTAGAGGAAGCAAAACGTATTTGGAAACCTACATTCGATAAGTTAAGATCCGAGATAAAAGGTGATACAGCCACAGAAAAATCTACTAGTACAACAAGTAGTTCTATATCGACAAACCCAACTACTGATAGTCAGGCTCAAACAGATAAAAGCCAAGCTAAAACGGGGGTATTTGTAGGTACAGTTGGTACAAGTGAAGAGTTAGGAATTAGTTATGGAAACATGGAGAAGAACATCAAAGATGGGACTGAGATTATTGGTAACTGGGGTATTGATTACGGTAGTGGCATAAAAACTACGTTAGTACTAAAAGGTGATAAAACATTTGAGTCCTATGCGAACGGTTCTTATCCGAATAAAGATAACTACTTAACAGGAACATATGCGGTAGATGTTCCATCATTCCAGTTATCTTTAAAAATAACAAAAGCAGTTAAAGACGGTCAAGAAGTAAAGCTAACAAATGATAGTATGATGTATAAATTACAAAACTATGATGGAAACACATTACAAATTTATCATATGGACGATAACGTTCGTATTCGTTATGCAAAACAATAAATAGTTGGCAAAAAACTCTGTAATAAATTTTACAGGGTTTTTTGTTAGTTCTAATTGTATTTCTTCATTAATTTCCCTGGCGCTATCCATATTAGTATAAGTTGAGAAATCAACAAAACGATTTTCTTTTTGGAGAATGATAAGGATTCGGTTTTATTATAATTAGGGGAGAGTGGATAACGTATTGTTATCCACTTTTTTTATTTCCTAAAATATATCAACGATTTTTTCAATATATCGACTTACTGACACAAAGCGACAATGTTAAGAAGCACGATTATTGTTCGGGAAATTATTATAGAAGAAAAGCATATGAAATCGACATGATGCATAGCGTCATTTTTAGATGTAACGCACAAGTTGCACAACCTATGCAACGATAACTAGCTTTACTCTTCATCATTTATTTGACCATACTAGACATAGAGAGGTGATAAACACAGTATGATTTTTAGTGAACGTTTAAAAGAAGAAAGGGAAAAAAGAAATTGGTCGCAAAATGATTTGGCTGAAAAAATTCATGTAAGTAGGCAGTCTGTTTCGAAATGGGAGACGGGAAAGAACTATCCGAGCATTGAAATTATTATTCATTTAAGTGATCTGTTCGGTATTACAATTGATGAGTTATCGAGGAGTGATGAAGAGTTGACGCAGAAAGTAATTGAAGATAGTAAACAATTAGCGCATCCGAAATGGAAGGTGTTTTTCGATAGTCTATTCATGCTGGGCGTATTTTTGTTTATTACAAAAATCGTTGTATGGGCGTTAAATAAGTTTGCAGGAGCAAGCATTACAATTGTCGCAGATGCACCATATGTAATGAATTTTTTACCGCTCCTATTAATGATTATAGGTGGTACGGTTTCTGATAAGTTGAAGAAAATATATAGATAAGAGAAAGATTTGTAAGAAATCCCCTACACTAGCTGTTCTTTTCACCCAAATTGTGTACTATAAAGGATAGATAGGAAGGGGACGTTTAGAATGGAATTTCATGAGCAAAAGATTTTGCCGGCAGTGAGGCAAATTAAAGATTTGGAGAAGCTATTACATAGTTCGTATGAGTATATTGTTATTTTAGATATTCATGTCGGTCAATTGAAGAGTGTTGTGTCGCTCGCGAAGCAGCATAATAAAAAAGTATTTTTACATGTGGATTTGATCCATGGATTACAAAGTGATGGGCATGCGACGGAGTTTTTATGCCAAGAATATAAACCGTACGGGTTATTATCGACAAAGGCGAGCGTAATTATGAAGGCGAAGCAAAAAGGTGTCGTCTCCATTCAACGCATCTTTTTAATTGATTCTAGCGCAATGGAAAAGAGCTGTAATTTGCTAGAAAAGACGAAGCCGGATTATATAGAGGTGCTTCCTGGTGCGTTAACGGGTGTCATTGCTGAGGTGAAAGAGCGTACAGGTGTACCAATTTTAGCAGGTGGTTTTATTCGAACGGTAGAAGACGTTGAAAGAGCGTTAAATGCTGGTGCGACAGCAATTACGACATCGAAAAAAGAACTATGGAAACATTACCAAAAAAAGTGACGAAAATGTGAAAAAATTCTGTTGACACCGCTTTCATTAAGAGTTAACATTATAGACAAGTTAATAAACGTGACGGAGAAAAGAAGAGATCCACATTTTATTGTTTCTATATATACTATATAGAAGCATGTAAGCTGTGGATCTTTTTCTTTTGAAAAAAACGAATGGCCATTCATTTTACCTCTATCACTTTTCGAAAGCATTTAAATTGATTGTGGAGGGATTTTATGTCAGCATTTTTAGGGGAATTAATAGGGACTGCATTGTTAATCTTACTTGGTGGCGGCGTTTGCGCTGGTGTAAGTTTAAAGAAATCGTTTGCGAAAGATTCTGGTTGGATTGTAATTACAATGGGTTGGGGTCTAGCGGTTGCTATGGCAGCGTATGCAGTTGGATCAATTAGTGGGGCACATTTGAATCCGGCTTTAACGATAGGACTTGCGTTTAAGGGAGCGTTCCCATGGAGTGATGTACCTATGTATATCGCAGCACAAATGATTGGGGCAATTATCGGGGCAGTTCTTGTATATTTACATTACTTACCACACTGGAAAGAAACAGAAGATCCAGGAACAAAGTTAGGTGTATTTGCAACAGGTCCAGCAATTCCGAACACATTTACAAACCTTTTAAGTGAAATGATTGGAACATTCGTTTTAGTATTTGGTATATTAGCAATTGGAGCAAATAAATTTGCAGATGGTTTAAATCCATTTATCGTAGGTTTCTTAATTGTAAGTATTGGTTTATCATTAGGTGGAACAACAGGATACGCAATCAACCCGGCTCGTGATTTAGGTCCGCGTATTGCACACTTCTTCCTTCCGATTGCAGGAAAGGGCGGTTCAAACTGGAAGTATGCATGGATCCCAGTAGTTGGTCCAATTCTAGGTGGATCACTTGCAGGATTATTCCATCAAGTTGTATTTGAAGGAAAACAAAATTCAGCACTTATTTATGTGATTATTACAACTGTGATTGTACTAACAATCTCTTATATGACAAGTAAAAAAAGTGAAGCTACTACAAATAGTAGAAAAGTAGCATAGGGGGAAACTGATATGAAAAAATATATTCTTTCATTAGACCAAGGAACAACAAGCTCACGCGCAATTCTTTTCAATAAAGAAGGAAAAATCGTTCATTCAGCTCAAAAAGAGTTTACACAACATTTTCCAAAGCCAGGCTGGGTTGAGCATAATGCACAAGAAATTTGGGGATCTATTTTAGCAGTTATCGCAACTTGCTTAAGTGAAGCAGATGTGAAGCCAGAACAAATCGCTGGTATCGGTATTACGAACCAACGTGAAACAGCGGTTGTATGGGATAAAACGACTGGAAAACCAATTTATAACGCAATCGTATGGCAATCTCGTCAAACAGTTGAAATTTGTGATGAGTTAAAAGAAAAAGGTTATAGCGAGATGGTTCGCGAAAAAACAGGTCTTTTAATTGATGCATACTTCTCTGGTACGAAAGTAAAATGGATTTTAGATAACGTTGAAGGTGCAAGAGAAAAAGCAGAAAACGGCGAGTTATTATTCGGAACAATTGATACATGGCTTGTATGGAAATTGTCTGGCGGTAAAGCGCACATAACAGACTACTCAAATGCATCACGCACATTAATGTTTAACATTCACGACTTACAGTGGGATGATGAGCTTCTAGACATGTTAACGGTACCAAAGAGCATGCTTCCAGAAGTACGTCAATCATCTGAAATATATGGAGAAACAATTGATTATCACTTCTTCGGTCAAAATGTACCGATCGCAGGTGTAGCTGGTGACCAGCAAGCAGCATTATTTGGACAAGCTTGTTTCGGTGAAGGTATGGCGAAGAACACTTACGGAACTGGTTGCTTTATGTTAATGAATACAGGCGAAAAAGCAGTAGCTTCTGAGCATGGCCTATTAACAACAATTGCATGGGGTTTAGATGGTAAAGTGAATTACGCATTAGAAGGAAGTATTTTCGTAGCTGGTTCTGCAATTCAGTGGTTACGTGACGGACTGCGTATGTTTAAAGATGCGAGCGAGAGCGAAGTGTACGCTAGCCGTGTTGAATCAACTGAAGGTGTATACATAGTACCGGCATTCGTAGGACTAGGTACACCGTATTGGGATAGTGAAGTACGCGGCGCTATGTTTGGTGTAACACGCGGTACGACGAAAGAGCATTTCATTCGTGCAACGCTAGAATCTTTAGCATACCAAACGAAAGATGTACTATGCGCAATGGAAGCAGATTCAGGTATTGAACTAAATACATTACGCGTTGATGGCGGGGCAGTTAAGAATAACTTCTTAATGAAGTTCCAAAGTGATATTTTAGATGTTCCTGTAGAGCGTCCAGTGATCAATGAAACGACAGCTTTAGGTGCAGCATACTTAGCTGGTCTTGCGGTTGGATACTGGAAAAACCAAGATGAAATTAAAGCACAGTGGCATATGGACAAACGCTTTGAACCAACGATGGAAGCGGAAACAAGCGAAGAGCTATATGCTGGATGGAAAAAAGCAATTGAAGCAACTAAAGCTTTCAAATAATCATAAACAGTGTTATAATGATGACAAGTTAATAATTCGGTAGGAGATTTGGAGAGACCACAACACGCTATAGAGGCGAAATCTATAGCGGAGCTTGTGGTCTCTTTTTTCGTTATCAAAGGGAGGAATTACCATGAAATTTTCAAGTAAACAACGTAAAGACGTATTAAACGGAGTAAATAAACAAGAGTTAGATGTGATCGTAATTGGTGGAGGTATTACTGGTTCTGGTATTGCATTAGATGGGGCAACACGCGGTTTATCAACAATTGTGTTTGAAATGCAGGACTTTGCAGCAGGTACATCAAGTCGTTCAACGAAACTTGTACACGGCGGTTTACGTTATTTAAAACAACTTGAAGTGAAAATGGTAGCAGAGGTGGGGAAAGAGCGTGCGATCGTATATGAGAACGGTCCCCATGTAACAACACCGGAGTGGATGTTACTTCCGTTCCATACAGGCGGCACGTTCGGGTCATTCAGTACATCAATTGGTCTTCGTGTATACGACTTCTTAGCAGGTGTAAAACGAAGCGAGCGCAGAAAGATGTTTAACCGTGAAGAAACGCTAAATAAAGAGCCTCTTGTAAAACAAGAAGGATTAAAAGGCGGCGGTTACTACGTAGAATATCGTACAGACGATGCGCGTCTTACAATTGAAGTAATGAAAGAAGCGATTGAACATGGTGCGAAAGCTGTTAACTACGCAAAAGTAGACAGTTTCTTATATAAAGATGGAAAAGTATGCGGTGTACGTGTAATCGATTTACTAGACGGAGAAGTGTATGAAGTTTACGGTAAGAAAATTGTAAACGCAGCTGGTCCTTGGGTAGATACACTTCGTGAAAAAGATAACTCTAAAAAAGGGAAAGTACTTCAGTTATCAAAAGGTGTGCATTTAGTAATTGACCAAAAACGTTTCCCATTAGGGCAAGCAATTTACTTTGATACACCAGATAAACGTATGGTGTTCGCGATTCCTCGCGAAGGAAAAACGTACGTAGGTACAACAGATACGTTCTATGATAAAGACGCAGCTGTACCGCACATGACAACAGAAGATCGCACATATATTATTAATGCGATTAATTACATGTTCCCAAGCGTGAAAATTACAGAAAAAGATGTGGAATCAAGCTGGGCGGGTGTACGTCCGCTAATTTATGAAGAAGGTAAGAATGCATCTGAAATTTCTCGTAAAGATGAAATTTGGACTTCTGAATCTGGTTTAATTACAATCGCGGGCGGTAAATTAACAGGATACCGCAAAATGGCTGAAATGGTAGTAGACTACGTAACGAATCTATTACAAAAAGAAGGCCATAGCGCATATAAGAAGAGCGATACGAAACATATGCCAATCTCTGGTGGTCATGTAAGTGGTTCACACGGATTCCCGGCATTTGTTGCGAAAAAAGCAGGCGAAGGTACGAAGTATGGTTTAACGACAGCACAAGCGGAAAAATTCGCGAAATTCTATGGCTCTAACGTTGACGTACTGTTTGACTTAGCGAAAAAACATAAAGACGAAGCGAAAGAATACAACATGCCGCTAGACGTTCTAATCCCGCTTGTATACGCAATGGATTACGAAATGACAGCGAAACCAGTTGACTTCTTCGTACGCCGCAGAGGTGCTGTATTCTTCAACATCCACTGGGTATACGAGTGGAAAGAAGCAGTAATCAACTACATGGCTGCGAAACTAGGCTGGAGCAAAGAAGAGCAAATGAAATACACAGCAGAACTAGAAAAAGCGTTAAGAGATGCTGTAATTCCTGTAGATCAACAAGAGCAGGCGGCTGCGTTAGCTTAAAAATAAACCGCGTGAGGGAGAGCCCTCGTGCGGTTTTTTGTTTTATTATATTTGTATAGAGTGTACTGAAATTAACTGAGTGTAGATTTTTGTTGCTTAACAGGATATGAATACGAAAGGTATAATAAGTATTATTATACCGTTTGAATAACTTAACAATTGTAGTAGTGTATTGGAGTTGAAATGAATCAATTTATTAATTTGCTTCTACAGTTAGGATTTATTGAGCAGGATTAATTTAAAGAGGTGAATGGAATGAATACTAATGTTCAAAAAGAGTTAAATCAATTAGTAGATAAAATGACTTCCTCTCTTTCTGATGTTAATAAAATTATTTTATTTGGGTCTCATGCTTACGGTATGCCTAATGAGGATAGTGATTTTGATTTGTGTGTAGTTGTTGATGGTATTGGTAAGAGGAAAAGAGAAGCCTTAAAGAAATTGAATTTAAGTATATTCGATGTAATGAAAACACCAGTCGATTTACTTGTTTACGGTTCTGAAGAATTTAATGAGCGTTCTGGTAATCCTGTAACAATGGAATACAAGATTGCTGAAGAAGGTAAGGTATTGTATGAAAAATTTCAGTGAGGCAAATTTATGGTTTGAAATTGCAGATTCAGATCTTAGAGCTTCTAATCATTTATTGTCTTTAATGCCTATTCCTTTTGCAATTATCTGTTATCATTGTCAACAGTGTGCTGAGAAATATCTAAAGGGGTATTTAACGTTTAAAGGAACTCATCCGCCTAAAACGCATAATTTATTGCTGTTAGTAAAGGGATGTGCTGAATTTAATATGGAGTTCAATGATTTAATAGATGATTGTGCAGAGTTAAATAGTTATGCGATTGAAGTCAGATATCCTTATTTTGAAGAACTTAATAAAACAGACGTATCGCAAGCTATAAAAAGTGCGGGGAATATTAAAAGTTTTGTTTTAGAAAAAATTAAATAGTAGAGGATGAGCAAAACGGTATGGACATTTCCAACCGTTTTTTTATGAATTTATAAAACTTTTCCATACAGTGCGTCGTCTAATATATGGGAAGGAGGAAATGATGTGGATGAATTAACGGTAGAAGCGTTTAAAATAGAAGATAAGGAACTCCTTATCGATGAAATAATGAACAAGTATGGACAAGAAGTCTTACAGCTTGTGTATTCATATGTGAATAATAAAGAGGTCGCTGAGGATTTAACGCAAGATATATTTGTGAAATGTTATAAAGCTCTTCATACATACAAAGGGAAATCGAATGTGAAAACGTGGTTGTGGAGAATTGCGATTAATCAATGTAAGGACTACATAAAAAGTTGGTATAACAAAAAGGTGATCGTGACAGAGGATGAAGCTGCTTATATTGGGGTTCAAAATGATAGTGTCGAACAAACTGTTATTCAAAATGCGAAGGACCGTGAACTGGCTTCTGCAGTAATGAATTTACCGATAAAATATCGAGAAGTCATTTATCTATTTTATTATGAAGAACTATCAATTAAAGAGATTGCTATTGTAATAGAAGTGAAAGAAAACACGATAAAAACGAGACTGAAAAAAGCGAAGGAGCTTTTGAAGAAAGGATTGGAGGAATAATCAAATGGAAGATCGATTAAAAGGCCTGCGAAAATCAATGGAGAATACAACGTTTAAACATTTGAGTTTTTCTGATCAACACCGAAAGCGGGTGCGCGAAAAAATCAATGCATCACACGAAAAGGGAGAGGACATCTCGTTGGCGATTTTACAACTCCTCAGTAATGAAAAAACAGGATACGAATTGTCACAGCTACTACGAGGGAGAGGGATTCAAAAATTCGAAGGAAATGAAGGGTTTTTATATACCGTATTACATCGGCTAGAACAGAATCGTTTAATCCAATCAAGTTGGGATCATGCAGGAGCTAAATATTATCAATTAAATGATAAAGGAAGAAAGATGCTGCGAAAGGCAGAAAAAGATTCTACGAAGGCACGGTTTATATTAAAAGGATTAGTACAGGAGTGAGATAAAATTGAACAAAAAAGGGGAGCGTTTTTTAAGCGAAGTTACGAATCATATTAAATCAAAAGAAGCAAAGAGCTTTGTAGCAACCGAACTAGATTTTCACTTAAAACAGGCGAAGAACACGTGGATAGAGAAAGGGTTAAGTGAGGAAATTGCTGAAAATAAAGCTGTGGAACAAATGGGAAGTCCAATTAAACTAGGGCAGGAGCTTAACAAACTTCATAAGCCAAAGGTTGATTGGTTCTTAATTATTTTATTAGTGGCTGCTATGGGGTTAGGGTTTTTACCAGTTTTAGCTTTTGGATATACGAATGATGTAATAATGAATAAGTTGATATTTGTTATTCTCGGTGTTGTAGCAGCTCTTGGGATGATGCTGATTGATTATCGGAAGTTAGAAAGACTCGGATGGCTGTTTTATACAATCGGAGTACTTATCCTGTTAATGCTATACTGTTTTCCAAACGCTTCGATGGCTGGCGAACCGTTAATAAAAATTGGTCCCATTGCAATTGACTGCTTAATGGCAGTGCCGTTCTTTTTTCTAGCTTGGGCTTCTTTTTTCAATAACGGTAGGTTAAAGGTTATACATCTCGTGGTTTTGTATTTATTTTCTTTGTATTTATTCTTCATTGTATCAACCCTTTCAACAATTTTTATTTATATCACGATGATATTTGTTATGCTTTGGTGGAGTAAGCTAGGAAAGAAAAAAGCATTGATTATTACAATTGTACCAATTTGTTTATTGATTATAAGGGTATCCTTTTCCTGGTCCTCAGTAACAGGATATCATTTGGATAGATTTTTAGGATATTTAAACCCAGAGCGTGATGCAGGGGGCGCAGGCTTTATGTATGTACGTTTAAAAGAGGTAATGTCGTCAGCAGGTTGGTTTGGTACATCTGGAGATACAAAGTTCATCCCTGCTCCAGATACTGATTTTGTGTTTGCAAGTTTGACTTACTATTACGGGTATTTCCTTGCCTTGGTCCTTGTTATAATTCTTTCTCTTTTTGTAGCAAGGTTAGTAATCATATCTTATAAAATAAATGATCGGTATGGTAAATTGCTTCTCGTTGGAGGAATGACTCTTTTTGTAGTTCAGTTCATTTATAACGTGGGCATGATCCTAGGCTTATTACCGATTGCTGCTATATCATTACCTTTTATTAGTTATGGATTAGTACCAACTCTGTTTCATGCATTTATAATGGGGATTGTGCTGAGTGTATATCGGCGTAAAGATATTTCATTTAGAATGAAAAAAACACCTTGATAAAAATCAAGGTGTTTTCGTTATACATTTAAAACTCTCCGAAGCAGCCCCTGTTACAAAAGGACTAACCTCACCAACGCTATAAAGCTGCAATTCATGCATTGCGCGTGTACAAGCAGTGTAGAACAATCTACGTAGGCTTTCATCACTGTACACATCTTTAGAAGCATCGTAAATAATAACAGCATCAAACTCGATACCCTTCGCTAAATAAGCAGGGATAACGACGATGCCTTGCTCGTACTCGGCTGAGTTACTTTTCACAAGTTTAATATTCTCGATATGACTGAGTGCCTCGTAGGCAGCGGCACTTTCGGCTGCGGATTTACATATAATTGCGATCGTATTATGCTGTTGTTTTTGTAGTTCAGCAACTTTAGAAGTGATACGATCATGCAGTTCACTGTAATCAGAAACTTTAGTCACTGTAGGTTTCTCACCGTCACGTTCAAATGCGTTAATGTTCTTTCCTTCCGGTACGAGATAGCGTGTGAATTCAATAATCGGTTTTGTTGAGCGATAGCTACGAGTTAAGTTGATGCCGTTCGTTTCATCAGGCCCGTATAAGCTAGTAAGTGTATTGAAATCAACTGTTTCACTAGCATGGGCGAATATTGCTTGGTTAAAGTCTCCGAGTACCGTCATTTTTGCGGCAGGGAAGAGACGTTTTAAAAACTCGAACTGAAACGGAGAGTAATCTTGCGCTTCATCTACGAGTATGTGCTTAATTGTTCTGTTCGTTTGGAAGCCTTCAATTAATTCTTTTAAAAGTAAGAATGGAGTCGCATCCTCGTAATGTAGCTTTCCTTCATCTAACATGTTCACAGTTAATGAACAAATTTCGTCCCATTCTTTAGGTTTTTCTCCAGTAACCCATGACGCATCTGTGAAGAGTTGTTTATATATACCTGTGAAATTGATGAAGCGCAGTGTTTGAACGCCTTTACGAAGTGGCTTTAATTTTTTGCGGACAATCATACGTCCGAGTAATTTCGTTTCTTTTTCATAATCATGAAAGGAGTTGTCGTCAAACTCGCCTTTTTTCTGTAAATATTTATAAGCCTTTTGGTATTCATCTTTACTAAGTAATTCGATTTCTTCTTCTACCCACGGCTTTTTCAGTTCTGTTTTTTCAATTGCATCTATTTGTTTGTTTAGCCAATCCGTTAACTTCTCGATTCTATTATGGAAGCGGAGGGAGGAATCAGTATTATAAAATTGCTCTGTGATTTCTTTAGCAGAGGCAATCAGTTTTCCTCTAAATTTCATTCCTCTAAATAGCATGCCTGAAGATTCAAGAGATTGTCTGTACGCTCTAATCATCTCGAAAAATTGAGTAGATGCTTTAAATCGAATGCTCGCATTTCGAGTTTTATAATTTGCGCTATTCGTTTCAGTTAGCATATATTCTAATTGCTCGTAAGGATCCTCAACATCAAATGACTTACTTAGTCTATGGTTTAAATATTCTTGGAATGTAACTTGCTGCATATTTTCTTCGCCGAGTTCTGGCAGTACGTTAGATACGTAGCTGTTGAACATGGAGTTAGGGGAGAAGAGAATGATTTGATCTGCTTTTAGCCATTCGCGATATTTATATAGTAAGTAGGCGATTCGCTGCAGGGCAGCTGACGTTTTACCGCTACCAGCAGCTCCTTGAACGATAAGTAGTCGCCCTTCATCGTGACGGATAATTTCATTTTGCTCGCGCTGAATAGTAGCAACAATACTTTGCATATGTTTATTCGTACCTTTTCCGAGCGCTTGTTGCAGGATTTCATCGCCAATTGTAAGGCTCGTATCGAACATAGAATCAATCTCGCCATTTTGAATAATATATTGTAATTTTTTCTCCACATTGCCGCGGATTACGCCTCCTGGTGTGCTGTACTCAGCCGGTCCTGGTGGATAATCGTAGTAAACACTTGAAATTGGTGCGCGCCAATCGTATATAAGAAAATTTTCTCCGCTTGCATCGGTAAGTGTAGCAACTCCTATATAAATTTGTTCTGCGCCAGATTCTCCTTCTTCTTTGAAATCAATTCGTCCAAAGTAAGGTGCTTTATGCATACGGCGTAATGCAGCAAGTCGATTAAAGGTGTGCTTATGGGTAATTTGTGTTACGGCTAGTGACTGCGCTTGTTGTCTTAAGTTGATAACCGTTTCAAGATAATCGTCAAAAGTATCAGTGTTAACTTTTACATCATCCCAAAAGTGTTTACGAATGTTGATTACTTCTGCCCGGCGTCTGCCAGTTTCGCTTTCCAGTTTATCAATTTGCTGCGTAATCGTTTCGATTACGGTATCTAATCGTTTTTGTTCTTGATCAAGTTTTTTGTTCATGCGGTAAGCACTCCTTTAAAAGTGAAAAATAGAGGTTGACTGAAGATGTGTTTTGGTGTACAATTAAGATACGGATAAATACATTCTTTTATTTTTAGTGAATGCGTTTCTGTACTAATTTACCATAGTTTTTTAATTTAATCAATGATAATAAGATAAACCTTGGTTTCGTGTTGCACGAAACCAAGGTTTTTTTGTGTTGAATGGAGTAAGGTGAGGGAGTATATCGATTTATCGGCAAAAAAACTACTACAAAATAAAAAAGCTTGGGGCTACCCAAGCTTTTTTCACTTCATTATTTCTTTTCGTCTTTTTTAGCGTCAGCTTTTGGCTCTTCGAAAAGATCTTTCAAATCTTTGTCGTCAACTTTTACGTCAGCTTTTTTGATTTCTTTCATCATAAGATCATTCATAAATTGAGCATCTTGTGTTTTCTTTTGAACAAGGTCTTTTTTGATGTCGCCTTTTACTTCATCAAATGGTTTTTGTTCTTTAATATCTGTTACTTTAATGATGTGGTAACCGAATTGTGATTTTACAGGTTCGCTTACTTCATCTTTTTTCATTTTATAAGCTGCGTCTTCGAATTCTTTAACCATTTTACCAGCAGTAAAGTAGCCAAGGTCTCCGCCTTTTTCTTTTGAACCAGTATCTTCAGAGTATTGTTTCGCTAAATCTTCGAAAGATTTACCTTGTCCAAGCTCTTCTTTAACCTTTTTCGCAGTAGCTTCATCTTTTACAAGAATGTGGCTTGCTTTAATTTCAGGCTTGTAGTTTTCTTTTAGCTCTTTATCAGTGATTGTTTTTTCAATCGCTTTTTCTTGAGCTAATGAAGCGCGAACGCCATTTTTAACTGTTTCTTCTTTAAGGCCTTGTTGTTTCATTAGTGTATCGAATTGGTCACCGACTTGCTTTTTCATTTCATCGAACTTTTTGTCTACTTCTTTTTCATCGACTTTGTAGTTTTTAATAAGTACTTTTTCCATAACCATGTTATTTAGTACTTGTTTACCAGCTTGTGTCTTCATTTGATTGTAGAACTCTTCTTTAGTGATGTCACCAGCTTTAGATGTAACAATTTTGTCTGATGATGATGTTCCACATGCTGATAATGCGATTACACTTGTTGCGGCTAAGGCAAGCATAGCTTTCTTCATTCAATAAACACTCCTACTATTATGTATTTTTAATTTATCCCATACGAATGAAGAAACGCCTTATGATAGGTTATTTTCGTTCATAAGAACCTGATTAAGTCTCACTGATGTCTTTGCTTTTTTTATATGTAAAAGCACGCTTAACAGGACTTACCGAGGCTTTAGGATAAAGTTTAGATGCGTGTCGTTTATTTCATAGTATAAGCAATATGTACAAAATTTAATATATCATATTTCGACGGGTTTTCCTATTGATAAAGAAATTTTAACCAGTTTGTGTCAGATTTTGAAAGGGTACCATATTGGGCGCATGTCGCATATACAGAAAAGAGGAGGGGATGGGGGATGAATTCAAAACTTATTTTATTACTTGTACTGTTTATTTTATTAGTTATAGTAGGTATAATTTGCTTATAGAGGAAAAAAATGAGGAAGGGGCTTCCTTCCTCACTTTCCATGAAATATAATTTCTACATAACTAGAAATTAATAGAATGGTAATACATACATTAATAACTCGAAAGACACCGGGCTGGCGGCTCGCAGATATTTGTTTTCGCTCACACAGTGTATGTGTCATGAAATTCGTGTAAAATATAACAAGAAGTGCGAATGCAACAAAAACAACGGTTATAAGAGTCATGAGGCGAGACCTCCTTTTGGCTAAAATACATATACTTTATATATTGTATCATACGATATTTTGTTCGTGTTACAAAATTCAGAAATAGAAGACTTTGTGTTAGGAAGCGAGGGAGAAAATGGACGTTGTAAGAAGACTAGAACAAGCTGAATACTACGTAGACCTACTATTTAAAATGATTGATGAAGAAAAGTGTCCATTTTATTCTTTAATCATAAAGAAAAAAGCTCGTAAAAAAGACATTGAACGTATACTAAAACTTTGTGAAAAGCTGAACGAACAATATGTAGTGGAGAAAGCAGAAGGCCTTCTATTGTTTGATGCGCTATTAGATCAATTTGAAAAAGCGCTTCCACATCAGCTCGAAGTACACGAAACTGCGGAAGCGCTAGCAAAACAGGGCTTATTTGTGCCACTTATGAATGAATTCTTACGCATGATTGCGAAAGGATAAATAGATTATTTCTTAACTAATTTTTGATCGGTCTCCGTAAAGTTCTCCTCAATATTCTCTAATGATTTCTCAAAAATATCGATGAAGTCCTGTCCGTAAATATTGCGAAGGATCGCAATAAGTTCGATATTTTCTGGGAACTTACCGTAAAAATTACGAAGTTCAAGTGCCCCATTAAAAACAGAATTATTTTCAGGGTCATACTCCTCCATTAAGCGAAGTAGTAACTCTTCCCCTTTGTCTGTAATTTCAATGTACGTATTTCGTTTATCATCTTCTTTTTTAGAGAATACAAGATAGCCGCGTTCTTCTAGCTTTTTAGAGAAGTTAAACGCCGTTGATACGTGCATAACTCCAAACTTAGCAATCTCAGAAATAGAAGCCCCTTTTAAATGATAAGCGATTGATAAAATATGATGCTCGTTAATGTTTAAATCGTAAGGTTTAATCCATTGTTGCCAATCTTTCTCTACGCATTTCCATAACGC
Source organism: Bacillus sp. P4_E1 (assembly GCF_056401715.1). Taxonomy (NCBI): domain Bacteria; kingdom Bacillati; phylum Bacillota; class Bacilli; order Caryophanales; family Bacillaceae; genus Bacillus; species Bacillus sp. P4_E1. The sequence goes on from NZ_JBFUIV010000003.1 coordinate 302,611, forward strand.
TTTCGATAATTGAGCAATACGTTGGCTGAAAATCATCGCTTCTTTTACCGAGTAATTTTTTTCTCCACTTTTCATTTACTCACCCACTTTAACATTCTTTTTTCATTATTATCTATTATGCCAGTAAAATAAAAATTAATAAAGTCTTTTTGTGAGAATTGTGAAAATTTTTCGGAAAAATAACATTCTATACAAATCATGCATAACTATGGAAGCGTTTTATGAGTCGAGAATACATGTGTTGTCTTTACATGTTAAGGGATAACATATATTGTAAATGCATAAAAACACGGCATATCTATGTGATATGCCGTGTTAAGGTCAATTCGTATGAAAAATATTTGTTATATGCAAAAAACTAAGCAGGAATATGTTTACGCTTTTTCTGGAACGGCTTCTTGTAGTTTCTCAATTGACTTTTGAATGTCTAAAATTTCTTTTTCAATATGTCGTTTGTTTTGAGAAATATCTTGTTTCCAGTTAGAAAGCGTGTCATGCATATCGTCTTTTAGTTCTTGGAATACTTCTTTACCTTCTGAAGCAGTTTCAACGATTTGACGCTTTAATAACTTCGTATCAGCTGTAATATCAGCCAATGTCTTTTTAATATCAGTTCCTTTTTCTTTCAGCTTACCGCGCATAGCTTTACCAGAAGAAGGAGTTGAGAAAAGAACGGCTAGTCCAGCAACTGCTCCGCCGCAAAGTACACCTGTAATAAAGGATTTAGCTTTTGACATAAAAGGAAACCTCCTTATTTTTCGTTCGTATTCATGATGTATAAAAGTGTGCATATCTTTAAGACAAGGGGAAGAAAAGCGAGCTTTTCTCTCTTGTACATGCTATGCACAAAAAATCATACCCCCGGCATTTTTTGTGAAGAAAGAAGCCATACAATAAATGCCAGAGGAATGGGCTTATTATGTATTACTTCTTATTATAGTGGCACTATTTCACACTATTTGCAATTGTACTTGCGATGTTTTGTAAATTTTCCATTGTGTATTCATTTTGGTGTGATTTCCAAACAGCACCGAAACCATCGTTTTCACCGTAGCGTGGAATTAAATGAAGGTGGAAGTGGAATACAGTTTGTCCAGCTTTCTCGCCGTTATTGTTAAGTAGGTTGAAACCAACTGGATTAAATTCTGCTTTCATTGCATTTGCGATTTTTGGAACGACCGCAAAAATATGTGATGCGATTTCTGGCGTTAACGCAAAAATGTCTTGTTTGTGAACTTTCGGAATAACAAGAGTATGTCCTTTTGTTACTTGACTAATATCTAAAAATGCAAGTACATGTTCATCTTCGTATACTTTTGAGCAAGGGATTTGCCCGTCAATGATTTTACAAAAAATACAATTGTCCGCTGTATGATTCATCGATCTCATCCTTTCAAATAGTCTTAGCCGTATTTTACCATAATTACATAGGAGAACAAACACGAAAAACAGGAAGCTGACTCAGCTTCCTGTTTTCTGAAGATGGATTGAAAAAGCATTTTTTATAATTTACGGTTCGCAGACACCTCATTTATTTAAGAAATGCACGGTAAATCGGCTAAAGTTTCTGCCGTAGACACCCCATTTTCAAGTGAAATGAATTGCAATCTTTTTTTAAAATGAAATTGTTTATTTTTTAAAACAGTATATGCTCTTTCGGAGACACCCCGTTTCGAAAATGAAACAAATTATCTGGTTATGTGTAAATTTCATTGTCCAACTTGGACACCCCATTTCATGATGACTTCACTATGTTGTTGTACTCATCAATTGGTGGTTGCTTTTTCAATGTGTTCCTTCTTCACTAATTATGATGTCCGCTTTTGTAAAAATATATGCCAAGAAATTTAAATTTTTTTTTAAGACATCGATACTATGTAGTACAGCGCCATTTTTGGTAAGATGAATGTAGAATGAATACTAATGAAGAAAGTGGTGTCGTATGAGCGAGTTATTGCGTGTAGAAAATGTTACAGGAGGATATACGAAACGACCTGTACTGCAAAATGTTTCGTTCTCTGTTAATAAAGGCGAACTTGTCGGCTTGATCGGTTTAAATGGGGCTGGGAAAAGTACGACAATTAAACATATCATCGGTTTAATGGAGCCGAAAAAAGGAACTGTCACAATTAATGGGAAAACAATTCGTGATGATATGACAGCGTACCGTTCTAGTTTCTCCTTCATTCCAGAAACACCAGTATTATATGATGAGTTAACGTTAGAAGAGCATTTGAAATTAACAGCGATGGCGTACGGTGTAGATGAAAAACAATATGAAGAACGTGTAGGACAACTATTACAAGAGTTTCGCATGAAAAATCGCTTAAAATGGTTTCCGTCTCATTTCTCAAAAGGGATGAAACAAAAAGTGATGATTATGAGTGCATTTTTAGTTGAACCATCACTTTACATTGTGGACGAACCTTTCGTTGGGCTTGATCCGTTAGCGATTCAATCACTTCTTCAAATGATGGATCAAATGAAAAAGAGTGGTGCGGGCATCTTAATGAGTACACATATTTTAGCGACAGCAGAGCGCTATTGTGATTCATTCATCATTTTGCATCAAGGTGAAGTGAGAGCGATGGGAACATTATCAGAACTTCAATCCGGGTTTAATATGCCTGGTGCAACACTTGATGATATTTATATTGCGTTAACGAAGGAAGAAGATTATGAATAGCACAGCGTTATGGAAAGAACGATTTCGGCACTTTCTAAAAGAAGTTCGTACATATAGTAAATACGTATTTAACGATCATTTGAAATTTATTTTCGTATTTATCATCGGTGCAGGAGCGTATTATTACCAGCAATGGTTACAAACGTTAACACCTTCGTTTCCGACAGCGATTGTTATGGCAGTCATACTTGGCCTCGTATTAACGGCCGGGTCAGTCCAAACGTTATTAAAAGAAGCAGACCTTGTGTATTTACTGCCAGTTGAAGAAAAGTTAAAGCCTTACTTTACGAAGGCATTTCTCTTTACGTTTATGATTCAGTTATACATAATCGCAATGGTAGCAGCTGCGCTTGCCCCGTTATACTTCCAGCAAATGAAACAAACAGGTGCCAATTACATATGGATTGTAATCGCGTTTGTCATTGTAAAAGCGTGGAATTTATTCGTAGCGTGGGAAAAATCATTTTTAACAGATCAAAGTGTTCAAAAAGCGGATTGGTTTATTCGCTTTATCTTAAACGGCTTATTTGTGTACGTCCTTGTAGAACGTACTTCATTCATTTTTACCGGTGTAATTGTCTTTCTTATGGCACTATACCTTGCTGTTATGCATCAAAAGGTGAAAGGAAAGCCGCTAAACTGGGAGTATTTAATTTCTGAAGAAGGTAAAAAAATGATGCTGCTGTACCGCATTGCGAATATGTTCGTTGATGTACCAGCGTTAAAAGAGAGAGTATCACGTAGGAAATGGCTTGATTTCATTCTTTCGATGATTGGTGAGAAACGTACATATTTATACTTATATACGAGAACATTTTTAAGATCGGGTAACTATTTCGGATTATATATGCGTTTACTCGTTCTTGGGGGAATTATTCTTTACTTTATCCCATTTTTATATGGACGTTTTATCGTAAGCCTTGTTTTCTTATACTTAATCGGCTACCAGCTCTTAACCCTTTGGAAACATCACCGTATGAAAGTTTGGCTTGATTTATATCCGGTAGGGGGAGACGAGAAGAAGAGAGATTTCCTTACTTTATTAAATGCGATTCTTATCATTGGTAGCGTTGTATTTACAATTATATTTGCACTTGCGACGAAAGATTTCATAATGACCGGCATTTTATTTGTAGTAAGCATATTATTTAGTATTGGTTTCGTTTATCAATACGGTGCAAAGCGAATTGAGCGTTTAAACTGAAAGGAATGAACCTATGATTACATATGAAGAGAAGGTTATAAAAGAATTGGAGCAGTGGAAAGCTACATTCATGAAAGATTCTTCTATGATGACACGGTTCTCTAAAAAAGTGCAGGTGAAAGTGCAACAACTAGTGCCCGCGAAAGTGCAAAAGGTACTAACAGAAACGATTCGGATGATGGTGCAAACAATTAGCGCTGGATCAAACTTCATAAAACCGAAGCTAAAAGAAACGAACTGGTCACTGCAAAGAAGAGACGATGAAGTACGTAAAAAAATGGATGAGTACAAAAAAGTTGCAGCGGCAGAAGGGGCAGGAACAGGAGCAGGTGGTATTCTCCTTGGCCTTGCCGATTTCCCGTTATTACTTACTATTAAAATAAAATTTTTATTTGATGCAGCAACATTGTACGGATTTGATACGAGTAAAAAAGAAGAGCGCCTTTTTATTCTTCACGTTTTCCAGCTTGCTTTTTCAAGTGACGATTACCGAAAAGAAGTATGGAAAGCGATTGAAACGTGGGATACAGAAGAAGAAAATCATATGGACTGGGAAAAGTTCCAAATAGAATACCGAGACTATATCGATTTAGCAAAAATGCTCCAGCTTGTCCCAATCATCGGTGCCCCGGTCGGAGCATATGCGAATTATCAATTGTTGCAAAGGCTTGGGGAAGTAACGATGAATTGTTATCGTATGCGATTGCTTAATAGAAATTAATTTGTTTTACAAAAAGCATCCTAAATTACACATTTAGGATGCTTTTTTTATTTTTATTCATATTTTTATTTTTTTTACCAATAATATACAGATGAAGTTGCTTGAGCTTACTTTACTGTATTTAGGGGTGCAAAATATGAAAGTATCAATATTTATTACTTGTGTTGCAGATATTTTTTATCCAGAAGTAGGGAAAGATGTTGTGGAAATTCTTGAAGATTTAGGGTGTGAAGTTGATTTTCCTAAAACTCAAACTTGCTGCGGACAACCTGCTTATAATAGCGGGTATGTGAAAGAAACAAAAACAGCTGCAAAACATATGATTGAAGCCTTTGCCAGTTCAGAATATGTTGTGGCACCATCGGGGTCTTGCGCTATGATGGTTCACGAGTTTTCTAGCTTATTTTCTGAAAGCGAAGCAGATTGGAAGAAAAAAGCTACTGAACTTGGAAATAAAACATATGAATTCACACAATTTCTAGTTGAAGTGTTAGGGAAAGAAGATTTAGGTGCGGAGCTTCATAAAAAAGCAACGGTTCACACATCTTGTCATATGAGCCGATTAATGGGGATTAAGGAACCACCGCAAAAATTATTAAAATGTGTAAAGGGACTGGAAGTTGTTTCACTGCCGCATAATTATGATTGCTGCGGATTTGGAGGGACATTCTCAGTGAAAATGCCAGAAATCTCTGAGCAAATGGTTGAAGAAAAAGTAAAGCATATTATGGAAACCGGTGCGGAATTGTTAATTGGGATGGATTGTAGCTGCTTAATGAATATAAAAGGACGTTTAACACGTAATGGTTATCCAATTGATGTAAAACATATTGCTCAAGTATTAAATGAAGATCGAAAACAAGGGGGGATATAGAGATGGGAATGAAAATTGGGAACGATCCCTTTCATAAGCGTACTGCAACAGGCATTGGGGATCAATTTATGCGACAGGCTGTCAGGAAAGCGCAAGATGGTCTTAGAGTTAAGAAATTAAAAGCTACTGAGAGTCTTGGGAACTGGGAAGAATGGCGAGCTTTAGGAGAAGAAATTCGAAAGCATACATTAGAGAACCTTGATTATTATTTGCATCAGCTAAGTGAAAATATTGAGAAAAACGGTGGTTTTGTTTATTTCGCAAAAACTGCAGAAGACGCAAGGGAATATGTAAAAGAGATTGTAAAAAAGAAAAACGCGAAAAAAATTGTGAAATCAAAATCGATGGTAACGGAAGAGATTAGTTTAAATGAAGCGATTGAAGAAGCTGGAGCGGAAGTGTTAGAAACAGATCTTGCTGAATTTATTCTACAAGTGAACGACCACGATCCTCCATCACACATTGTTGTTCCGTGTCTTCACAAGGATAAAGAACACATTTGTGAAATATTTAAAACAAAGTTAAATTACACTGGAACATCTGATCCTACGGAAATGGCGAGGTTTGTAAGATCGTATTTACGTGATGATTTTTTTGCAGCGGATATAGGGGTGACTGGATGTAACTTTGCTGTTGCAGAGTCTGGATCAATTTCTATCGTAGCAAACGAAGGAAACGCAAGACTTACTACGACACTTCCGAAAACGTTGATTACAGTTATGGGGATGGAACGTATTGTTCCAACATGGGAAGAGCTTGATGTTTTAGTAACACTTCTATGCCGAAGTTCTGTAGGACAAAAGTTAACAAGTTATATTACAGGGTTAACTGAGCCTGGCGGGGAAGATGGACCTGAGGAATTTCATTTAGTCATTGTTGATAATGGTCGTTCCGATATTGTAGGAACGGAATTCCAAAGTGTCCTCCAGTGCATTCGTTGCGCGGCATGTATTAATGTGTGTCCTGTATACAGGCATATTGGTGGACATGCATATGGCTCTATTTATCCAGGACCAATTGGAGCTGTGTTGACACCGCTTTTAGGGGGATATGATGAATATAAGGATTTACCTTACGCATCTAGCCTTTGTGGTGCTTGTACAGAAGCGTGTCCAGTGAAAATCCCGTTACATGACTTATTAATTAAACACCGTAGTCGCATTGTAGAAGAAAAAAAATCACCTGTGGCTTGGAACGTGGCTATGAAAGGTTTTGAAAAAGCGGTGAAGAGTCCTAGACTATTTTCTTTTGCAGCGAAGAGCGCTCCGTATGCATTAAAACCTCTTGCAAAAGGGGATAAGATCGAGCGTGGAATTGGGCCGTTAAAAGCTTGGACGGATGCGAGAGATTTTCCAGTTCCGAAAAAACAACCGTTTCGAGAGTGGTTTGAAAAACACGAAAAGGAGAACAATGATGGCCATCCAAAATCGTGAGGAATTTTTACTCCAGTTATCAGAAAAGCTTGGTAGGAAACGTCCAGAAGCAGTGGAAAAACCGAACTGGTCTTTTTCCCCGCAGTGGACTGTTTTTGACGGACTGGCGCAAGACGAACTTGTATTAAAGTTAATAGAGCACTGCGAAGTCATTCATACAGAAGTAAAGCGAACAACAAAGGAAAATCTTGTTGAAACATTGGGGTCTTTTATAAAAAGTTGGAATATCAAATCTGTTATATGTTCGAATGATGAGCGCTTTAATGAGTATGGTCTTACACCATGTTTCAGCAATGAAGGAACAACACATTTTCGTACATGGGGATTAGATCATAAAGAAGAGGACATAAAATTTGCGAAAGCTGCTGACCTTGGCATTACGTTCAGTGATATGACTCTGGCAGAATCAGGAACCGTTGTACTATTTAATGACGGGTTAAAAGGAAGACATGTGAGTCTTCTTCCAGAGTCATATATTGCAATCGTTCCTAAAAGTACGATTGTACCAAGATTAACCCAAGCTACAAAACTGATCCATAATCAAAATAAAGCGGGAGAAAACTTGCCGGCTTGTGTGAACTTCGTTTCTGGTCCGTCAAATAGCGCGGATATTGAAATGAACCTTGTCGTAGGTGTGCATGGGCCAATTAGAACAGCGTATATTATTGTGGATGATCAATAATGATTTACGTGTGCGAGTTGGAAATATAGATGAAGCATTATAAGAATACTGAAGATAGAAAGCGCTGGCTGTTAAATATAACCGGGGCTTTCTATTTTGTGTGCCCTTACTGGTGAAGAAACCTTAAGAAGGAAAATTTTAATCTCTGTTTCAGTTTTCTACGCTACTATAACTAACTGAATTGTGTCTTTTCTTAGAAGCTAAACACACTATAACTAGCTCCAATTATAATGAATACGATAAAGAGCAGAATGAGTAATAAAAGCCCACTACTACCGCTCTTACCATCTTTGCCATCTTCACCGCCGCCGCTACCACCTTTACCGCCAGATCCCATATGAAAATCCTCCTTATCGTTATACATTGTTTTTACTTTATATTTTTCTAGGTTCATCAAGAAGTTCCTTTTAAAACTCTAATTAACTTGCAAATCATTCATTTTCATTTTACAATTTACTTACCGACCGGTAAGTAAAAATAGAAGAGGTACAGTATGACAAAAAATTTACAAACATCGCAGCACATTGTAGATGCATCATTTAAACTAATGGCAGAGCATGGCATTGAGAAGATGAGTCTTTCAATGATTGCGAAAGAAGTAGGCATATCAAAGCCAGCTATTTATTATCATTTTCCGTCTAAAGAAGCGCTAGTTGATTTTTTATTTGAAGAGATTTTTTCTGGATATTATTTCGTGGGTTACTTCGATAAAGAACAATATACGAAAGAAAACTTTGCAGAAAAGTTAATCGCAGATGGTTTACATATGTTATCGGAGTATAGAGGTCAAGAAGGCATATTACGCGTTATAAATGAATTCATCGTAACTGCGACGCGAAATGAAAAGTACCAGAAACGCTTATTTGAAATACAAGAAGATTTCTTAAATGGATTCCACGATTTATTAAAGAAAGGTGTGGAACTTGGTGTTGTGTCACAACATGCAACTGAAGAAAACGCGCATACGTTAGCGCTCGTTATTGATAATATGAGTAATTACATATTAATAGGATTCCAGTTAAAGTATAAAGAAATTTGGATTCAAAATGTGAAAAACGTAATGAAGGAGGGGGAATAAAAATGAAAATGCAGAAAAACTGGTGGCTCGGTTTCCTTGGATTTGTGGGAGTGTATAAAATTCCAGGTATGATTGAAGCTTTCCAAGCGGATAAAGGTTGGCTCGCATTAATTAGTTTAGTTTGGCTCCTTTGGTTCGGATATTTTATTCCTGAGAAAAAAACGGATAAATAATAAATTTTCAATTTTATGTAAAGTTATGTAAAATATAGATTGAGACAATTCATATATTAGATTAATAGATTTGGAGTGGTTACATGGATCCATTGAAAAATGAAATTCATCCTGACATGGTCAAGGTGTGGAAAGTTCGTGCTGTAATTGAAGAAGGGATCGGTATTCTCGTCATTTTAGCTTACCTGTTCCTTATGATAAAGTTTGATTGGTGGGCGTGGATTTTGTATGTGATGGTTGGGTTAACAGTTGCGCTAGCACCATTTTCGTACTTTGTATTCCCGAAACTACGTCAGCGTTATTATAGCTATCAATTAAATGAAGAAGAGCTTGAAATTCAGCACGGTCTTTTCGTAGTAAAGCGCGTATTAGTACCGATGATTCGTGTACAGCACGTTACAATTGAACAAGGACCAATTATGAGAAAATATGGATTAGCAGAATTACATATTTCAACAGCGGCAACTTCTCACAGCATTCCAGGCTTAACGATGTATGAAGCAGAAATGTTAAAAACGAGAATCGCAGAATTAGCGAAAGTGAGTGATGAGGATGTATAAGAGGCAGCATCCCATTACGATGTTATTAGAATTAAAAATAACAGACTTTATACCATTATTTATTTTCATGTTTAGTTTAAATGGAAAGTTTCCATTTTGGTATTTAATTCCCGCTGGATTCGGTTTACTTACCGTCTTTTCAGCGTTTGAAAAATGGTATTACACAACATACTGGGTTGAAAATAACGTATTACATGTGAAACAAGGGCTCTTTGTGAAGAAGGAGAGCTACTTAAATAAAGAACGTGTTCAAACGATTAATACAAGTTCAAACGTGTTATATCAAATGCTCGGTTTAAAGAAAATTCAAATCGAAACAGCTGGCGGAGGCGATGATGCAGAAGTAAGCTTAGCTGGTATTACGGAAGACGAGGCGAAGGAGCTTATTTCCTTACTAAATGAGCCAACTCCAGAAGTAAAAGCAGAAGAAACATCAGAAGAAGTAGTAGAAAAAGAAGTTATGACAGAGGAAGAGCAAGCGACAGAGTACAAATTAACTTTGAAAGAAATTTTATTAGCATCTGTTACATCTGGTCAGTTTGGACTATTATTCTCATTAATCTTTTTCGTGTATCACCAAGTAGATGAGTACATTCCGAAATGGATAAAAAATAGCGTAGAGTCGTATGTAATGGATCATGATATATACGGCTGGATTTACATGGTAGCTATTTTACTCGTCCTTTCGTGGATTATATCTACAATTGGTTACGCGTTAAAACATGGTAATTTCACAGTAAATCGAAGAAATGATGAAGTCCGCATTTCGCAAGGATTACTTGAAAGGAAAGAACTTGTACTAAAGTTACACCGCATTCAAGGGATTACAATAAAAGAAGGTATTTTCCGTCAGATGTTCGGTTATTGTGCTGTGCAAGTCGAAGTCATTCAAAGTAAGGGATTGGGAGAAGAGAAAGACAAAGTTACGCTGCATCCGATTATTCGAAAAGATCGTGTGCAAGAGTTACTCGCTCATTTACAATTGCCATATGAACTGAATACAAATATTACTGCATTACCAAAAGCAGCCTTGCGCCGTTATTTAATTGATAGTTTTATATTCTTCGCAATGCTAGCAGTCCCGCTTACTGGGATAAGCATATACTTTGAAAAGTATTTCATCATGTGGGCGTTGTTACCGCTAGCTATCCTCATCTTTACACTTGGATACGCAACATTTAAAACAAATGGTTACAGCGTAAACGGAGAACAAATTACGATTATACATCGTAGTATTGGGAAACATACAGGGCTTGTAAGAAGAAGACACGTCCAATCAATTGAAAAAACACAATCATATTTCCAGCGCCGAGCGGATTTATGTACGTATACGTTTTCTAGTGCATCATCGAATTATAAACTAGAGCATACGAGAGTAGAAGATGCGGAGAGAATGCAGGATTGGTATAAGAAGAGAATAAGTGAGAATTAATTTGAAAAGGCTTGCCTAGTATGAAAGGCAGGCTTTTTTGTTATGGAGAAATGAGTAATTTGATTCATATATGGGTGCAAATACAGCTCACATTTCTCAATACGTATCAGAAAAAAAGTAGTACCTTTCTATTTCAGGGAAATTCGTAAAATTTTTGATATAAATGGTATACTAATATAGAAATAATATTAGGAGGTTATATATGATAAGTCAGTTGAAAAGAGAAGCACTTGATGCATTAAAAGGAAAATGGGGATTAGCGGTAGGGGCAACCTTATTACTTGGAATCCTTATTGGAGCTGTTGAACTTCTAATTACAGGTGTTTTCTCGATGTTTTGGGGTTGGGAAGAAGCAAGTGATTCGCTTACAGTAAGTATTATTGCAATGCTTGTTATTGGTCCGTTAACAATAGGCGCCTACTATCTTGTTTTAAATGTAATCCGTGAGACTAGTGCTCGTATTGGTGATTTATTTAGATGGTTTAGCGATGGAAGTAAGCTTATGAAGTCGTTTTTAACATATTTACTAATGTATGTATACTTGATGCTATGGACATTACTTCTTATTATTCCGGGTATTATTAAATCATTTTCTTATTCTATGACGTATTTTATTTTGAATGATCGTCCAGAATACACAGCGAATCAAGCGATTACCGAAAGTCGCCATATGATGAATGGACATAAAATGGATTACTTTTTACTATGCTTAAGTTTCTTAGGTTGGTTCATTTTAAGTATTCTTACTTTAGGAATCGGTTTCTTATGGTTAGTACCTTATTTCTACACGACATCAGCTGCATTTTATGAAGAGATTTCAAAAGAATATTATAAAAAAGAAGGTACTACCTTCTAATAAACCACCTAAACCACTTGTCCCCTAAAGAATATAGGGAACAGACGGTTTAGGTGTTTTGATATGTGTTCTGTTTTCGGGGTTCACTTCAGGATAAGGTACAGGTTTTTATATAGAAATTCTTCCCTCTATGTTTTATCATAGAGGGTTATTTTTTTATGTAAAAATGATAGAAAATAATGAATAATATATGTAAAGGGAAAAGTGAGGTGAATGAGATTGAGCAAATTTTTAATTCCGTATTCATTTTCTATATTAAGTTTATTTATTTCATTAACGGTACTTGATTTATATGATAGGATGGGAAAAAATAATGAGATGATTTCGCCGACTATACTTGGAAAGGTAATTCAAGCTACTTCGCAAATGGGAGTCCTTACATTGTATTTCGGAGTACCTATTATTTTAGGTGGCTGTCTACTTGGTGAGCTATTGTTTAGAGGTATCATTTTACGTTTTAAACTAAGCTATATTATATCTTTATTATTATATTTGCTTTTAGCTTTTAGTATTGTTTTCGTAACGGTAGGGACTCCAACTACATACGAAGATTCTAATACTCTTTTCATGGGAATAACTATGATTTGTGCTGTTACATTCTTTGTGAGTCGGAATATATGGGAGAAAAAATCAGTTAATAATGGAGTGACAAAATGAAATACACTTGTCCATGCTGCGGATATAAAACATTAGAAGAAGAACCACCAGGTACATATGAAATCTGTAACATATGTTATTGGGAAGATGATCCTGTTCAGTTTAACGATCATGACTTTGAAGGCGGAGCAAATGAGGTTTCGCTAAGACAAGCGCAGAAAAATTTCATTGCGTTTGGTGCTTGTGAGGAATGTTTTGTTGAATCAGTTAGAAAATCGACTGGTGAAGATATGAAGGATGCTAGTTGGAAGCAAATTTGTTAAGTGGTTTATAGGTAGAAAATGTTATTACTTATAGAAAGAGAAGTAATAACATTTTTTATTTAGTGATTAAAGAATTGGCAACGTCTTATAAAATAAAACAATAAAGCTGATAGGGTGGTAGGAAGACCAGCGTCGAAAAATGCTTGAAAACTAAAGGATAGGAAATCGACTCGTTAAAATTGTATTTCGCATTTATGGGAATATTAGGAATTTATATAAATGTATAGATGTATAGTCTACGGAGTGTATTTAATGTTATCATATTGGATGATATGGAAATTTTTAATAGAAGAAGCAACTAACAATTCAAAGATAATGAAGCCTATATTGAATAAAAAAATACCTAGTAGTACTGAACAATATTAAAAATAAAATACGTATTTAGATAGAATTAGTAGAAATGAGGGTTTAAAAAGGAATGAACACGAGCATAACACGGCAAAAGATTTTAGCCGCCGCTTCTCAAATTGTTCAATTTAAAGGGGTAGCTAAGTTAACTTTAGAAGCAGTAGCAAAAGAGGCAGGTGTAAGTAAAGGTGGATTATTGTATCACTTTTCAAATAAAGAAGCTTTAATAGAAGGCATGATACTTAAAGGGACAGAGGAGTATCATGGTGCTATTCATAATAGGGTAACGGAAGACACAGAGAAGAAAGGAAGGTGGATTCGTTCTTTTGTAGAGGAAAGATTAAGTAATGAGAAAAGAACAGAAGAGTTGTGTAGTAGTATGATGGCAGCATTAATGCTAAAACCGGAATTACTTGAGCCATTACAACAAGCATTTCAGCAATTGCAAACTAAAATAGAAAATGATGAAATGGATTCTGTTTGTGCCACAATTATTAGATTAGCAGCTGATGGATTATGGTATTCGGAATATTTAGGGATTGGAAGACTAAGTTCTGAATTAAGAGAAAAAGTGATTCAAGCTCTTATCAATGCTTCCTGTAAATAGAATATACAAACTATAGAATAAAAAATAATTCCCCATTGGTTTATTTAATCCGATGGGGAATTATTTTTTTATTAGAATAATAGAACAATTTTGCAGGGTGTTGAATTATAACCGTCCAGACGGTATAGTAATATTTGGTTCAAAAGGAAAATGAAACAAAAAAAGAATAAAAAAATATTTTTAGCACACTATTCGAAAGGATAGGCCGCAAAGCTTAGAGTCTACGGTAATATATTGGTTACTAAGATCGTCTGGTTGCACATTTTTGATGCAACCGGACGGTCTTTTTTTATTATATAAATATAAAAAATTAGGAGGAAATTATGCAAACGAAAAGTACTAAAAGGCACATTTCAATGATTTCATTAGTTTTTCTAGTATTGTTTTCAGTGCTGAATGTATGGGCTCCAGTTATTCAAGCCGCTGTGATAAAAAATCCAGTGGACGAGATTAATATTTCTCGTACTGATGGCACAACATCTGAACCATATCAGGCTTCAGATGGTATGAAAGTAGAAGTGAAGTGGTCAGCTAAAGAGCAAATAAAAAGTGGAGATCAATTCACAATTGATATGCCAAAAGAATTTAGAAAAGATCTTATGAATATGAGTTTTCCTTTAAAAGATGCTGAAGGCAAAACAGTTGGTACATGTGAGATGAAAAAGGGTCTATTAACGTGTACTATGGGTGATTATGTAGAAGGAAAGAATAACGTTAAAGGTTCTTTATTCGTAGAATTTTACTTTGGTCTAGAAGCATATGATGGTGTCCAAAAAATCCCATTAGAATTTAACGTTGATGGTCAAATCGTAAATAAAGAAGTAAGTGTAAGTAATACGACAGAGAGACCGAAGCCGCAGCCCAATACAGATAACCTATTGAAATGGGGTTCTTATAATCAAGAAGATCCGTCCATTGCTGATTGGCTTGTATATGTAAATGCAACTGGAACAGAAATGCAAGATCTTAAATTAACAGATACATTAGGACCTGGGCATGAGTTAATTACAGACAGTGTAGTATTAGAAGAGGCTGTATTTGAAGATGGTTATGCACCAACAAATATTAAGCCAGCAGATTTATCTAAAATTAAAATCAATGCAACGAAGACTGGATTTACAATTGAATTTCCAGACAGTTCAAAAGGTTATATTTTAAGATATAAAACAAAGATTACCAATCCCGCTGCAAAGCCTCATAAAAATACAGTGAAATTAGAAGGCAAAAATATTAAAACTGAAGAAAAAGTAGGAGAAGTATTCGTAAGTGGTGGGGGAGGAACCGGTTCAGGCGACGATAATCCACCTAGTATTGAAAAGAATATAGTTGATGAGAATGGTAAGCTTGTAGAGAATCAGCAGTTAGCGCAAATGGATCAACCTATTCAATATCAAGTTGGTACACATATACCAAACGATCCTCCTAAATACACATCTATGGTAATTAGTGATGATTTAGAAGATGTATTAGAAGTATTAGAGGCAAAAGTGTATGATCAAAATGGCCAAGATATTACTTCTAAAGGAACACTAAAGATAGATAAACAAAAAAGTGAAGTAATATTTACGTTCGGTGAGAGTTTTGACTATAAGTCATATGAGGACCAGATAATTAACTTGAATATTAAGGCGGAAATTAAAGCTGATGCAGACTTATCTTCTTACGTAGATAAGAAGATTCCTAATAAAGCAGAATTACATTTTGATGATAAGAAATTAACATCAAATGAAGTAACGGTTACGCCGCCTGAACCTCCAAAAGACGGTACAGTAGCTATTCATAAAATAGATGCTGAGGATCCGACTAAAGAGTTAACAGGTGCCGAATTTGAAGTTCGAGATAGTGAGGATAAGGTTGTTGCAGTACTGAAAACAGGCGAAAAAGGTTTTTCAGCACCTCAAACTTTAGCTCCTGGGACGTATAAAGTTTATGAAAAAGTAGCACCTGAAGGATATCAAAAATTAACAAGTCCGGTAGAGGTTACGCTTCAAGCTGGAGAAACAAAAACAATTGAAATTAAAAATACCCTGCAAAAGGGTCAAATTGAATTAAAGAAAATTGATTCGGAAAATGGTGAAAAGCCATTAGCAAATGCAGAGTTTGATGTAGTAAAAGACGGTGTAGTAGTTGAACATATTATTACAGATAAAGACGGTAAGGCAATTTCTAAACCGTTAGCACCAGGAAAATATATTTTAAAAGAAACGAAAGCGCCCGAAGGATACCAATTAAAAGAAAAAGAGTTCGAAGTAAATGTAACAGGGGACGGCATATTCCCAATAACAGTAGAAAATGCAATGGTAGACAAAGGTAATGTAGAAATTACAAAAGTGGACAAAGAAAGCGGCGCAGTATTAGCGGGTGTCGAATTTGAAGTCCAAGATGAGAAAGATAAAGTGGTAAGAAAAGTAGTAACAGATAAAGATGGAAAAGCAAACGTTTCAGATCTATCAGTAGGAAAGTACAAATTAGTAGAGACGAAAAGCTTACCAGGTTACAAGAAACTAACAGAATCAGTATCATTTGAAATTAAAAAAGGTATGACGACAGTCCTATCATTGAAAGTAGAAAATGAGCAGTTAGACAAAGGCTCATTAGAAATTACAAAAGTAGATAAAGACAGCCAAAAAGCATTAGCAGGCGTAGTCTTCGAAGTGCAAGATGAAAAAGGAAAAGTGGTAAAAAAAGTAACGACAAATAAAGATGGAAAAGCGAATGTCTCAGACTTATCAGTAGGAAAATACAAATTAGTAGAGACGGAAAGCTTACCAGGTTACAAAAAATTAACAGAGCCAGTATCATTCGAAATTAAAAAAGGTATGACAGAAGTCTTATCACTGAAAGTAGAAAATGAGCAGTTAGATAAAGGCTCAGTAGAAATTATAAAAGTAGATAAAGACAGCCAAAAAGCATTAGAAGGTGTAGTCTTCGAAGTGCAAGATGAAGCTGGAAAAGTAATAAAGAAAGTAACAACAGATAAAAGTGGAAAAGCAAAAATTGCAGACCTATCAGTAGGAAAGTACAAACTAGTAGAAGTAGAAAGTTTACCAGGCTATAAGAAACTAACAGAGCCAGTATCATTTGAAATCAAAAAAGGCATGATCGAGGTACTATCATTAAAAATAGAAAATGAAATGGTAGATACGGGAAATGTAGAGATAACAAAGATAGATAAAGATAATAAGGCACCGTTAGCGGGAGTAACGTTTGTTGTCCAAGATGAAAAGGGCAATGAGGTGAAAAAAGTAACGACAGATAAAGATGGAAAAGCAAATGTTTCAGATTTACCTGTAGGAAAGTATGAATTAGTAGAGGTAGAAAGTTTACCTGGTTATAAAAAGTTAGAAAAACCAGTATCATTTGAAATTAAAAAAGGTATGACGAAGTCTTTAACATTTACTGTAGAAAATGAAATGGTAGATACAGGGAATGTAGAGATCACAAAGATAGACAAAGATAGTAAAGCACCATTAGAAGGTGTTGTGTTTGAAGTACGTGATTCAAAAGGGAAAGTAGTTACTAAAGTAACAACGGATAAAGATGGAAAAGCAAATGTTTCAGATTTATCTATTGGAAAGTATGAGTTGGTGGAGGTAGAAACACCAGCCGGATACAAACCACTAGAAAAACCAATTTTATTCGAAATTGAAAAAGGTAGAGTTACAGCATTACAATTAACTGTCGAAAATGAATTAGTGGATACAGGAAATGTAGAAATTACAAAAGTAGACAAAGAAAATAAAGATGCTTTAGCTGATGCCGTATTTGAGATTCAAGACGAAGCAGGACAAGTAGTCGCTAAAATAACGACAGATAAAAAAGGGCACGCACAGGTTACTAATTTATCAGTTGGAACATACAAGTTGGTAGAGGTAAATGCACCAAAAGGATATAAGCAATTAGTAGATCCGATTACTTTCCAAATTGAAAAAGGTATGACAAAATCTCTTACTTTAACAGTAGAAAACGAAATGTTAGACAAGGGAAATGTAGAAATTACAAAAGTAGATAAAGACAGCCAAAAAGTATTAGCAGGCGTAGTCTTCGAAGTGCAAGATGAAAAAGATAAAGTAGTAACAAAAGTAACAACAGATAAAGATGGAAAAGCAACAATTTCAGATTTATCAGTAGGGAAATATAAGCTAGTAGAGGTAGAAAGCTTACCAGGATACAAAAAACTAGCGAAACCAGTATCGTTCGAAATTAAAAAAGGTATGACAGAAGTCCTATCATTGAAAGTAGAGAACGAAAAGTTAGATAAAGGTTCAGTAGAAATTACAAAAGTAGATAAAGACAGTCAAAAAGTATTAGCAGGCGTAGTCTTCGAAGTGCAAGATGAGCAAGGAAAAGTAGTAACAGAAGTAACGACAGATAAAGAAGGAAAAGCAACAATTTCAGATTTATCTGTAGGTAAGTACAAATTAGTAGAGAAGGAAAACTTACCAGGATACAAAAAATTAACAGAACCAGTATCATTTGAAATTACAAAAGGTATGACAGAAGTCCTATCGTTGAAAGTGGAGAATGAGCAGTTAGATAAAGGTTCAGTAGAAATTACAAAAGTAGATAAAGACAGTCAAAAAGCATTAGCAGGCGTAGTCTTTGAAGTGCAAGATGAGCAAGGCAAAGTAGTAACTGAAGTAACGACAGATAAAGAAGGAAAAGCAACAATTTCAGATTTATCTGTAGGAAAGTACAAATTAGTAGAGAAAGAAAGCTTACCAGGTTACAAAGAACTAACAGAACCAGTATCATTCGAAATTACAAAAGGTATGACGAAAGTTTTATCATTGAAAGTAGAGAATGAACTATTAGACAAAGGTTCAGTAGAAATTACAAAAGTAGATAAAGAGAGCCAAAAAGCATTAGAAGGTGTAGTCTTCGAAGTACAAGATGAAGCTGGAACAGTAGTAAAGGAATTAACAACAGATAAAAGTGGAAAAGCAAAATTCTCAGACTTATCTGTAGGAAAGTACAAATTAGTAGAAAAAGCAGGCTTACCAGGTTACAAGAAGTTAACAGAACCAGTATCATTTGAAATTAAAAAAGGTAGGACGAAAGTTTTATCATTGAAAGTAGAGAATGAACAGTTAGATAAAGGTTCAGTGGAAATTACAAAAATGGCTGCTGAAAGCAAGAATATATTATCAGGAGCTGTGTTTGAAGTTCATGATGACAAAGGTAAAGTAGTAGCGAGAGTAACAACAGATAAAGAAGGAAAAGCAAAAGTCTCAGATCTATCTGTAGGTAACTACACACTTGTAGAAGTAGAAGCACCAAAAGGATATGAAAAATTAACTAATCCAATTCCATTTGAAATCACAAAAGGAATGATAAATTCAGTTCAATTAGAAGTATTAAACGAATTGAGTCATTTAGCACCACCAGGTCCAGAAAAACCAGATCCAGAGAAACCGGAAAAACCAGATCCAGAAAAACCGGAAAAACCAGATCCAGAAAAACCGGAAAAACCAGATCCAGAAAAACCGGAAAAACCAGATCCAGAGAAGCCTGGAACAACAGATCCAGAGAAACCTGGAACAACGAACCCAGAGAAGCCTGGAACAATGAACCCAGAGAAGCCTGGAACAACGAATCCAGAGAAACCTGAAAAAGAATTACCGAAGACAGGGCAGAAAATGCCTGTGGAACCATATATGGGAGCACTTCTTGTAATGATGAGTTTTGGATTACTCGTATTAGGTAGAAAACAGCAAAGATAATAAAAGTGAAAAGGTATCCTCAAAGTATTTGAGGATACCTTTTTTATCTTTATTTGGCATAAAAAAAGCATCTAGCAAAAGAATTAGCTGCAAATAAAAAACACAAGGGAAGATAAATGTCTTCCCGCTTCACGAATGTGCTTATTTCAAAAAAAGTATAAAAACTAGCTTTATTATATATATTTGATGTGTAAAGGTATGGAAGGAAAAGGTTATACGTTTTCGTAGTGTTTTGTTGAAAAAGAGCAATCTATGTAATTAATTTTAATGATTTAGGAAATAAGTCCCGTTCTTAAAGCGTTTGAAGAGCGATAGTCCAATAGTAGGTGGGAGATGAAATTAGGGTTGGAATCTTATTGGATCTTAAAATGTAGAGGGGGGAAAATAATGTAAAAAAAACTATTGTATGTTTAAAACCTTTATGTTACATTTGTGTTACAAAAGAGTTACAAATCGTGACTTTTGTTACGTTTTGTTTTCTGTTGCTTTTCGGTATGTTACAGATTATAGTTTGTATTCCAATTAGCTGAGAATGTTTAAAGCTGAAGAAATAGCAAACTATAAACGAAAAATGATTTTTCTATGTGTATAAGAGTGTGTGTAGTAAAGATTCTGAGTAAGGGCTTTATTAAAATTCCTTTCTGTCTTAAAAGAAGAAGAAAACCAACTACCAACTATTTAGGAGTTTTAAGTAATGATAGTAAATGAAATGTACAGTACATATTTACTTTCAGTCTAATTACTACACAGACTTTTATACATATGATGTTATTGTTTTAGGTATATATAGGGGGAGAGAAAATGAGAAAGTTATTAACGGTAATTGGACTTACGTTTTTAATGCTAGCTGGATGTAGTAATGGGGATTTTGACAAAGCAATGGATGAAGGGAAGACCGCGTTAACGAATAAAGAATATAAAAATGCTTTATCATCATTTGAACGAGCATTAGATGAGAAAAAAGATGATTCAGATGCAACAGTGCTTGTAGAACAAACGAAAGTAATGATTGAAGCAGTGAAGTTAAAAGAAGAAACAAAGGTAGAAGAATCAATCAAGTCATTTGGAAAAGTAGAGAACATGAAGAATGGAAATAATACGCTTATAAAACAAGCCAAGGAAGAACGAACAGCATTAGTAGCGATCTTAGAACAAAAAAAGAATTATAGCGAGCAACTGGTGAAAAGCGAAGAGTTAATAAGTAAGAAAAATTATGCAGAAGCGAAAGAGATGTTAAATAAGGTAGTTTCAGAAACAAAAGATAACAAGAACCTTGAAGAATATAATAAAAAGGCTTTAGGATTAATCACTAAAATTGGTGAAGAGGAAAAAACTGCAAAGAGTGTAACGACAGCAGCGAAGGCACAAAAAAATGATGCAGTAACGAGTCAAAAGGTAGCGACAGAAAAGAACCAAAAAGCAGAGACAGAAAAAAATCAAAAGGCAGTAACAGAAAAGAACCAAAAAACAGAGACAGAAAAAAATCAAAAGGTAGCGACAGAAAAGAATCAGAAGGTAGTAACAGAAAAGAACCAAAAAGTAGAGACAGGAAAGAATCAAAATGCATTTACTTTTGAGAAAGCTAAAGAATATATCAAAAATGAATATAAAGAAGAATATAATTACACGCTAGAGGATACGCAAGTAGAAAATGGAAAGAAATATTATCAAATTAGAGTGCGTACGACATATAAAATAGAAGGCGCAGCTGGAGCAGGATTTACTGGAGTATTCAAGGTGTTCGAAGATGGTACAATTGTTGAAATGCACTAAATTGATGAAAAAGGTATCCTCAAAGTATTTGAGGGTACCTTTTTAGCATAAAAAAAAGCATCTAGCAAAAGTACTAGATGCAAATAAAAACACAAGGGAAGATAAATGTCTTCCCTTTTCCCGTAAGTAATTATATCAAAAAAATTATAAAAAACTAGCTTTATTTTTAATATAATGAATGTATGAGGCTATGATGTTGTAGGATTACATTGTTTTCATAGTGTTTTTTATTAAAAGGAGTGAATTATAGTGCTCGAAGTAAAATTTTATGATTGGAAAAAACAACGTCCTAAAAAACATTATTTGCGTGTGCATGAAATTAGGATTTTTGAGTTAATTTTCTCAAAGAAAATTAACGAGTTTGAAATGGGATTAGGAGAGATTGAGCAAGTTACTGTCTATTGTTTAGCTAATGAGAACACTGATATTTCATATAAAGTGAATAGAGCCTTAGGTGAAATTTGTGTATATGTTCCTTACGATTTTATGGGATTTTTAACACGTGATTCAGTTGAAGAGAAATACAATGAGTTTTGTAAATTAGTACATCAATATGTTATCCCCGGGCTTGAAGAAAACTCTACTCTCTCACCATCTATTGTTAGAGAGTATGTCGAAGAGTCTTTGGGAGAAATTGTGAAACAAAACTATGAAGGGATATTTTTAGTAGGGAAGACACCTAAAAAAAGCCCAAGCCGTAAGAAGATAGCGATATTAAAAGGAATTCATCGTGTTAAAGGTTTCCAACTACGATGTGAGGTGTACGATGAAAAGGGTTTAAAGATTCGCGATCAATTATTGGTGGAAGAGGTAGGTAACGAAATGGTGTATTCAAGATTTTTAGGCACATTAAAATGGGAAAGTGAAAATTTAATTGTGGTCAAATCAAAATCTAGTAGTTGGAAAGAAGAAA
Organism: Bacillus sp. P4_E1; assembly: GCF_056401715.1. NCBI lineage: Bacteria > Bacillati > Bacillota > Bacilli > Caryophanales > Bacillaceae > Bacillus > Bacillus sp. P4_E1. The sequence goes on from NZ_JBFUIV010000003.1 coordinate 324,594, forward strand.
TTTATATTTAATAATAAAGCTATTATAGAAGAAATGATTTGTATAAAGAAGAGATGCTATTGCTTCTTCTTTCTTTATGTGTATTCCATTAATGAAGGGAATTTTAAAGAAATGCTCGACACAATGTAAGAAACTATAATTTTACAAAACTGTATATAACAACTAATATATAATTAATAAATTTATATAATTGGAGTGATGAGATGCAGCCGTTAGAGAGGGAAATTCATTCTAATATGCTAAAAGTGTGGAGAATTCATGCTTTAATTGGGGCGGCAGTTATACTAGCAGTCGTAATTGCGTATTTCTTTTTTATGATTAACTTTAACTGGTGGGGCTGGTTGTTTGGATTGTTAGTGACAGGAGCAGTTATATACATACCACTCGACTATTTTGTATTTCCAAATTTACGTCAACGTTATTATAGTTACAGATTAAATGAAGAAGAGATTGAGATTCAAAAGGGAATGTTCGTTGTAAAACGCGTACTTATTCCGATGATCCGCGTGCAGCACGTAACGATTGAGCAAGGACCGATTATGAGAAAGTATAATTTAGCAGAATTACATATTTCAACAGCGGCAACTTCTCATAGTATTCCAGGCTTAACGAAAGAAGAAGCAGAGCAGTTGAAAAGACAAATTGGAGAGCTTGCGAAGGTGAGTGATGAGGGTGTATAAGAGGCAACATCCGATCACGATATTGTTAGGTATTCGAATTGCGACTTTGTTGCCTTTTATTTTGCTTGTTTTATTTCGTTCAGATGGTGAAGTAAAACCTTGGTATTTCTTACATCTTGTTCTTTTGGCCATATTATTTATTATGGCAATTTTCTCAGCTATAAAATGGTATTTCAAAGTGTACTGGGTTGAAAATAATATTGTACATATAAAACACGGTGTTTTTGTGAAGAAGGAAAGTTATTTAAATAAAGATCGTGTGCAAAACATTAGTACATCTTCTAATGTCATTTATCAAATGCTTGGGCTTACGAAATTAAATATAGAAGTAGCGGGCGGCGGTAGTGAGCCGGAAGTGATGTTAGCTGGTATTAAAGAAGATGAAGCGAAGGAACTAATTGCCTTATTAAATAAAAAAAGAAGCGCTGCGAGTGAAGAAGTACCCATGGCAGAAGAAAGTAAGACGATTTATCAGTTAACGATGAAAGAGATTTTAGTAGCTTCCATTACGTCTGGTAGATTCGGATTAGTGTTTTCTGGATTACTTCTTATTTACACAGAGTTTAATCAATTTCTTCCAGAATGGCTCATAAATAAAGTGGAAGCGTATGTGATGGATAACGGTGTATATGAATTAATCGTTATGGCCGCGATTTTAATGGCGGTTTCGTGGGTCGTTTCGACAGCTGGTTATGCGCTAAAATATGCGAACTTTAAAATAGAGCGAAACGGAAATGAAATTCGTATTGTGCAAGGGTTATTTGATAAGAAAGAGTTTGTCTTAAAGCTCCACCGCATTCAAGCAATTACTGTGAAAGAAGGAATTCTCCGCCAGCCTTTCGGTTATTGCTCTGTCGAAGTGGAAGTCATTCAAAGTATAGAAGCGGCAGGGAATGAAGTGATGTTACATCCTTTTATGAAGAAAAAAGATGTACAGCAGCTACTTGCCTATTTACAGTTGCCATATGAAATAGAAGAGGAAATCGTTCATTTACCGAAGGCTGCGTTACGCCGTTACGTCATAATGGGCTGGATTACAAGTACTGTGCTCGCTGTGCCAATCGCTGGTACGAGTATATATTTTAAACAACATACTGCGTTGTTCGTTCTTATACCGCTATTTATTGTATTTACAATACTTGCATACGGTAGATATAAAAGTGGTGGATATATGATACGAGACAATCAGTTAGTAATGGTGCACCGAGGTCTCGCGAAATATACAGGGATCATGCGAAGAAGGCATGTTCAAGTGGTCGGATACAATCAATCTTATTTTCAAAAGAAAGACGAGTTATGTACAGCTGCTGTAGCGGTGGCGGGGCAGAGGTATAAAGTGAAGCATATGAGAAAAGAAGACGCGCTTCGCATATATAATTGGTACAAAGAAAAAGGAAACACCAGTGTGTAATGGTGTTTCCTTTTTGTGTGTCGTCATTTGTCGATAAGTCGATATATTCGAAAAATCGCTGATATATTTTGAGTTGCGCCGATATATTTCAAAAATCGCCGGTATAATTTCACATACCGAAGACTCCGAACTCCGAAAATTAAACTAACACATCAAAAGTAGTCACGAACGACGGGCGCGAGAAAATACTTTTTTGCTGTTCTGCATGTGGATGCGCTTGTGCTTGTCCTTGTCCTTCTGCTTGTGCAGGGCGTTTTTTATGAGCGTTTTCGAATGAACGTGATTCTGTCCAGTCTTTAAAGTTTTGCTCTGTTTCCCACATCGTTAAGATGACATATGTATCGTTACTTAATGGGCGAAGAACACGGATTGCCTGGAAGCCAGGCTCATTTTCGATTAGACCAGCACGGTTTTTAAAACGGTTTTCAAATACTGGGCGACCTTCGTCTGTTACAGAAATGTTGTTACAAACGATGTAGCCAGATTGTCCTTTAAATTCTCCAACAGCGTCTAATACGTCATACTGAAGTGTCGATTCTACAGATTCTTCAGTATTTTCTTTATAAAACATATCTTTTTCGTTATTTTTTGCAGTGAAATGTGCTTGTTCTAGAGGTGTTTCGTATGAAATAATAGCCTTCATTTTAATGCCCCCTTTATGGTTTGTCTCTATTATATCAATTCTCTTAAAAAACTTCGAAGATTATATACATAAAGATACTTCTTTTTCAAATAATAAATGTACCATCATTTGGAAAGAAGGCCGATGTATGAAGAAAGCAAAGTGGACTTTATTAGGCGGGGTAGCAACGTTCGTAGTAGCGATTGTACTCTATAAACTTATTGTGTTAACTGGTGGCTATATGATGGATGAAAAGCAGCTTGTTTTCCACTCTTCATCACGTATCGTTGACCAGAAAGGAAAAGAAATTACGAAGTTATATGTAGAAAATAGAGAGCTCGTGCCGATTGAAGAAATTCCAAAGTACGTGCAGCAAGCATTTATTGCTGTGGAAGATTCTCGTTTTTATGAGCATCAAGGAATTGATTACCCTTCTATATTTCGGGCGCTTTATAAAGATGCGTTAGCTGGAGAGAAGGTAGAAGGCGGTAGTACGATTACGCAACAACTAGCTAAAAATGTCTTTTTAACTCGCGAAAAAACATTTACGCGTAAATTGAAAGAGGTCGCAATTTCTCTTCAATTAGAGCAAAAATATACGAAGCAGCAAATTCTTGAAATGTATATGAACCATATTTATTTCGGTCATGGGGCATATGGTATTCAAGCGGCAGCAAAGTTGTATTTTAATAAAAATGTAGAAGATTTAACAGTGGAAGAGGGAGCTATGCTTGCAGGGCTTCCGAAAGCGCCAAATGGCTATTCACCGTACTTATCCCTAGAAAAGAGTAAAGGGCGCCGTGATCTTGTTTTGTCACTTATGCATAAACAAGGCTATTTAACAGCGGAAGATAGTGTTCGTTACCAAGGGAAAACAATCGCTCTTTATAAAAATTCAGATGAACGTGAACTCGCATATATGCCGTATATCGATATGGTTATAGATGAAGCGGCGCGTTTATATGGTTTATCGCATCAAGAAGTACTGCGCGGAGGATATACGTTTGTCGTACCGATGGATGAAAAAGTTCAAAAGGTAGCATATAACCAGTTTCAAGATGCGAGAAATTTCCCTGGTAAAGAAAACGGGGCGCAAGGTGCATTTTTATTAATGGATAATCAGACTGGCGGAATTAAAGCCGCGATTGGCGGAAGAGAGTATGTTCCGAGAGGGCTTAATCGCGTTTTTGCAAAGCGGCAGCCTGGTTCTGTTTTAAAGCCGCTTATCGTATATGGACCTGCACTTGAGACGAAGAAATATAATCCATATTCTTTATTAACGAATGAAAAAAGTTCGTTTGAAGGTTATGAACCTCGAAATTATAATCATGAGTATACGAAAGAGATGACGATGTACGATGCGGTATTAGAATCAGCAAATGTGCCAGCTGTATCTTTATTAAATGAATTAGGGGTAGATGAGGGAAAGCAATATTTAGAGAAAGGGAATGTTCATATTGCGGACTCAGGTTTAAGCACAGCACTTGGCGGGCTAAAAAATGGTGTGTCTCCATTTGATCTTGTCAAAATGTACCGATCTTTTTTAGCAAACGGGAATATTATCGAACCGCACGTTATCGATAAAGTATTAAATAGACACGGGGCGGTCATTGGAGAATCATCAAAAGCTGAAACGAAAGTCTTTTCGAAGCAAACGGCATGGTATATGACAAAGATGCTTGAAGGAGTTGTGAAAGAAGGTACGGCGAAAGCTGGCGTATATAATGGAGCTTTAGCTGGAAAAACAGGCACAACTTCATTGCCGAATGATGACAATGGTGCGCGTGATATGTGGTTCGTTGGATATACACCGAATTTAGTAGGTGCAGTTTGGATTGGCTATGACCGCACCGATAAAGAGCATCAATTACAAGATGGAAATGCATCTGCAACGATGTTATTTAAAAAGATTTTAACGAAAGCAAACATACAAGATAAAGCGAGTTTTCATAGGCCAAAAGGTGTTGAAACAATTGGACTGCCAATTCGTTTAGATAAGATTCAAAACGTGGAAGCAAAACTAGCATTTAGTCCTTTCGGTTTATTTGCAATGAAACTAAGCTGGACGCCGCTTCCTGATGAGCGAATTATGTATCGGATTTATAAAGTTGAAAAAGGAATTCATACTCACGTTGGAACGGCAAAAGGAACGGGGAAATATGAGGAGAAGTTTATTAATATATTCTCAAAACCAAGTTTTTACGTTGTACCATATAACACACAAACGAACCGTGAAGGAGAAAAGTCAAAAGTAGCTAAACCGTAGTTTTTCTCTGTGCTATAATAAGAATGTTGTGAAAATAGTAAACGTTTTTACGAACGTTTGTGTCAATTTAATGAACAACGTACATAATGTTATGCATTTTGTTTTTACAAGCTGTATAGTAAAAAAAGATAAATATCGGAATAGAGCATATTTAAAGAAAAAGCATTGGTAAGGAAGGGAGCTAGGGTCTTGGTAAGAACTATAAATGAGACATTTTTAAAAGCATGTAGGGGGGAACGTACAGAGTATGTACCAGCATGGTATATGCGTCAAGCAGGTCGTTCACAGCCGGAATATAGAAAGATAAAAGAGAAATATTCTTTATTTGAAATTACACATAATCCAGAGTTGTGCGCTTACGTTACAAAGTTGCCAGTTGATCAATATAACGTAGACGCAGCAATTCTTTATAAAGATATTATGTCACCACTACCTGCAATTGGTGTTGATGTGGAAATTAAATCTGGCATTGGTCCAGTTATCGATAGTCCAATCCGTTCTTTACAAGACGTAGAAAAATTAGGGGAAATCAATCCAGAAGATGACGTACCTTACATACTAGATACAATTCGTTTATTAACGACAGAAATGTTAGATGTACCGTTAATCGGTTTTTCAGGAGCTCCATTTACGTTAGCGAGCTATATGATTGAAGGCGGTCCTTCTCGTAACTATCATAATACGAAAGCGTTTATGTATGCAGAGCCGAAAGCTTGGTTCGCTTTAATGGATAAGCTTGCAGATATGGTTATTACATATTTAAAAGCGCAAATTAACGCAGGAGTAAAAGCGGTTCAAATTTTCGATTCTTGGGTTGGAGCAGTAAATGTAGCGGATTACCGTATATTTATTAAACCAGCGATGGAGCGTATTTTTGCAGAAGTTCGTAAGATGGGTGTTCCAATGATTATGCACGGCGTAGGTGCTGCACATTTAGTGAATGAATGGCACGACTTACCGCTTGATGTAGTAGGCTTAGATTGGCGCTTACCGATTGAAGAAGCACGCGCACGTGGTGTTCACAAGGCGGTACAAGGAAATATGGATCCTTCATTCTTATTAGCACCTTGGCCTGTTATTGAAGAACATGTAAAAGGTATTTTAGATCAAGGGATGAAGCAGCCAGGTTATATCTTTAACTTAGGTCACGGCGTATTCCCAGAAGTAAATCCAGATACATTAAAACGCTTAACTACATTTATTCATGAGTACTCTAAAGAACAGTTAGCGAAGTAAAGGAGATTGTCTGTATGAAAAAGAAAATTGGTTTGCTTGTAATGGCATACGGAACGCCATATAAAGAAGAAGATATTGAACGTTACTATACACATATTCGCAGAGGAAGAAAGCCAAGTCCTGAAATGCTAGAAGATTTAACAGAGCGTTACCGTGCAATTGGTGGTATTTCTCCTTTAGCTACTATTACATTAGAGCAAGCTAAAAAGTTAGAGACACGTTTAAATGAAATACAAGATGAAGTAGAGTACCACATGTATCTTGGTTTAAAACATATTGAACCGTTCATTGAAGATGCAGTACAAGCTATGCATAAAGATGGAATAGAAGATGCAATTGCACTCGTTCTTGCCCCTCACTATTCTACTTTTAGCGTGAAGTCGTATGTAGGACGAGCGCAAGAAGAAGCAGGAAAACTTGGAAACTTAACAATTCACGGCATCGATAGCTGGTATAAAGAACCGAAATTTATTCAGTATTGGGTCGATGCAGTGAAAGGTATATATAACGGTATGTCAGAAGCAGAACGTGAAAAAGCAGTGTTAATCGTATCTGCACATAGCTTACCAGAAAAAATTATCGCACTCGGCGACCCATACCCGGATCAATTAAACGAAACAGCTGACTATATTGCACGTGGTGCTGAAGTAGCAAACTATGCAGTAGGTTGGCAAAGTGCCGGAAATACACCAGACCCTTGGATTGGTCCAGATGTACAAGATTTAACGAGAGAACTAAATGAAAAGTACGGTTATACTTCATTCGTATACGCACCAGTTGGATTTGTTGCGGAACATTTAGAAGTTTTATATGACAATGACTTTGAGTGTAAAGTTGTAACGGATGAAATTGGCGCGAAATATTATCGTCCAGAAATGCCAAACTCATCGGACGCATTTATCGACTGTTTAGCAGATGTTGTATTAAAGAAAAAAGAATCTGTAATGTAAGTAGAAAGGGGGAGCTTACTTGAGGGGAAAAGTTGTGATCATCGGCGGTGGCATCACAGGATTAACAACAATGTATAACTTACAAAAAGAAATTCGTGAAAAAAACTTGCCGATAGATGCATTGCTTATAGAAGCGTCTGGTAAACTTGGCGGGAAAATTCAAACCGTTCAAAAAGATGGATTTACAATTGAACGCGGTCCTGATTCTTTCTTAGCAAGAAAAGAGAGTGCAGCTAAATTAGTGAAAGAATTAGGACTTGATGCTGAACTTGTAAATAATAAGGCTGGTCAATCGTTCGTTCTCGTAAACAATCGGTTACATAAAATGCCGAGCGGTTCAATGATGGGAATTCCAACGCAAATTACGCCGTTTCTATTTTCCGGATTGTTCTCCCCAATTGGTAAACTAAGAGCTGGTTTTGACTTATTAATGCCTAGATCAAAACCAGTTTCTGATCAATCACTCGGGCAGTTTTTCAGGCATCGTCTTGGAAATGAAGTCGTTGAAAATTTAATTGAGCCATTATTATCTGGTATTTATGCAGGGGATATTGATGAAATGAGTTTAATGTCAACATTCCCTCAAATTTATCAAATTGAACAGGAGCACCGTAGTATTTCACTCGGTATGCGTACGCTCGCTCCAAAGCAAGAGAAGGCTGAATTGAAAAAAGGAATATTTAAAACTGTGAAAACCGGTTTAGAATCTATAGTAGAATCTCTTGAAACGAAGATTCCTAATGATATGGTAATGAAGGGAACTCGTATCGAAAAGGTTGCAAAACTTGGTGATAGTTATACGATTACGCTTAGTAACGGAAAAGAAATGGAAGCAGACGCGATTGTAGTTGCGACGCCGCATAAAGTATTGCCATCTATGTTTGCGCAGTATAAGCAGTTTCGTTTCTTCCGTAACATTCCGTCTACATCAGTTGCAAACGTGGCACTTGCTTTCCCAAAGTCTGCAATTCAGCGTGATATTGATGGTACCGGATTTGTCGTATCAAGAAATAGTGATTATACAATTACAGCGTGTACGTGGACACACAAAAAATGGCCACATACAACGCCAGAAGGAAAAACGCTTCTTCGCTGTTACGTCGGACGCCCAGGTGATGAAGCGATTGTTGAACAAACTGACGAAGAAATTGTGCAGCTCGTACTCGAAGACTTACAAAAGACAATGGATATTACAGAGGATCCAGAGTTTACAATTGTAAGCCGCTGGAAAGAAGCGATGCCTCAATATACAGTAGGCCATAAAGAGCGAATGAAAAAGCTCACAACATTTATGGAGGAAGAATTGCCAGGTGTGTATTTGGCAGGTAGTTCTTACGCTGGTTCTGGTCTTCCAGCTTGTATTGAGCAAGGTGAGTTAGCGGCGAAACGTGTGTTATTTCATTTAGAGAAAGTAATGGAGACTAAATTAGTCGCACATTAAAATATTTCAAACAAAACGCCTTCAATTATATTGAAGGCGTTTTGTTTATTGGATAAAATACCTTTAGTCAATAAAGCTATATAAGTTATTTTGTATTATAGTTTGAAAACTTGTAAATTAAATAAATTTTGTGTAAAACTTGTCGAAATATAGTTCTATATAACGAATCATTTGATATGATAGAAATGTTGAGAAAATATGAAATAGGGAGAGGGAAATGGCTGTGAAGAAATTATTAAGTGTCTTTTTATCATTATTGCTATTGCTTTCATTTACTGGAACTTTAGCGCAGGCGGAAGAAACTACTTCTATGTCAGTAGAGAAAGCAATTCAAGTATTTAAGCAGCAAGGGAAAACGAAGGGGATAGTGGAAGGATATATCGTTGGGTATACGCAAAGTCCTTCTAAATACACGAAAGATCCGGCTAAGTTTGACGACACAAACGTGGCAATTGCCGATTCGCCAAACGAAACAAATCCAGACAAGATCATGCCTGTTCAATTGCCAAAAGGTGATGTGAGGACGGCTGTAAACGTGAAAGATCATCCTGAAAATATCGGGAAGAAAGTTAGGTTGACAGGGACGCTTGAGTTATATTTCGGTAGCCCAGGTTTAAAATCAGTAACAGCTCATAAGTTTCAAGGAGAAGAACAAAACCGCGTTAGCGATGTAGTGGCATCACCAAATGGTGGGGAAGTTGCAAAAGGAACAGCAGTAACATTAACAACGAATACAGAAGGAGCAACAATCTACTATACGTTAGATGGCTCTAATCCTACAAACAAGAGTGTTCGTTATAACGGACAAATTGTAGTGAATGAGAATAGTGTGATTAAAGCAATTGCAGAGAAAGAAGGGCTTACTTCTTCAGCGATTTCAACATTTTCATTTATTATCGTAAATAATGAACCAGTTCGTATTCATGATATTCAAGGGAAATCACATATTTCTCCTTACAATGGGAAGAAATTAAACAATGTGGAGGGCGTTGTCACAGCGCTTGATAAAAATGGTTTTTATATAGAAGATAATCAGCCGGATAATGATCCAGCTACTTCTGAAGGTATTTACGTATACAAAAAAGATGCGAATGTAGCAGTAGGAGATCTTGTCCAAGTTGATGGAGAAGTAGAAGAATATGTTGGACCTGGATATGCAGAGCGATTTGAAACAGACTTAACGACGACGGAAATTAAGGCGAGTCGCGTTGCTGTAATCGCAAAAGATCAACCTTTACCAGCGCCGATTGTATTAGGAGAAAACGGTGTGAAAATCCCTGATCAAATTATCGATAATGATGCATTCGGTCTATTTGATCCAAATGAAGATGCAATCGACTTTTATGAAAGTGTAGAAGGTATGCGCGTTACGATGCCAACACCAAAAATTATCGCTCCGCAGAAAAACGGTAATTTATATGTAACAGTAAAAAATGGCGGAGATAAAGTAGTAACGAAGTATGGTACACCTTTATTAGATAAAGAGCAATTAAATCCAGAGCGCCTTTCTGTAAAAGTACCTCGTGATTATGTCGCGAAAGTAGGCGATACGTTCACTGGAGATATAACAGGCGTAGTAGGATATGACTACGGTTCGTTCCGCATTTCGCCAGTAACGGAATTACCATCTGTAGTGGACGGCGGATTTAAGCAAGTAGGGGCAAATATTCAGCCGCGTCTTGATAAGTTAACAGTTGCTACATATAACATTGAAAACTTCTCAGCGAACAAAAAAGAAACAACAGATGAAAAAGTGAAAGCGTTAGCTTATTCTATTAAATATAATTTAAAAATGCCTGATATTATCGGTGTACAAGAGATGCAAGATAATAATGGAGCAATCAATGACGGTACGACTGATGCATCTTTAAGCGCAAAACGTATCATTGATGCTGTATTAGAAATTCGTGGACCGAAGTATGAGTATGTAGAAATTGCGCCGAACAACAATCAAGACGGCGGGGCACCTGGAGCGAATATTCGCGTCGGTTTCTTCTATAACCCATCTCGTGTGAAATTAGCGACAGTACCGAAGTTACTAGATAAAAATGTAGTTCGTATTGGAGACGAAAATCCTTTATTTGAAAGTACACGTAAACCGTTAGCGGCAGAATTTACATTCCAAGGACAAAACGTTGTTGTCATTTCAAATCACTTAAACTCAAAACTAGGAGATGCAACGCCATTTGGAAAAGTGCAGCCGCTCGTATTAAAGAGTGAAGAAAAACGAGTTCAATTAGCACAAGAAGTGAATCATTTCGTACAAGGTATTCAAGAAAAGAATACAAATGCACCAGTTGTTGTATTAGGTGATATGAATGACTTTGAATTCTCTAAACCTTTAGAAGCACTAGAGGGAACGATATTAAAAGATATGTTAAACACAGTGCCGAAAGAGAACCGCTACACGTACATTCATGAAGGTAACGCACAAGTGCTAGATCATATTTTAGTAACAAACAACATCGCACCGCACACAATTGTAGACCCTGTACACTTAAACTCAAACATTATGAAAGAACATGGACGTGTAAGTGACCACGATCCAGTACTTGTTCAAATTGATTTGAAGAAGGCTTCTTAAATAGTCGAGAAAGAACGCTTAGAAATATACTAAGCGTTCTTTTACATTATTAGGAATTCTTATGATAAAATAGATTGAATATTCATTCTTCAATACAGGGAGGTGTAGACATATGGTAGCCCGAATAAACGGGAAATTAATGAATCAGCTTGCAATTTTTTTTAGCATAATCGTCATGCTTCAGTTTGTAGCTGATATAACAGGGCTTACACAGAATCTAGATAGTATGTATTACTTAATAAATACCGCAACTTCCTATATAACGTTTAGTTTGGCGGTTATTTTTACTTTAATCGGTGCAAGAAGAGAATTAAGTAAATATGCAATTATTGCATTATGTTTAGTGGTAGCTATTAAAGCGATTTACTTTGCGGCTGTTGTTATTTTGTGGGGATTGGCTGGTACGCCGTAAATGAATATAAAAAACCTAATTTCCAAGATAACGTGAGGAAATTAGGTTTTTATCCCGCTATTCGCCGGGCAGTAAAACTCCCACCTCAAAATTCAGTTGGGGAGCAAAGAAGTTAGGCGGGAGATAACTGCCCGTAAAAGCCCGATTGGTGAAGGCTAATAATCAGTGGGGGATGGATAAAACCGCCACTGATTAAAGTTTCACTTTATAATGGCTGAAAAGCCTTTCTACATCGATCTCGTTTTTGAAGTCTTCTCATATATCTTTTTTTGTCCCGTTGTAATCCTTTTATGTACATGAATAAGCTGACAAGGAAGAAAAATGTACATTGTAAAATGTATGGTGACATCCCGTGTAATGGTTGTTTTGGATCATATAAGTGAATAGGTGCTCCGCCTATTGTAGGGAATATTGTATTTAGCAGGACGAAGGGAATGGAAGTAACTGCCAATGGAAATAGAAGTGCCATGTAATCCTTTTGTGACCATGTGGACGCTGCTAAACCTAAGAGGGCCATTAAACCAGCGAATAAAAAATTAATCCCAATATATAGATAAATATAAGTGATGGGAGAAGAGAAATATAACTCTGCGAACATTCCGTTGCCATTTATCATGCTAGTACCGACAGTTGGATCTCCATTTGGAATTGTTAATTTGCAAAGTAATAAAGAAAGAATGAACGGTAAAGTATAAAGAAATCCACCGCAGAAAAATGTAACGATATACTTTGTAAAGGAATACGAGAATAGGGAAATTTCCTTACTTATAAAAGTTTTGAAACCATCGGATTTATCGGAATTATAACTCGTACTAAATGGTAAACTTGCAATAACAGGCATTAATAATAAATAAATATCCATTTCATTATTACGAAACCCGATCCATTTAAATGCAGTTGCTATAGCCCCATTCGTTGCGTCTCCTAAATAACGAATTACATAATAATAATGATAAATAGAAATAAGAGCTAATCCACTAAACATAATAATTAAAGAAACACGATTACAAAAAGCTTGCCTTATATTTAAACGAAGCGCACGCATCATGACTGAAAAAGCCTCCACTATTTTTATAAATCTGTCTACTTTCTATATTACTATTAAATGTAAGGATTTTCTTGTTTTTTTATTTGTTTATTAGAAAAAGAGGAATTTTGTTGTTGTTAGGTAAGGTTTAACTGTAGAAGAAAATTGTCAGAGTGAAAGGAAAAGGAAGGACATATTGAATTCTAGTTTAGACAAAATTAAGCTTTCTAAACTGAAATAAGAAAAAGGTGTTCATAAAAATTATATCTGAAGAACATCTTTTCCTTTCTCCTTTTTTTCTGATACACTATGACAGTATTATATAGATTGACTGGAATTTTTTTATACTGGGAATAATAAAAAAGAGAACTTGTATAGAATGTAAGCGTGTGGTAATATCAAAGATGTACTGATTGACTATATTATCCAATTGGTCATTTTTGGAGGTGAAGATGTGGCGATAGATCGAAAACGTTCTATTATTGAAGCTGCAACAAAGTCTTTTTCAGCGTTCGGTTATAAAGCAACAACGATGGATCAAGTAGCGAAGTTAGCGAATGTAGGAAAAGGAACGATTTATACTTTTTTCAAAAATAAAGAAGAGCTATTTGGTGAAATTATTTCTAATTTAATTACAGAAATGAAGCAAGTTGCAGAAAATGCAATTCGTTCAGATATTTCATTTTTTGAAAATGTACATAGAGCATTATATAGCATATTAGAATTTAGAAAAGAACATCAGCTCATGATTAAACTAATTCAAGAAGAGCGTGATATGGGAACGAAAGAAGTACAAGAAGTGATGCAACAAGTAGATGTGGAAATCGTTTCTGTTATTCAATCGTATTTAGAAATTGCGATTGAAAAGGGTGAAATCAGCAAATGTGATCCAGAAATTACAGCATTTATTATGCTTCGCCTATACGTATCACTTATTTTTGATTGGGAAAAAAATCATGAACCGTTAGAAAAAGAAAAAATATCGGAATTATTCGAACTTTATTTACTAAAAGGATTGTCAAATTAAGATAATCCTTTTAATATTATAAAAATGACTAATTGAACAAATCGGTCAATCGTATAAGGAGGATGGTTAAATATAATCATGTAGATGAAAATGTGCATAGTATAAATTCGGGGATAAGGCATATGTATGAACAGATATAGCCTTTTTATTTGGGTAAAAATGACTAAAAATACATTTTGGTCATTTTTGAAAAGGGGGATAAATTATGAAATGGCATAAGTTGCTTAGTAAAGAATTTGCAGAGATTATAAAAAGTAAAAAAATATTAATTCCAATTATCGCGGTTTTATTCGTACCGATTTTATATGCGGGTATGTTTTTATGGGCCTTTTGGGATCCGTATGAACAGCTAGATGACTTGCCAGTGGCGGTAGTCAATTTAGATAAAGGTGCAGTATTTGATGGGAAACCAATTGAGGTCGGAAAAGGGTAATTAACTGTTACGATTTATTTAACCAATTAAAACTAAAGTTAATTAAATATATCAGTAAGCCCTGCTAGTCAAGTGATTGGCTAGTAGTGAGGGTTAACTGCGGGCAATCCCTAAAGCTGATTGAACTACAACGTGGCTAGAAATGGCGAGCGTGAATGTCGCGAAAGCAGAAAAAATCAATCAGATGGTGCAAGGTTAAATCCTAAACACTAGAACAATGGGTCTTCCGCCTCGAATCATCTAAGTCAAAATGGATAAGATGAACGTTCAACGACTATCTCGTATAACTGACGAGAGTACATCACAAGCCTATGGTGGTGGAAAAATCCTCTATCTCTAAGTAGATAAACATATAGTCTGCGCTCATGTGAAAACATGAGAAGTTCATAAGAGAACTGGCTAAGGAATTGCGCCCTTAGTTGAACAAGATAAATTTTATTGAATCTATCAAACTTTATTGAATTTATCGAACGTACGTGCTATGTTTGGTTCAATGAGGTGAGAATAATAATGAAATTTTCACGAGTTAGTCAAGTATCGGAATTAACAGGTTTGTATCCTGGTAGTCTCAGGAGAATGCTGGTGGAACACGCTACTATTCAGAAGAACAAATCTTTCATTAAAGAAGTTAAATTCTGATGATATTAGCGAAGAAAGTCAGACTGATTCCAACGCCTGAACAAGAAAAAGTGCTTAGAAACCATGCCGGAGCTGCAAGATTTGCTTATAACTATTGTAAAAGAATGAGTGATAGATACTATAAGCTATTTGGAAAATCTGTTTCACAGTTAGCTTTACAGAAACGATTTACAAAGATCAAGAAGCGAAAGCAATATGAGTGGTTAAAAAATATCAACGCACAAGTTCCCAAACAGGCTTCAAAAGATTTTGACAAGGCGCGAAAAAATTCGTTCGAAAAGTACCAAAATGGTTATCACACTTCTTATAAATCCAAAAAAGATTTAATCCAAGGATTTTATGCCAATTATGAAAGACTGATTATAGGAAAGAAAGTAGTTCATATTCAGTCTATTGGAGAAGTGAAAACAAGCCAACAACTACCAAGAAACAAAAAGCCATCCAATCCAAGAGTTACATTTGATGGTCGTCACTGGTGGATTAGTGTAGGGTTCCAAGAAGACTTTGAATTACAAGAGCTAACCAATGAGTCGATTGGTGTGGATGTTGGTTTAAAAGAGCTGTTTGTGGCTTCTAATGGTATGAAAGAACGAAATATAAATAAAGATGCTAAGGTTAAAAAACTTTTGAAAAGGAAAAAGTCAGCGCAAAGAGATATGTCTAGGAGATTTAAAAAAGGTGTAAAAATTCAATCTGCCGGATATGAAAAAGCTAAAGCGGAGCACCTGCGGTTATCTAGGAAAATTACGAATATCCGAAATAACCATATCCATCAAGCAACAGCAAAATTGGTGAAAACCAAACCAATGAAAATTGTTGTGGAAGACTTACCTATCTCAAACCTGTTAAAAAACAAAAAACTATCGAAAGCATTTTCATTTCAAAAATTAAACTTCTTCTTTCAATGTTTGTCATACAAGTGTGAGAAATATGGCATCGAGTATGTAAAAGCTGATAAATGGTTCGCCTCAAGCAAGATTTGTTCATGTTGCGGAGTTAAATACGACCATTTAGTTCAACTAGAAGGACAGTGGAGTTTAAAAATACGTGAGTGGCGTTGTGCTTCATGCAATAGCCATCACGATAGGGATGTAAATGCTGCGATAAATTTATCAAGATGGGTAAAATAAATGCTTGATAATAGGAGGTAACGATACTGCCTCGTGTGGAGTGTTATACCCCTCGTCCCTTTGGGGTTGCGAGAACACTTTGAAGCACTAACTTGTGTAAATTTGATTGAATTGTATAGATTT
Source organism: Bacillus sp. P4_E1 (assembly GCF_056401715.1). NCBI lineage: Bacteria > Bacillati > Bacillota > Bacilli > Caryophanales > Bacillaceae > Bacillus > Bacillus sp. P4_E1. Next base: position 340,575 of record NZ_JBFUIV010000003.1, read on the forward strand.
AGTTAAGTTTATCGTATCGGCTCGTTGATAACTTAAAAGATAATACAAGTTTCAAATGGGAATTTGTAAGTGAAAAAGAAGCGAAAAAAGGAATGGAAGGTAGAAAGTATTACATGTTAGTACGCATTCCAGATGACTTCTCAAGTAATGCTACAACGTTATTAAAAGATGATCCAAAACCATTAAACTTAGAATACATTCCAAACGAAAGCTTGAACTTCTTATCTTCACAAATTGGCGGAACAGCCATTGAAAAAATTAAAGGTGAAGTATCAAGTACGTTAACGAAAACATATGCAGAGAAAATGTTTGATTCCATTAAAGACGTCTCAAAAGGATTAGCAGATGGGGCGGAAGGAGCAAATAAGTTACATGATGGAGCTAGTGAGTTGCATGATGGATCAAGTAAAGTGACGGATGGACTCCATACACTTCAAGGGAAATCTGGAGAGATGAAAGATGGAGTTGGGAAATTAGCAGATGGATCTAATAAATTACAAGATGGATCCGAGAAAGTAACAGCAGGTTTAAATACATTAAATAGCAAAACGGGTGAGATGCAGATAGGTATAGGGAAATTACAAGATGGATCCGAGAAAGTAACAGCAGGCTTAAATACGTTAAATAGTAAAACAGGTGAGATGCAGACAGGTATAGGGAAATTACAAGATGGATCTCAGAAAGTAACGGCAGGTTTGAATACATTAGTAAGTAAAACAGGTGAATTAAAAACAGGAACGAATGAATTATCAACTGGCATGGAAAAACTTGCCGAAGGACAAAGTAAATTAGAGGGAGTTTCTCAAAACATTGAAAAGGGTTTGCAAGAGTTAAATAGTACAGTGAAAAATTCTGTTGCAGGCTTAGAGGAAATGCAGTCGAAAGTTCCTACTATATTAAATACGGTAAATCAGAAAATAGATGGTGCTGGAGAAAATATAAGTCAGTTAAATGAAGTCGCTCAATCAACAGCAGGGGATGCAAAAACTGCAGCGCAAGATGTTGCAAATTTACAAAAACAAATCGAGAGTTTACCAAAAGAATATCAAGAGCAGTTACAACCATATATAACAAATGCGGCAAAAAGTACAGCGACGGTTCAGCAGAAAGCTGCCGGAGTAGCAGGTGGAACAAATAAATTAAATGAAGAAGTAAAACAATTAAAAGGCGAAATACATCAAACAACAAGTGATGCGCAAAACAAATTACCGAATACAGCGGGATTGAAATCTTTAACGGATGGTATTGAGAAATTAGCCAGTGGACAAAAAGGATTTGTTGAAAATTTCCAAGGATTTGGTAAGAATTTAAATGCAGCAAAAGAAGGCGCAAATAAATTTAAAAACGAATCCGGTCAATTAATTGATGCGATAAATCAATTAGCAGATGGCTCGGGTCAAGTAACAGGTGGCTTAGACACATTATCTGCAGGAGCAAATCAAATGTCAGGCGGAATAAATCAATTGGCAGATGGATCAAACCAAGTAACAGGCGGTTTAGGCACATTATCTGTAGGAGCAAGTCAAATGACAGGCGGAATAACGCAATTAGCAGATGGCTCAAGTCAAGTAACAACTGGCTTAGGTACTCTAAATGGTGGCCTAAATAAAATGTCCACTGGCTCAACCCAGCTAATCGACGGAGTAAATAAACTAGCAGATGGATCAGGAAAAGTGACAGATGGCCTCGTAAAAGTAAATGATGGTTCAGGTGAACTTGCTGAGAAACTTGGCGAAGGGGCAGAGAAAACTGGTGAAGTGAAAGGAACGGATAAAACGTATGATATGTTTGCAAGCCCTGTAAAAGTGAAGACGGAGAAAATGGCGGAAGTTCCAAACTACGGAACAGGATTCACACCGTATTTCTTATCACTCGGTTTATTCGTTGGGGCATTACTATTATCTATCGTATACCCATTACGCGATACAGTCGGCGTTCCGAAATCAGGATTCAGCTGGTTTATTAGTAAGTTTGGTGTTTTACTATCAGTCGGTATTATTCAAGCAATAGTAGCAGATGTCATATTACTATTCTGGTTAGGTGTAGAAGTACAAAGTATTCCATACTTTATACTCTTTAGTATTGTTACGAGCTTAGCGTTTATTTCATTAATTCAATGTTTAGTAACAGCATTCGGTGATGCAGGGCGTTTCATCGCCATCATCACATTAATTATTCAGCTTACAACAAGTGCTGGAACATTCCCGCTAGAGTTGATTCCGAAGTATTTACAACCATTTAATGCTTGGTTACCGATGACATATTCTGTATCAGGATTGAAAGCAGTCGTATCAAGCGGAGACTTTAACTTCATGTGGCAAAATATTGGGATACTCATGATCTTTATCGTTTTATTATCACTTGGAACAATTGCTTCATTAACTTGGATGCATAAGCGACAGTTTAAAAATATTGCTGAGAATCAATCGGTTGAAGCTTAAATAAGACCAATAAAAAAAGGCACTGAAATGGTGCCTTTTTTATTGGTCTTGTTTTATTGGTTGAGAAAGTTCATTTGTTTTTCTATTTTTACGGAACAAGTATATAACAATACTTATAAGAATAATTGTAGCTACAATCCAAACAAATGGACCATATCTTTCAGCAAAAGTATATAGTTTCATGTTACTGGCAATGTCCTCTTTTGTTTTTCCTATTAGAATTTCTGAGCCACTATACCCTTCAAGTGTATCTCCTTTTTTTATACCAAAAATAAGAGTATCTGATTTGTTTTCTATTCCTGTATATCGGTATCCCTTACCTTTAATTGTTAATTGAGTATCATCCTTTTTTAGTGAGTAATCTTCGGTGGAAATATCTTTTCCTAACAGTGTAATTGGCTCCATTGAAAAACGGATTTCTTTTAATGCAGGAAGAGCCTCATTGTTTAGTAAGAGCTGCTTTGCAATATGCTGCTCGGTATCAATGTTTTTCCAATTTGCCTTTCGTCGTTTATATGTATTAATTTCAAGAAGTGCAAATTCTTTATTTTGAAGTTTTTCCTCTGTAATAGGTTGTGTAGTAGTTAATGTTCCTTTTAATAAAATCACACCGTCTTTTGCAGATTGAAATGAAGAGACTTCCTTCGTTTCTTTTAATGTATTGATAGCACCTCTATAATCTTCTTTTCCTAAAAGAACAGCTCCTGTATGTACGGTTAAAATAAGATATAGGATGCTTAATACTATAATAGCTTTTTTCACTATGTACCCTCCAAAGTATGTATAAATGGATTATAACATAATTTACCATATTTAATTGTTAATTTGAATAATAAGTTACAAATATAAGGGTGATAAATAAATTAAAAAAGTGTGGATGAGAGGAGTAAAAGTGAAAAGGAATTACAACAATTTGCAGAGAAACATAGAATAGAGGAGTTGATACGATGAAAGGAAATCTTACTTATTATTTTATCGTAAATCCGCTAATCATCTTTCTTGTTTACGCCCTTTCACCTGTCTTTTTTCATAAAGAAAAATATACAAATATGAAAGATGCACTAGGAATACTTGTAGTTTACTATGTGCTAATTAGTGGGTATTACTTTATGGATGTTGTAAGTAAAAGAATGAAGAAAAATAGTAAGGACAAACAATAAAGTTTTATTACATAAAAACTGATGGAGGACAACAAAATGACCGAAAGCGAAATGAAATTTAGGGATACGACCATTCGTAACTTTTTTGATAAAGAGAATCGTTTAAAATCGATTCCAGGTCAAAAGAAGAAAAAGTTAGTGTTATTAGAACATTTGATTAGCAAATTAAACGCTGAAAATCAATATACAGAAAAAGAAATTAATACATTCATAAAACAATATCATGATGATTTTTGTACGATTAGACGAGAGTTTATCGTGCATGGATTTATGGATCGGGAGGATAATGTGTATCGTATAAATGAGAGAGAAGTATGGAGGAAATGGGAAGAGTTATAAATGTAATGAGGAAGGGGGATTTTCTTGCAAGCTAGTAGTCTTATGCATGAAGAGATTTCTGGAAAACCATCGATTTTTGGGATATTCACTTCGCCAACACTACAATTCAAAAGGATGAAGAATCAAAGAAATATATTTTTCCCGTTAGCTCTTTTAATTGTGCTTATTATAATTTCAAGTGCCTTAATGTCTTGGAATACTTTAAACAATCCTGCACTCAGTATGTTTCATGATAAAACGGGATTTACTGTTCCGAAATACATAACTTTCTTTACTACATTTGGATTTTCAGCAGTCAGCGGAATCGTAGCTATACTTTTTGCACCTATATTCTATAAGAACATTATGATTTTCTTTGGAGTTGATATTAACTATAAAGAAACGTTCCCGGTAATTATTTATGCTTCGTTTGTATTAAGATTAGGGATGATTTTAAACGGATTAATTGCATTTTCTCTAAGTGGGTATGAGATATCTTATACAGGTTTAGGTGCAATAGCGACAGATAATATGATCTTGCATACAATTGCTCAAAGAATAGATATATTTAATATTTGGTATTACGTTTTATTAGGAATAGGTTTAAAAACGATAACGAATTTAAATAAAGACAAACTTATCCCTCTTATTATTGTACTTTTCGTTTTCACTAGTTTATTAGCGAGCATGGCTGGGTTTATGCAGGAAATATCTAAAGCGTAAGGATAGGTGGGAAGTATAATTATAAGCTTGTATGAAAAAGGTGGTTTGAATATGGACAAACCACCTTTTATCCCGCTATTTGCCGGGCAGTAAAACTCCCACCTCAAAATGCGGCTGGAGCAAAGAAGCTAGGTGGGAGATCAACAGCCCGTAAATGCCCGATTAGTAGCCCGCGCTAGTCTTGCATTTTTCTTTGTAGTAAGTCTATGAATTCTTCAATATTTGAACTTGTAATGTATCCCACCGTTATATATTCATCTTCATAATAAAATATTATTTTTTTATCAAAGATTCTTCTCTTCGTTTCTATAGATACAATTTTTTCATACTCAAATTCGGAAATTAATGTATTTTTATATTGGCTAAAAAAGAGAATTCTTCTATTAGTAGCAAGTAGCATGCCCGGATACGGAACTTTATGCGTAATAATATAGCCAGTAAGTGAACAATTTAAAGTAGATATAATAACTTCGTCTTTATGTAATAGTTGTTTTGCAGCTGTTAAAATTGGATTCATTTTATGCATTCCTTTTATATAGATGTAAGGATATTGTATCAAAAGTGAAAAGATTCTCAATATGTAATGTTGCATATTGAGCGTTTTAGAGATTCTTAGTTTGATAGTTCCAATATTATTTTTAAAAGAAAAAGGTACGAGGTGATTCGGTGATACGATTAGCAAAAGAGGTTGATGCGGAATCAATTATGGATATTAGAAAAGAAATTATATTATCAGAAACTACTACAAAGTTTTTTATATCATCTCCAAATAAATTACCAAATGATATTGATTCAGAAAGAGAAAAGATACAGACAAGTAGTGAAAAAGGCAACCTTTATATAGTTTACGAGGTAGATAGTAAGGTGGTTGGCTTTCTGGTTTTTAAACGATATGAACTAGAACGGTTACGACATGCAGGCACAATGGGAATGGGGATTAGGGAGGCGTATTGTAATCAAGGCATTGGTACGAAACTAATTGAATTTCTTATTAGCTGGGCTAAAGGGCAGAAAGGTTTAGAGAAAATTTGCTTAGGTGTAGTTTCTATTAATGATAGGGCAATTCAAGTGTACAAACGTATTGGCTTTGTAGAAGAAGGAAGACAAAGAAAGCAAATTAAATATGAAGATGGATCATATGGAGACGACGTATTGATGGGTTTTTATATTGAATAGAATTCTTATTAATTAAGAAGGTGTATATGCGTTATGGTATGTACATCTTTTTTCATATGCATATTGTGAAATTCTAAAAGTAGTGTGTAATTCCCTGCCATTAACAGACTTTTCCCTATGTATAATATTAATATAGTAAAATCATAAGAACCTATATTGCAGTTTCCAATAATATACTATATAATCAGGATAAGAAAACGTTTTCATGCAAAGGGGGAAATTTCGTGTCGACTATCGAGGACGTGGCGAAATTAGCGGGGTTATCAAGGACAACGGTTTCTAGGGTGATCAATAATCATCCATATGTTTCAGATGAGAAGAAGAAAAGGGTTCAATTAGCAATGAAGCATTTAGGCTTCGTTCCTAATTCTGCGGCGAGAAGGCTTCGTAAACAAAAAACAGAAACAATTGCGGTGCTTGTTCCAAGGATTACAAATCCTTTTTTTAGTAGATTTATTGAAGCAATCGAGATTGCTGCTTCTGAACATAAATATAAACTGATTATTTGTCAAACAAGATATTTACCGGAAAAAGAGATGGAGTATTTACAATTATTATCTACGAAACAAGTAGATGGGATTATTCTATGTTCACTAGAAAATCCATGGGAGAATGTGGAGCCATACTTGCAACACGGTCCAATCGTGTTATGTAATGAATATATTGAGGAAGCAAATGTTCCAACAGTGAAGTTCGATCATGCACAGGGTGCATACATAGCTGCCAATCATGTATTAGAACAAGGATATCGTAATCTGATTTTTTGCCGTGGCAACGAAACGAAAGTAGTGAGCCAACAGCGAAAAATGGGCTTTTTACGCGCTATTACTGAAAAGAGTAGAGAAGTGGAAGCGATCGATTTTCTTGAAAACGCTTTCTCTTGGGATGATGGAAAACGAATATTCAATGAAGTATTAAAGGACAAAAAAAATCCTACCGCGATTTTGGCAGGAGGCGACGAGGTTGCAGCTGGAATTATCTCAGAGGCGAAACGCCATGGTTGGAGTATTCCAGAAGATCTCGCTGTGATCGGTTTTGATAATCAAATTTTGGCGCAGATTACAGAGCCAGGTATTACGACAATTGAACAACCAATCGACGAGATGGCCCGAAAAGTTGTCGATTTAATGATGGATAAAATCCATACGAAAAATTATCGACAAAAAGAATTGTATGAGTTTGAACTGGAGCTCTTGGTGAAAGGTTCAACGATGAAGGATACGATGTTATTAGCCTAGTAGACTATGTCTGCTAGGTTTTTTTATGTTTACAAACTACTATTCTTCGTGAACGCAATCGTCACATTTGTTATGGTATGCTTCGTGCTGCTCATCAATTTCCTTCCCGCAATGAGCACAAGTTTTCGTCGGTAAATTTCGGAAAAACTCCATTGGTTGATCGATCATGTCAATCCCTCCATTTCCATTTCTTACTATCATTGTATTAGTACAAATAATAAAAGTCAACAACTGTTTTATAACAAAAGTGAAAATTAATGAAAAAGTTTAGGAAATGGATTATAGTTAACAATGTAGGATGTAAGTAAAAAACTTTCTCAAGTACGGAAAAAAACGGCATTCCTACGCGGTTTTAGAAAGGATGGATACATATGAAGATGACTGTTGTCGGCTTTTGGGGCGGCTTTCCAGAAGCGGGAGAAGCAACGTCGGGGTATTTGTTTGAACACGATGGTTTTCGTTTACTTGTAGACTGTGGCAGTGGTGTACTAGCACAGCTTCAAAAATATATAACACCATCTCATATAGATGCAGTTGTACTGTCACACTATCATCATGATCATGTTGCAGACATTGGGGTGCTGCAATATGCAAGATTAATTACGAGTGTGACAAAAGGACAACTACCGGAGTTACCAATATACGGTCATTCGTTTGATGAGAATGGATTCCATTCTTTAACGCATGAACCGAATACGAAAGGAATCGCGTACAATCCAGAAGAAACACTTCAAATTGGACCGTTCTCCATTTCATTCTTAAAAACTGTTCATCCTGTTACATGCTTTGCGATGCGTATTATAGCTGGCGATGATGTTGTTGTATACAGTGCAGATTCAAGTTATATTCCTGAATTTATTCCGTTCACAAAAGATGCTGATCTTTTCATTTGTGAATGTAATATGTATGCACATCAAGAGGCTGCAAAAGCAGGGCATATGAATAGTACAGAAGTAGCAAGTATTGCGAAAGATGCAAATGTAAAAGAACTTTTATTAACGCACTTACCGCATACAGGCAACCCATCTGATTTAGTAACAGAAGCAAAACAAATTTTCATTGGCCATATTACGCTAGCGCATAGTGGCTACGTATGGAATTCATGAGGTGATACGATGTTATTTATTGATAATAAAGGGATTACAGATCCTAGAATAAACTTAGCAATTGAAGAATATTGTGTGAAGAATTTAGATATTAACGAAACATATTTACTGTTCTACATTAACAAACCTTCGATTATCATTGGTAAAAACCAAAACACAGTAGAAGAAATTAATGCAGATTACGTAAAAGAACAAGGTATTCATGTCGTTCGTCGTCTATCAGGCGGAGGCGCAGTATATCATGATTTAGGAAACTTAAACTTCAGCTTTATTACGAAAGATGATGGAGATAGTTTCAGCAACTTCAAAAAGTTCACAGAGCCTGTAACGAAAGCGCTTGGTAAATTAGGCGTAAATGCAGAACTAAGTGGTCGTAACGATATTTTAGCTGAAGGTAGAAAAATTTCAGGTAACGCGCAGTTCTCAACGAAAGGTCGTATGTTCAGTCACGGTACGTTACTATTTGACTCTGAAATCGATCACGTTGTATCAGCACTTAAAGTGAAAATGGATAAAATTCAATCAAAAGGCATTAAATCAATCCGTAGCCGCGTTGCGAATATTACAGAGTTCTTAAACGAAAAAATGACGACAGAAGAGTTTAGACAACTTCTTCTAGAAACAATTTTCGAAGGAGAAACAGAAATTCCAACGTATGAATTAACAGAAAATGATTGGAAAGAAATCCATAAACTTTCTGAAGAGCGCTACCAAAATTGGGATTGGAACTACGGAAAATCTCCGAAGTTCAACTTACAACATTCACACCGCTTCCCAGTTGGACAAGTTGACGTTCGTCTTGAAGTGAAAAAAGGGACAGTAACAGAATGTAAAATTTACGGTGACTTCTTCGGCTCACTAGATGTGCATGACATTGAAGAGCGTCTAACAGGTGTACAATTTGATAAAGATGCATTCACTGTAGCTTTAGAAGGCGTAGATATCGTACGCTATTTCGGTAATATTACAACAGAAGATTTCTTGCATTTATTCTTCTAAAAATAAGGGAGGCTGCCGTAACGGGCAGCCTCTTTTTTGCGTAGATTGTCACGTTTTATCGGTAAGTCGATATATTTTAAAAATCGCTTATATAATTTCATTCACCATAAAATCACAGGACATTTGCCCCTCATAAAGGAATATATATATTCAAAAGGAGGCGAATTGAAATGAAAAGGATAATGTACGTTGTATTACTGCTCAGCTTCGTCATCGGAATGACAGCCTGTAACGATGAAACGTCCTCAAGTCGCACACTTTTATCTATTGGAAAGCCAGGGAGGGATAATGTCATATATTTTACGCATACGGATAACAAACGAAAGATAGATGATATACAAACTATGTTTCAAAATAAGAAATGGAAAAGAAATGAAGCTTTTAGTACGATGAATAAAACGCCAGATCTTGTTTTGTCAATAGATGAGGCCAATACCGGGTTACTGACATTATATGTAACATTGTTTTTTCATGAAAACGGAGCGGATGCAATCAACTTGTATGGGGAGCATACGAGCTTGAATAAAGAGGAACTAGAAAAACTTAGTGAAAAGATGAGTGCATATTATCTTGAAATGATTTTAGCCTTTGGTTCATCATTTGCTAACGAATGAAATTTCCGTATCCTTCCAAAGAGAGTCAACAGGAGGTGATCGTTGTATATGCAGTTAATGGAATATCACTTGCTACTTTAATTTTCTTTTAATATAATTAATTTAGAATTTTTAAATATTCTAAATTTTATAAAGGTGGGGTTTGTGTGAATCTCGTTCAATCTTTGGCTGAAACGGCAAAAAAGAAGGGGGATAAACCGGCGTACATATTTATGGATCAGTCGGTCTCTTATGACCAATTAAACAAAGTGGTCACTAGGTTTTCTAGTAATTTAGCAAAAATGGGCGTTGGAAAAGGGGACAATGTCGCATTAGCTGTAGGCAATTCACCACATTTTTTAGTAGGTTTATACGGAACGATGAAAGCCGGAGCAACTGTCATTCCGATTAATCCAATTTATACAGCAGACGAAATACATTACATATTACAAAATGGAGATGTAAAAACAATCATTGTACTCGACGTCCTTCTACCTGTTATACAATCTCTTACAACAAGACTTCCTTCACTTGAAAATATCATCATATGCGAAACCTCATCAGATTTTACTCATACAGAAACGGAAAAAATGAAAACGTTTACTAGTTTTATAGGAACTGGAGATATAACTTACGAAGGTCCTGAACTAGATGAAGAAGATGTAGCTGTTATTTTATACACTTCAGGTACAACTGGAAAGCCAAAAGGCGCTATGTTAACACATAAAAACCTATATAGTAACGCAAGCGATGTTGCGTCATATTTACAATATACTGCGGATGATCGCGTCGTTGCGGCATTGCCGATGTTCCATGTGTTCTGTTTAACAGTTGCAGTAAATGCGCCGATTGTGAACGGGGCAACGATTTTAATGGTACCGAGGTTTAGTCCGAAAGAAGTATTCCGTATTTGTCGTACGTATGAACCAACGATTTTTGCAGGTGTGCCGACGATGTACAATTACTTATATTTATTTGAAGAAGCAAGCGCAGAAGATGTAAAGACGCTTCGTCTCTGTATTTCAGGTGGTGCGTCAATGCCTGTTGCCCTTCTGCAAAACTTTGAAAAACGTTTTGATGTGATTGTTTCAGAAGGATACGGCTTATCAGAAGCATCACCAGTTACTTGTTTTAATCCGTTAGATCGTCCTCGTAAACCAGGTTCGATTGGTACAAATATTTGGCACGTAGAAAATAAAATTGTGAATGAACTTGGGGAAGAAGTACCTGTCGGTGCAGTTGGGGAGCTAATTGTTCGCGGACCTAACGTTATGAAGGGTTACTATAATGCGCCAGAAGATACAGCTGCGACACTTAAAGACGGCTGGCTATATACAGGTGACTTAGCGAAAATGGATGAAGAAGGTTACTTCTATATCGTCGATCGCAAAAAAGATATCGTCCTAGTTGGTGGTTATAACGTATACCCTCGTGAAGTAGAAGAAGTATTATATACTCACGAATCTGTGGCTGAAGTTGTCGTAATTGGTGTACCGGATGAAAACTTAGGAGAAGCAGTGCGAGCTTACGTCGTTCTGAAGCAAACGAACATAACAGAAGAGGAGCTTACGCATTACTGCACGCTGCATTTAGCGAAATACAAAGTGCCAAAGAGCATTGAGTTTTTAACAGAATTGCCGAAGAATACAACTGGTAAGTTGTTACGAAGAGCTTTGAGAGAGAAGGCATTGCAAGTATAAAAATAAAGATATCCATCACTATGACTACATGTATAGAGATGGATATCTTTTTGTCCCAAAAAAGCTGGATTAGTTTGGATGGACAAAATTCCTACTCATTAAAGTTTCGCGTTATTTTTTAGAATTGGTTAAGCTATAAGCCCATATATTTAAAACGTAATATTGCTAATAAGGAGGAGATATACGTGGAGCAGAAGGAATTACGCTTACGGAAAGTACAATATCTTATTTGTGACATTATGGATGAAATGAATATGGAGAATGAAAAGAAGAACTTAGAAACATTGCAAAAGGTAATTGATCACCTTTCAGGGGCGATAGGTGATTTAGTTGATCCATCAAGCTCGTATTCTATTGATTATTTGGAAAGAAAAGTTCACACGGCGCATTATTTACTTTTTAAAAATGAGCGGAAGGCGTACTTATGTAGGAAATAGTATTATTAATTTTATTTGACATTGATAATCATTATCAATATGATGGTTATGTTGGGTATATTCATATAAAAGGAGATGTCGTATTGATAATGATTAAGAAAAAATATGTTAATGCGTTCGTTATAGCAGCAACTTTAGCAGTTCCATTCAGTGGTATTATGGCACCGATTGCGAAAGCAGAAGCGGCAGTAGAAATGAAAGCAAATAGTAAACTTGCAGATGGTACATATGACGTTATTTTAAAAACGTATAAAGATCAAACGAATGAAACATCGGTTGCTTCAACATATTTAAAAAATGCAAAAGTAACAATACAAGGCGATAAAAAAATTGTGACGTTAACAGTGCAAGATAGTAGCTATTTCCAGTATCTTAGAGTAGAAGATCAGAATCAATTAGGGACATTCCATGATGTAAAAGTAATTTCTGAAGATAAAGCGAATAATGGTACGAAAGTTGTTCAATTTGAAATCGATGAGTTCTCGAAAAAATATAATATGCAAATGCACATATTAATTCCAGCAATTAAATATGACCATAAATATCAAGTGCAGTTTGAAATCGATGCGAGTGCAATTGAAAAGAAATCTAAGTTCTCAGATGTACCAACTTGGGCACAAGAGTCAGTTCAATATTTAGTAGACAAAGAGGCAGTACACGGTAAGCCAGATGGTACATTTGCACCAGCTGAAAATATCGATCGTGGTTCAGCAGCAAAAATATTAGCTACTGTTTTAGGATTAGAAATTAATAAAGATGCGAAGCCATCGTTCTCTGACGCGCAAAATCATTGGGCTACACCATACATCGCAGCAGTTGAAAAAGCTGGCATTGTAAAAGGTGACGATAAGGGTAACTTTAATCCGAGCGGGCTAATTAACCGTGCATCAATGGCTTCTATGCTTGTGAATGCATATAAATTAGAAAGAAATGAAAATATTAAACTACCAAAAGAATTTGCTGATTTAAAAGATCATTGGGGTACGAAGTATGCGAACATTTTAATCCAAGAAAATATTTCAGTTGGAACAGATAATGGATGGGCTCCAGATAAATCGGTAAGCCGCGCAGAAGCAGCTCAATTTATTGCGAAGACAGATAAGTTAAAGAAATAAATCGAAACTAAAATCAGTGGGATTCCATTCCCGCTGATTTTTAGCTTGTATGAAGATTCTTATATAATAATTACGAATTCCAAGTTGACACATGTGAATTACGGAATTAAAATGGAAAGAAATCAAACAGAATACAATAGAAGCTCATCAGAGAAACTGAAGGCGCACAACGTTCACTTTTGTGAATAGATTGTGTGCCTTTTTCTATTGTACAAACTAAGGGGGCTTTATATATGAAACAGTGGAGTAAGACAGCATTAATGAAAAGTACAGGTGTTTTATTATCAGCATTTGTCCTTTTGTCAGGGTGTGGTTCGGCAACATCCACTAACAATTCTGAAGGAAGTGCAGATAAGAAGACAGTCGAACTTTTAAATGTTTCATATGATCCAACGCGTGAGTTATATCAAGATTTCAATAAAGACTTTGCGAAGTATTGGAAAGAGAAGCATGGTCAAACAGTAAATGTAAAGCAATCACACGGGGGATCTGGAAGTCAGGCACGCTCCGTTATTGACGGCTTAGAAGCAGACGTTGTAACACTAGCGCTCGCTTATGATATTGACGCGATTAGTAAGAAGAAACAACTAGCAGAAGATTGGCAGAAGCGACTTGCGGATAATTCTACTCCGTATACATCAACGATTGTATTTCTTGTTAGAAAAGGAAACCCGAAAGGAATTAAAGATTGGGATGATTTAACGAAAAAAGGTGTGTCTGTCATTACACCAAACCCGAAAACATCTGGGGGAGCACGGTGGAACTATTTAGGGGCGTGGGGATATGCACTGAAGAAATATAACAATAGTGAAGATAAGGCGAAAGAATTTGTCGGTCAAATTTATAAAAACGTGGAAGTACTAGATTCAGGAGCACGCGGGGCAACGACGACTTTCGTTGAAAAAGGAATTGGTGATGTGTTAATCGCTTGGGAAAATGAAGCGTTATTATCACAAAAAGAACTTGGAAAAGATAAATTCGAAATTGTAACACCTTCGATTAGTATACTTGCCGAGCCGCCAGTAGCAGTTGTAGACAAAGTCGTTGATAAAAAAGGAACGAAAAAAGTAGCAGAAGGATATCTTGAATATTTGTATTCAGAAAAGGGGCAAGAAATTGCGGCGAAAAACTTTTATCGCCCTCGTAATGAAAAAGTAGCAGAGAAGTATGCATCACAATTTCCGAAAGTTCAATTATTTACAGTTGATGAAATATTTGGAGGATGGAAAAAAGCACAAGAAAAGCATTTTAATGATGGCGGCGTATTCGATCAAATGTATAAAAAATAAGGGGGGATGAGGTGACGTTATATGAGGAAGAAGCGTGTCTTACCAGGGTTTGGATTATCTCTTGGATTTACAATGCTATATATGAGTTTATTCGTACTTATACCACTTTCTATCGTATTTATTCAAACTTCGCAGCTAGGCAGGAAGAAATTTGCTGGGGTTATAACGAGTGAGCGCGTGTTGCATTCCTATCAAGTAAGTTTCACAACTTCACTTGCAGCGGCAATCGTAAATGCCATTTTCGGTTTATTAATTGCCTGGGTACTCGTTCGCTACACATTTCCAGGGAAGCGGTTATTAGACGGACTAATCGATTTACCATTCGCTCTTCCGACTGCTGTAGCTGGTATTACACTTACGACGCTTTATGCGGAAAATGGCTTTATTGGAAAAATATTTAGTGTGTTTCATATAAAAGTAGCTTTTACCCAGCTCGGCATTATTGTTGCACTTACGTTTATTGGCTTACCATTTGTCGTTCGAATGGTGCAACCAGTGCTGCAAAGTATTGATAAAGAAGTAGAAGAAGCAGCTTCTAGTTTAGGGGCGTCACGCTTTCAAATATTTGTAAAAATCATTTTGCCAGAAATATTCCCTGCTCTACTTGCTGGTTTTTCACTCGCCTTTGCTCGGGCGTTAGGGGAATATGGATCTGTCGTGTTCATTGCAGGTAATATGCCGATGAAAACAGAAATCGCACCGCTTATGATTATGACAAAACTCGAACAATATGATTATGCAGGCGCAACAGCTGTAGCGGCTGTGATGCTTATTATTTCTCTCCTTTTCCTACTATTTATTAATATGATTCAAACTTGGAGCAGAAGGCATGAATTGAAAAGCGAATAGGAGGGGAGAAAATGGAACCAACATTATTAGAAAAGAAAATAGTAAAAAGCGTATCAGTTAAAAAAGACTCTAAGTTTGTACCAATTTTATTCATTACGATAACAATTTTATTTTTATCTCTCTTTCTATTACTGCCGCTCGTGACAATTTTTATGAAAGCATTCGAACGAGGAATTGATGTATATATTGCCGCTGTAACAGATCAAGAAGCATTTTTGGCAATCAGGTTAACGCTTCTCGTTGCTTTAATTGTTGTGCCGCTGAATACGGTATTCGGAATAGCAGCTGCTTGGCTTATTACGAAGTTTCAGTTTAAAGGAAAGCAAGTATTATTATCTCTTATTGAACTGCCGTTTGCTGTATCACCAGTTATCGCAGGATTAGTATTCGTTTTACTTTTCACACCTCGTGCGAATCTTGGCGGATGGTTAATGGAACACGGGATAAAGCTCATCTTCTCTGTTCCTGGCATTATCATTGCGACGATATTTGTTACGTTTCCGTTCGTTGCGCGTGAATTAATCCCGGTTATGCAGGCGCAAGGAAAGAGTGAAGAAGAAGCGGCTCTATCACTTGGCGCAAGCGGCTGGAAAATGTTTTGGCACGTCACATTACCTAATATAAAATGGGGCCTTTTATACGGCATGATTTTATGTAATGCCCGGGCCATTGGTGAATTCGGCGCCGTTTCCGTTGTATCTGGTCACGTGCGCGGCATGACAAATACAATGCCACTTCACATTGAAATTTTGTACAATGAATATCAATTTTCAGCAGCGTTCGCTGTGGCGACTTTAATGTCACTCATCGCAGTTTTTACGCTCGTTATAAAAAACTGGATTGAATGGAGAATGGAAAAACGACAATAAGGAGTGAGTGCGGTGAGTATTCAAATTCAAAATGTATCAAAACAATATGGTACATTTCAAGCGCTGACAGACATTCATTTGGATATTCCAAAAGGAGAACTTGTTGCCTTATTAGGCCCATCAGGTTCTGGGAAGACGACGTTATTACGAATTATTGCAGGACTAGAAGAAGCGGATGGAGGCTCCATTTCATTTGATGGAGAAGATTTAACTGATATTCACGTAAAAAACAGGCAAGTCGGTTTCGTCTTCCAGCACTATGCACTTTTTAAACATATGAATGTATTTGAAAATGTCGCTTTCGGTTTAAAAGTAAGAAAGAAAAACTTACGACCTTCAGCTGAAGTAATAAAAGAAAAAGTAACAGAACTATTGAAACTGGTAAAAATGGATGGTTTCGCAAAACGTTATCCAGCGCAATTATCTGGCGGACAACGCCAACGTATCGCACTAGCCCGGGCACTTGCAGTCGAACCGAAAATTTTATTGTTAGATGAACCGTTCGGTGCACTTGATGCAAAAGTACGGAAAGAATTGCGAAGATGGCTCCGGAAACTACATGACGAATTTCAAATTACGAGCGTATTCGTAACGCATGACCAAGAAGAAGCGTTAGACGTTGCGGACCGCATCGTTGTAATGAATGAAGGACGTATTGAACAAATGGGAACACCGGAAGAAGTATATGAAAAACCAGCAAGTCCGTTCGTATACGACTTTTTAGGAAACGTGAATTTATTTCACGGCCGCGTTCATAAAGGTAAACTAAATGTAGGATCGGTGGAACTAGAAGCACCAGAGCATAAGCACGTTTCAAACGTAGACGGAGTGGGATACGTAAGACCACATCACCTATCAATCGATCGTACGAAACAAAGTATAGATGCCATCCCTGCGAAAGTAACATACTCTCATGCAGTTGGCCCTGTCGTATATGTAGAATTGAAGCGCGACGGAACAGATGAGTATCTAGAAGCAGAAATTAGTAAAGAACAGTTTAGACAGCTAGGCATTCAAACAGGTGAGTTTGTATACGTACATCCGAGAGAAGTGAAAGTGTTTATTCCAGAGGATTTTGTTATTTAATAGTGAAAAGCCACACCTATATGAGTATTTATAGGTGCGGCTTTTCTTTGTTTGCGTGAATGTCTGATTTTTATATATTCCGCCTCATCAATTCCCCAACCTGCGTCGCAATAAACGCAACATCAATGTCAATTTCATCCAACACGTAAGATTCTAAAATGCCCATTACAGCCGTTCCTAAAAACTTTAAAACGATGTGTTTATCAATGTTTTTATTGTGAAGATTGATGTGCTTAATATTTACGTTAAACGTGCATAACAAGATATAATAGAAGAAATCAATAAGGAGGCTAGCAGTGAAAAATTTTCGTTATCTCAATATATTCACTATTTTAATTGTATACACACTACTCATGTTTTACATCGGCTGGAACGGATGGGTTTGGCTCAGTACGGTGTTCGGCTGGGAATCTTGGGGATATTACGCTTTCATAGTCGGATTTATTTCATATGCGTACATTCTCGTACAAGTGTTTAAATTCCTTCCTTTCCTGCGAACGGTCGGCTCAATTTGGTTTGCGGTTATACAATACGCGCTTATGTTATTGCCGTTAGCCGATATTACAGTTTTCCTTCTACAGTTTTCAATGGAGAAAGAGACGGCAATTGTTTGGACAGGATCGGCCGTGTTACTTGCGTTCATCTTTATTTTTGCGTATGGAGTATTTAACGCATATAGTCCAGTAGTAAGAAAGTACGAAGTGCACATACCGAAAAAAGTAGAAGGGCGTAAAAGTTTACGCATTGCGATGGCCTCTGATATGCATTTCGGTAAACTGTCTGGAGTTGCTCATTTAAAGAGACTCGTTCGTCATGTAAATGAAATGAAACCCGATATTATTTTACTGCCGGGTGATATTATCGATGATCATCCAGGTGTGTTCATTCAAAAAAATATGGGACCAATCATGAAACAGATGAAAGCTCCATTAGGCGTATATGGTGTGTTAGGAAACCATGAATATTACGGCCGAGCTGTTCCTGAGTTTTTACAAGAGATGGATAAGATTGATATTCGTATTCTTTTAGATGAAGTCATTACAATTGAAGATGATTTTTATCTCGTCGGAAGAAGGGATAAAACAGAGCGTGATCGTCAAAGCTTTGAAAATCTAATGAGTACGGTAGATAAATCGATTCCTGTTATCGCAATGGATCACCAACCATTTGAATTAAAACAAGCAGCGGACGCCGGCGTTGATTTATTATTATCCGGTCACACGCATCGCGGACAAATGGCGCCGAATCATATTGTAACGAGAAGAATGTACGAACTAGACTGGGGATACGCACAAAAAGGTGCATTCCACGCGATTGTTTCTTCTGGGTTTGGATTCTGGGGACCACCGCTTAGACTGGGAAGTAGATCCGAGATTGTGCAGGTGGAAGTTACGTTTGAATAGGGTTACGAAATAGAGAGCTGAGTGCTCTCTATTTTTCTAATAAAAAAAGGCTCCATATAAGGAGCGCTCAATAAAAGTATAATAAATGAATTAAAACAAATAACAGACATTTATAATATAATTAAAAATAAACGTAAAATCAATATATTTTTAATTATAGATATATAAGAGCGGAATGTCCGTATTTACTCTACTTGGAAAAAGAGATACTATAAGAAGGCTCTGCTTGAAAAGGGGGATTTTAAGTGATCATATTAGATGTCATATACGGTGAGTTTAAAGTAGATAAAGTGTTAGAAGAATTAATTTTAAGTAAACCTGTGCAAAGGCTGAAAGGGGTTCATCAAGCCGGAGCAAGTTACTTAATGAATGAGAAATGGAATGTAACGCGCTTTGATCATTCAGTTGGTGCTATGTTGTTAATTAAAAAGCTTGGTGGTTCAGTAGAAGAACAGATTGCTGCTTTACTGCATGATGTATCGCATACTGTTTTTTCCCATGTGATCGATTACGTTTTTGATAACGAAAATGAAAGTTATCATGAAGAAATATTTAGTGCTGTCGTGAAAAACTCGGAAATCCCGGCGATTCTTTCAAAACATGGTTATAACTATGAAGATATTTTGTTAGATGATTCGAAGTGGACATTACTTGAAAGATCTGCGCCAGAATTATGTGCAGACCGAGTGGATTACACATTACGGGATATGTTTACATATGGATATATTTCTTTAGAAGAAGTTCATAGTTTTTTAGAGGACTTAATCGAAGTAGATGGGAAAATGGTTCTTCAAAATATTGAAATTGCAGAATGGTTTACGAAGACGTATTACAAAGAAGTAATTGATTTCTTTATGAAACCAATGAATATTTATGGAAACGATATGTTAGCTAAGACGTTAAAATTAGCTCTTCATAAAAAGATAATCCATCCAGATGATTTTCTTCTTGAAGATCATGAGCTTATTACGAAATTGCGGCTATGTAAAGATCAAGAAGTAGATGCTTTATTAAGAAAAGTTCATCCAAGTATAGAAGTAAAAGAAGATAGAAATGAGTATGATCTACATCAGAAAAATAAAGTGCGTCTTATTGATCCTCCATTACTTCGTGAAGGTGAAGTTGTTCGATCGTCTGTTGTATCGGAAAAAATAAGACAGATGAGCGATATCGCTTATGAAAAGGCGATAAGAGGGATGTATGTGAAAGTGATTTCTAATTAGTTTATTTGTAATAGGAAAAGGTGTCATCAATTATGATGACACCTTTTCGCTTTAAAGGGTTGTTCGTATGGAAATGTGTTACATTTTTACGAGACTATAATATTTTACCAGAGAAATACCTTTTATAGTAAAAAATAAATTTTATAAAGTTTTCCATCAAAAATAATTTGTGAAAAAAGTACTAATTTTTAATGTGAAAAAAATAATATATTTTTCAATAATCGCTTTAGAATCTTTCGTTCTTTATATATGGATTGTTATATTTTTTAAGGTAATTTAAAGGTTTTTGTCGTTTTTTGTTGTAATTTTTATATTATGATAAACATAATGTTCGGAATAAGCCATTATAACAGAAAAATTTTAAAAAAACAGAATTGAATCATATTGCTTATTTTAATATAATTTATTTGTTAATTAATAACATATTTAGGGTATGATTCTTTATTGCGGTGAGAATTCTTTTTAGCATAGGAGGATTTACAGAATGATTAAAACGGCAAAACCTGAAATGATGAATGAATTAAAAGAAACAGTTTACAAATTCTTTCCGAAAAATATTGTGAAAGAAGAAGGATTGTACGAGGAGTCCAAAGAACATAAAAAGTTTGTAGACTTGAAAGAGAGTTTTATAAAAAACGAAAGCTCTCAAAAGGAAATTTTCTCTTTAATCGAGTCAACATTTTGTGATTATCACGTGTCAGACTATACAGATTTAAACCTATATAATTGTCTAGAATATAATGTGTTACTAAATGGAAAAGAACCGATGTTAAATGATGATATTGATTGGATAAGAAAATCAAGAGGCGAGCGCCTTGATTTAGGGGTTTTTGTTAGCTTACTTGATAAATATTATTATTACTATGTATTAAAAACAACGTATGATGAAGATGTAAGGGAATGGACTTTTGAAACAATCGATGTAGAAATGGATACCATTTGTGAATTTGAGAAACTAATGACTACAAAAGGGTTTGTAAGAGTAGAGCGAGAGGTTGCTAGAACTGCAATTCCTGATATAGAAACGGAATGTTTACGTATGGGGGAAGTTAACGTATTCCACGCTTTATTCACGGATTCTGTTAGTGAAATATAGGTTTTAAATTATTAAAAAGGTTGTGTAGAAAATAGCTGCTATTTTCTACACAACCTTTTCATTTTCACTAATCAAACCAATTCCAAACCTCAATATCTCCAAGAGTCGCATAACGTACGTGCGGGGAGTTTTGTAATTTTAATAATTCTTTCGACGGCCCAGTAATGACAATGCCGTATACTTTTACGCCGTTATCTTTTACATATTTATAACGTTTATCTAAGTTTAGTTCTTTCTCAGGAAGTGCTGCTATTTTACTTACCGTTTTTTTATGGATAGAAAGGACGCGCATCATTTCGATTACTTGATCTTCTGGCGTTTTGTACTTGTCTGCGTTACTATCTAGAAATCTTACATGTTCTGGAAATCCTATAGCTTCTCCGCCATGTAAGATATAGTCATCTACATTTTTTCTTTCTTGTCCTGTATCTAAAGCGTACCATACAGGAGTTGGAGGGAGTTCTTGTGCTTCGAATATGCTATATAAAAGCGGTTCTAATTCTTTTAAAGTGTAAGTTTTATCAAAAGAAATTGCTACTTCTGCAACGGTTCCATCATGTACTTTTGCAAGTGTATCCCATACTTTTTTTGAGGAATCCTTTAAATAATCACCCTGCTTTGTTTTGGGATGAACAAAGAAGAGTTTTGGTTGATAGAACGGATTCATCCAAGTTTGTTTCGTGACATCTACAGATGATAAGAAGCTTTTTGTTTCCACTGTACCGAGTGGCATTTCTTTTTTACCGACGGTTCTTACTAAATCGAAGCTGCTGTTCGTACGGAAAAAAGCTTCTACACTTGTTCCGCCCCCCATAACACGGCTATTTGGGATAGTTGCTTCAAGTGCAAGCGAAGGAACTTCTCTAATTTCTTCTAGCCTTTTATCATTATTAGCTTGAAAATAAAAGGCTGATAATACCCCGCCGATTATATATATAACGATGCAAATGGATAATATAAAACCAAACGTTTGTAACCGATGTTTCCACTTAATTCTCCAAAAAGGAACTTTAAGATCTTTGGGCGGTAATTTTTTCTTTACGGGTTCACTCTTCGCAAGCAATTCATCTAAATGAGCTTCACATTCTGCACAAGTTTCTATATGACTTTCTAACTGTTCTTGTTCGTCATGTGTGAGCGTTCCTTTTTCGTATTTCGTCCACAGTTTTTTAAACTCTGCACAACCCATCTGTATCACTCCTTTATGCTTTTCGTTTCTTTTCGTCCTCGGTGTAATTCAATTTTTACTTTTGCTAACGAGAGACCAGTCATTTCTGCTATTTCCTTATAAGAGAATCCGTAGTAATCTCGTAGTAGTAACACATTTCGTCTTTCGAGCGGAAGAGAGGATATACTTTGTAACCAACTAGCAATCTCATGTTTTACGAAATAAGAGTGTTCTGTACTTGGCACGTTTGGTAAGTGGAATTCTTTAATTTGCGTTGTTTTATACTTCTTTTCTTTTCGGTACCAATCGATAAAGGCGTTGTAGGCGATTGTAAATAACCACGGCCTAATTTCTTCTCCTTTATAATAGTCAATATGGACGAGCATTCGGTAAAATGTTTCTTGCATGAGATCTTCAGCACTATGAGAATCTCCGGTTAGGGAGAGAAGATAGCGAAATAAATCTTGCATATGCTCTGAGTAAATTTCTTCTAATGATTGTTTGCGTTTCACTACAATTCCCTCCCTTCATACATAACAACGAAATACATATAAAAAAGTTACAATTTTTACGAAATTATAGTAAAAAACGTCAAGAATTGGATAGGATTCTCTTTTATCATAATACATATAAGGCGGGTGAACAGAGATGGAAAGCTATGAAACACAAATTCAAAGGTCAATTGATTATATTGAGGAAGATGTAATGGAAAAACAAACGCTGCGTAATTTAGCACGTGTTGCAGGTTTTTCTGAGTCGCATTTTCATCGTGTATTCCAGGCGTTAGTAGGCGATACAGTAATGGAGTATGTTCGAAAGAGGAGGTTAGCCCGGGCAGCTTATCAACTTTCTCATACGGATGAAAAAGTTATTGATATCGCATTTGAGCATGGCTTTCAATCTCATGAAACGTTCACGAGAGCCTTTAAAAAATTATTTCAAATGACACCAAGTGAATATCGAAAACAAGAAATTGAAACACCAATGTATTATAGAGTGAATGTAAAGCAAAGAAAATTAAATCCATATTTAGGGGGCATACAAATGGAATATCGTATTGTAAATAAACCAGAATTTTTAATGGCGGGTTATGAGCTGAAGACGACAAGTAAAGAAGGAAAAAACCATCAAGACATTCCAGCATTTTGGCAAGAATATTTACAAAAAGATCTTGGAACGACGATTCCGAATCGTAAAGATACGAGCCAATGGGTAGAACTTGGATTATGTACTGATTTTAATTTAGAAACAGGGGACTTCACTTATATTATCGGAATGGAAGTTACAGACTTTGAAAATGTACCAAATGCAGTTGCAAAGCGTACATTCCCAGCGGCGACATATGCAGTATTTACAACGCCGAAAGTTCCTCATGAAGAAATGGTATCGTCAATTCACCAAACGTGGAATGCAGTATTCTCAGAATGGTTCCCGCATTCAGGCTACGAACATTGCGGCGTTAATGAGTTTGAGCTATACGATGAACGTTCCCATGCAGATAAAAGTGAGTTCGCTCAAATTGAACTTTGGATACCGGTGAAGAAGAAATAATAGAAAGAAAGACCGTTCAAAAGGTATTTTTGGACGGTCTTCTTTTATTAATAGGTTGCTACTATTGTTGTATTTTATAGTTAAGTCGATATAATTTCATTTACTAGCGCGCTGCTCCGAAAAGAGAAAGGTGCTTTATAAAAGCACCTTTTCCTACGAACTAAACGGAAACACAAGTATAATCGTCGTTCCTTTTCCAAGTTCACTATCAATGAAAATCGTTCCGTTATGGGCATGAACGAGCTGCTTTGTAATGGCGAGACCAAGTCCAGTTCCGATGTTGCTTTCTTCTGTATTCGTTCCTCTGTAATATCGCTCGAATAGAAGTTCTTTCGTTTTATCATCCATACCTTTTCCATTATCTGAAATAGATAGTGTAAATGAATTTGCATTTTGCGAAAGTTTTACGATTACGTTTGTCGTTTCATTATTATGTTTTACAGCGTTTGCGAGTAGGTTTTCGATAATACGTTGGAACCATTTTTCTTCAATAAAATATTGGATTTTGCTTGAACTTGGCACGAATTCAATGTTTTGATTTTGTAGTGTCGGGTTATTAATAAATTGTAATAGTACTTTTCGGACGAACTGATTAATTTCAACATTTACGTGTTGCGCAGGAAGAGTATCATTTTTTAATTGATATGTTAAGCTTAAGTCGTCAATTAATGTAGTCATATATTGAGATTTTTCTTTCATTACATGGCCAAATTGTTGAATGTCTTGATCCGTCCAATTATATTGCTTCGATTCTAGTAATAATGCATAGCCGTATATAGAGCTAAGCGGTGTTTTTAGATCATGCGTCAGGCCAGTAATCCACTCTTCACGTGTTTGTTGCAGTACTTTTCTCATTGCATCGTTCTTTTTCAAAGTAATAGAAAGGTGCTCTAGTGAGTTTGTAACATCTTTAAATATGCGGAACGACCATTTTTCTTTACCGGAGCGCCGAAACCGAACAGGTTTGCCTTTTTTACTAACAGGTTCTTCATATTTTCCTCCGGCTATGTTTTTAAGCCAGCGCATCGTGTGTAATAAAGGCTTTCCAAACTTATTTCCATACCAAATTGAAAGAATGACTAAATAAGCAAACACAATAAGGAGGATTAAGCTGCATCCGATTAGAAGTTTCTTGGTAAATATATCATCTAATTCATCATCTGGATAATAATGAGCGTTTGGGGCGGATACAACGACGAGATGACCGCTATTTGAATCGTAAAAACTAGATGTATTTTCTTTATAATTCCACGGTTCTTTTTCATTAAGAGCTGTTTTTATAGCCGAAAATGTTTTTTTCTTCCCAGTTGGATAGGAAAAAACTTCTTCGCCATTGTTATTAAATATTTGCAGTGTTGCTTTTTCTTTAGAAAGTAATTGTTTTTCTTGTTCAGTTAATGCAAATTCATTTAATGATAAAGAAGGGTGTCCTTGTTGTATCGTTTTTAGTAATGCATTACTTTTTAGTTTGGCACCGTAAATAACGATCACTGGTTTCTTTTCTAATTTAATTTCCCAATAGTTAAATTTATAAATATTGTTGTTACTATTCTGTAAATACGTAAGTAAGGATGTCTTTGTGTAAGAGGTCGGAACATCGTTAGGCGTATTAAAGTTGTAAAGGACCTTTCCATCTTCATCTACAATTTGAAGCCAATCACTCTTTTCTGTTATTAAATCTTTTACCTCAGATTTTAAAGTAATGTTATTGTCTTCAGAAGAAATATATTCGGAGATTGTAAAGGTATCATAATCAGAAATATTAGGTTCATATAAAGTACTATTAAGAAGAAAAATTAAATAAGAAAAAGAAGCAATTACTGCGATAAGTAACGTAACTAAGACAAAAACGTGTTGTAAAATAAACTGGATTATAAGTCGTTTATTAAAATTCATATCTTTAACCTACTTTGTAATGAACTTATAGCCAAGTCCACGAACTGTTTTTATGTATTCTGGTTTACTTGGATCTTGTTCAATTTTTTCACGTAGTTTTCGAATGTGAACCATAACAGTATTATCATCTCCATTATAGGCAGGTGCTCCCCAAACTTTTTCATATAATTCTTCCTTCGAAAATACGTAGTTCGGATTCTCACAAAAGAATAGTAGTAGTTGAAAGAGTTGAGCGGAACATTCGACAACGTTTCCATCTACTGTTAGTTCCGCAGAATGTTGATCAATTTCAAATCTCCCAAAAGAAAAGGAGTATATTCTTTGTTCTTGTATGTTTTGTTTCATATGTCTTCGGAGTTGAGCTTTCATACGAGCGACTACTTCTAGTGGATTAAATGGTTTCGTAATGTAATCATCCGCACCGTATGAAAATCCGGAAATTTTATCTACATCAGATGTTTTTGCTGTTAGGAAGAAGATAGGGCAATCCGTTTTTTGGCGAATGATTGGACAAATGTCAAAACCGGATTGTCCAGGAAGCATTACATCTAAAATAATTAAATCGTAATTGTTTTGCTCGGTGAGAGATAAGGCTATTTCCGCAGATGTTGCAGTTGTAATATGAGAAAAACCTTCTTTTTCAAGAATGGTAGTTAGTAATTGTAAAATTGCTGTTTCATCATCAATGAGTAGAATATTTGCGTGATACATATGAATCCCTCCTAATTTCCTCGAATATCATATCATCTTTTTGTAACTTATGGAATTTTTAAGGAAATTTTAAGGTTTTCTTTCACAAAAAATTAAGATTCAAATGATATGATAAAAGTAACATGGGGAGGAGATGAATGTGAATCCGTTTCAAACGATGCGAGCTAGATATTTTTTAATTGTATTTGCATTACTAATTTTAATAGCACGAAGTAGTAATGAAGTGCTAGAAAATACATTTCATATACAGAATTCATCTTTTATAAATATGCTTATATTTTATATCCTTCCAATAATATGGCTTTTTTACGGATATAGAAAGCATCGTGTTTCATTTTCATTATTTATTAATAGAAACGAAACATTTAACCTAGTGCAAGTTTTGTACATCGCGATTATGCTTTGTATGTTTAGTTACGGCTATCTTATTTTATATATGTACAGCTTTGCATGGATTACACCAGATTTTATTATGAATGCCTTGCATGAACCGATTATAGATAGTACCGGGGGATATGTATTTCAATTTATTAGGGTTGTATTTATCGCGCCTATTGTCGGAGAGTTTGTTTTTCGAGGGTTTTTACTGCAGCGTTTTGCAGCAAAATGGGGTACTAGTATAGCAATGGTCGTTGTAGCACTTTTATTTGCTTGCTTACATGTTGATTTCCTTGGTGCAGTTGTGTTTAGCATCGTACTATCAATTGTATATATTCGTACGAAAAGCTTACTCATGCCAATTGCTATTCATATGTTAAACAATGCGTTTGTGCTTAGTTCTTCTTTTTTAGTAAGTAGAGAAAAGATAATGAGTTTTGCCGATT
This sequence comes from Bacillus sp. P4_E1, assembly GCF_056401715.1. Lineage (NCBI taxonomy): Bacteria > Bacillati > Bacillota > Bacilli > Caryophanales > Bacillaceae > Bacillus > Bacillus sp. P4_E1. The sequence goes on from NZ_JBFUIV010000003.1 coordinate 367,546, forward strand.
TTTCGAACTATACGACATTCTTTCCAGGATTAATTATTTTTATGACAGGATTAAACTTAGTGCTCATCTTTTTATTTGTGAATCGCAAATATTGGAGTAAAGAAGTGCCTGTTATATATGCGGAGAGGGAGAAGAGCTTTTCAAGTATAATAGGAGATAAATAAGGTAGAGAAGACGTTTGAGAAAATATTGAAGGAAATGATAGATTATTGTACTTCTATTAGATATAAGTACTTTTCCATCAATAATGATACAGGAAATATTATTTTTCTTTTTATCGTGTTAGGGACATTAATAATAGTCAGCTTTATTATAGAAGAAATGATGAAGCGCATCTTCAGACAGTATGTAAAAAATGAAGTGAATTATGTTAGGGCTCATAAAATGTTTGAGAAAGTGATGGGGACTTTTATTTTATCCCGCATTAACGGGCAGTAAAACTCCCACCTCAAAATTCGACTGGAGCAAAGAAGTTAGGTGGGAGATTAACTGTCCATAAATGCCCGATTGGTTCAACTAATAATCAGTGGGGATGAACAAAACCCCACTGATTAAAGTTTCACTTTATGAAAACTAAATCATCATTAATTCGAAATTTGAAAGGGATGTATAAAATTATATGAATGAAACAATATCGTCAAATAAGTTTTTTTATTTGATTGTACTGAGTTTAGTATTGATTACGACAGTAAATGTTGTTCTTCGCTGGGAGGAAGCTTACTTTTTTATGTATTTAGCGCTCCATTTATTAGGGATTTTATGCATAACGGGCGGAGTAGTTGCTGAGAAAAAGCATGAAGAAAGTATTAATTATATGTGTGTGATGGGTCTTATTTTACTTCTAACTGTACAAGGTATTATGAAATATAGTTCTTTTTCTTTGCAAGATTTTAGTTTGTTAATAGATGTACTTCCTTAAGAAGGATTTTAAGAACTATGAATATATACGATATGTAAAAGGCACTGGTTTGTAAGTACATTTCTTATACCAGATTATGAGCCGGTGAAACTCTTCTTGTAATAGAAGAGTTTTTTTATGTAAATTGAACGAGCTAGAACAATTATCACAATCAGCTTGTTCTAATTTTGAAAGTACGAACTTACAATAATAATAGACAGGCAGCATAGAGGAGGGAATAGCGTGAGGAAAGTTATTGGGTGGTCGCTTTTTTTGTACGTTGGGTTTGCGTTACTTATATATTGGTATTTATTTGGATGGAATCATGAACTCATTCCGGACATGTATAAAGGGACGAGTGCAGATCCAGAAACCTTTATGAATGCGAGGGAGCTTACGCTAAGTCAAGATTATTCGCGTGTGAAAAATTTACTGTTCTTTTTAGCGACGCCTCTTGAATGGATTATTTTATTATTTGTACTCGTGCTCGGTATTTCAAAAAAGTTTGAGAAATGGTCGAAGGAAACGACCAAAATAAATGTCTTACAAGTTGCGATTTATTTCTTTTATTTATCACTACTAACAACAGTTCTTGCATTACCGATGCAATGGATCGGGCGTAAAGTGTCCGTTGATTACGGAATATCTACGCAAAGCACACAAAGCTGGATAAAAGATCATGTCATCGATTTTTGGGTGAACTATGCGACTATGTTACTCATTGTTACGGTTTTGTTATGGCTCATCCGTAAATTCCCGAAGAGATGGTGGCTAGCAGGATGGGCGCTCTCTGTACCATTTACAATCTTTTTAACGTTCGTGCAACCTGTTGTAATTGATCCACTTTATAATGATTTTTCAACGCTGAAAAATAAGGAATTAGAAACGAAAATTTTAGCGATCGCAGATAAAGCTGATATTCCATCTGAACATGTATATGAAGTAAATATGTCGGAAAAAACGAATGCGTTAAATGCATATGTAACAGGAATTGGAAAAAACCTTCGTATTGTAATGTGGGATACAACACTTCAGCAATTAAAAGATAAAGAGATTTTATTTATTATGGCCCATGAAATGGGACATTACGTAATGAAACATATATATTGGGGCGTTGCGAGTTATATTTTCATATCGTTTATAGGTATGTATTTAATTAGTCGTATTTTAAATATGTGTATTCGAAAATGGGGAGATACGCTGCAAATTTCCAAAATGGCATGTTTCTCGATTTTACCTTTATTTTTCTTAATTTCTTCTGTACTATCCTTTGCGTCACAACCAGCAACAAACTACGTTTCTCGTATAGAAGAACGAGCGGCAGATCAATACGCTTTAGATATGACGAAAGATGGAAATTCAGGTGTGAAAACTTTTCAATACTTATCAAAAACAAGTTTAAGCCAAGTAAATCCACCTGCGTTAGTGAAATTTTTCTTATACACACATCCGCCAATTTTTGAAAGAATTCATACATTTGAACAATATGAAAAACAAAAAAACAAGAAGTAGCGATTATGCTACTTCTTTTTTATAGAAATATAAGTTTGGTATTGGGAATATTTATCATTGCTTTTTATTGTGATTTTGTAAATAATAAGCTATAAAATTCTAAAAATCTATATATAAAGGAATAAAGGTGGAAATATGTATTTTTTACAAAATTTAAAAGTGAAACATAAATTATTCTTACTTATCTCATTAGCAGTTTTGGGCATGGCAATTATGAGTTGTGTAGCAATTAATTCTATTAATAAGATTAAGCGCGATACAGAGGTTGTAGTAGATGATTATCAAAATTCTGCAGTTTTATTAGAAGGAATGCTTCGTACACAAAATTCACTAGAATATAACTTACTAGAATTAATTACAACGTCACAAAATGAGGGGACAAATAAAGAAGGGATTATTGGTAATGTTGAAAAGGATCTTAAAAAATATGATTCTTTATTAAAAGAATATGATGATGGCGTTAATTTAAGTAAGCAAGAGGATGAGCTGTTTCAGAAGATGAAGAAATCTTTGCCAAGTTATATGGAGACATATAAGAAGTTGTTTGACAAAGCAAAGGGAACAAATGAATCTCAAATGGTAAACGAATTTCAAAAGGACTTAAAACCGAAGGGAGTAGAGTTAGCTGCTTATGCTGTAGATTTAGAAGAGTATGTTTCAAATTTAGCTGACCAAGTATTTACAGATTCTCAAAAAATGATAGATCGGTCCGTTATTACCTTTATCATTCTTGCAGTAGTTACTACAATCATTATATGTATAGTAAGTTATATTATTAGCAAACTTATAGTTGCTCCTTTACAAACGGTTAGTCGTATGATGGAAAGAGCAAAAGAGGGAGATTTAACTGTACATGGTGATTATAATGCTAAAGATGAATTAGGTATATTAGTAAGTGATTTTAACGAGATGATTGCAGGGCTAAGAACAAATATGCAAGAAGTAGAGAATAATATTCAGCTTTTATTCCAACATGCAGACGGAGTAGTATCTGCATCAGAAGTATCTAGCGGTGCAGCAAAGAAAATCACTATGGATATTGAAGAAGTTGCCAATGGCGCAGAGAGCCAAATGCAAGCAATGGAACAAACTGCGGGTGCGATGGAAGAGTTGACACAAGGAATGCAGAGCATAGTGAATACATCATCCTCTGTAAATGAATTGTCTGCTCAATCAGCATTAGATGCAGAGAGTGGTAACAAATTAATGAAACAAATGATTCAACAGATGGATACAATCCAAAATTCAGTACATAGCGGTGTGAAACAAGTAGAGACTATGAAAGAACAATCAGAAGAAATTGTTAAAATCATTGATGTTATGCAAGGTATTACCTCTCAGATTAACTTATTAGCATTAAATGCCGCAATTGAGGCTGCACGTGCTGGAGAAAGTGGTAGAGGATTTGCAATTGTGGCAGATGAAGTAAGAAAATTAGCAGAACAATCTAGTGATTCTGCAAAACAAATTGAGAAACTTATTATTCAAGTTATGGGAACAACGAACCATACGGTAGACATGATGGGGAAAGTAGATAATGAGGTACAGGCAGGTACACAAGTAGTGATGAATACAGAAAAAGTATTTGGAAAAATCACTGAAAAAGTGCAGCAAGTATCTAATCAAATTCAAACTGTATCTATGTCTACAGATGAAATTGCAGCGAGTAGTGAGGAGATTTCTGCTTCTGCAGAAGACATGGCTCAAATTTCCCAAAGATCATCTGATCGAACTGATAGGGTAAAAGAGTCTATTCATCAGCAAGAAAAATCAGTTCAAGAAATCTCAGTTTCAATTGAGCATCTGCATAGCGTAGCAGGAGGATTAAAGCAGATTGTTTCACAATTTACTCTTCAAAAATAGTATATTTAAGTTTATATATAGTGAAATTCCTCTGAATAAATAGCAAAAAAATCATCCTTTATAAGAAATAAAGGATGATTTTTTTATTATGAAAATTTGGTGTGAACTCTACTTTTTACATTCTATTTTTTTACAGTTTTTCAATTGTGATATATAATGATATATATAATGTTTTTAGAATTTTTAGTTTATAAAGAGATGATTGTAGGGGGAGGAGAAAATTGTTTCATTCAAAATCAATGCCGGCTATAAAAATGATCCTTTCGATGTCTATTTTCGGATCGATTGGATTTTTTTCTGTCCAAACGGGTTTACCATCTTTTGAATTAGTATTTATTCGTTGTATTTGTGCGACTTTATTTTTAACGCTATGTTGGTTTGCAACAGGACAATATAAAAATGAGAAATGGAATAAAAAAGAAATTGTGCAAATATTAGCATGTGGCGTATTTCTCGTTTTTAACTGGGTGTTTTTATTTAAAGCGTTTGAACTCATGTCGATTACAATTGCGATTTCAGTGTATCATCTCGCGCCAATTATCGTATTAATGATCGGTAGTATCCTATTTAAAGAGAGACTTACAGTATTTGCTGTTATGTCCATTGTTATTTGCTTTATCGGCACAGTGTTAGTAGCTGGAGTGGACGGTAGTATGTCGCTTGAGAAATTAATGTCATCTGGAATGGTGTGGGCACTTCTTGCGGCTTTATTTTATGCTTTTACCACGTTACTAGGAAAGGGGATTCAGCATACGAGCGCATATGCGATGACCTTTTTACAAACGTTTTTAGGCATATTTTTATTGCTACCATTCGTAGATTTCGGGAAATTTCAAGGATTAACAGAGATGAACTGGATGATGATCACAGCGACAGGTCTTATACATACTGGGTTTGTATATTACTTGTTTTTTGACAGTTTAAGAGATTTACCGACGAGACTTATTTCTGTATTAGTGTTTTTAGATCCTGCTGTTGCAATTTTGTTAGATACGATCTTTACCGGCTTTAGACCGACTAGTATGCAAATTGTAGGGATTATTCTTATATTTGTAGGAATGGCGTTTACTTTTCGAAAAACGAGGGATGAAAAGGTAGTGGTAAAAGAAAATACGTATTATGAAGTGTGAAAAATTACCTCCTATCGTATTGAGAATTTTCTTATTTTTTGTACAATATAAAAGTAGGAAAATAAAGGAAGAGGCGGATGAGAGAGATGAAAAAGTTATTAAAGATAGCGACATCATTAACTTTAATAGGGGGGATATTTGTTAGCGGTAATATTGTTTCAGCAAATACAGATGGAATTCAACAATCTCCACCTCCACCTGATATTATGCTGATATTTGATGATTTAGCAAATGATCATTGGGCTTATAATGAAATTATGAATTTAGTATATTACCGGATTATGTATGGCTACGGAAATGGGAAATTTGGTGTAGAAGATAATGTAACCCGTGAACAAGCAGCAGCAGTACTGTATCGCGCACTAGATTTGAAACGAAATGTACATATTGAAAATCCATATGGAGATATTGACGGGAAATCAACAATGTTTCCTTATGAAATTTTACACTTAACAAAGATCGGTATTTTTAAAGGAGACGAAAATCAGAACTTCCGTCCAAAAGATACGTTAACTCGTGCGGAACTAGCGCAAATTTTGGTAAAAGCATATAATCTGAAAGCAAAACGACATCATACATTTACAGACGTATCAGAGGATTATTGGGCAAGAGATGCGATTAGTGCGCTGCAATCTAATAACGTTGTAGCAGGAACAGGCGCTGGGAAATTTGAACCTGAAATGCTTGTAACACGCGGACAATTTGCGAAATCCTTAAAAAAGGCAATCGATAATTCGCCAGGGAAAATGGAATAAATAAGAGCTACATTATTATGTAGTAAAAGTGCAAATAGATCATATTTGTACCTTTTGTATGAAAAGTGAAATGACATATCAGAAAATCATTGGGCTAAAGATTTGATTAGCGCCTTACAGTCTAATAAAGCTATAGTTGAAACGGGTAATGGTTTATTTAAAAACTTGTAACCCGTGAACAGTATGCGAAGTTCTTAAATAATGCACTTCATAGATTCTACGCAAACGATTAATCTATGAAGCTCGAAAAAAGCGCAAATATGATATTTGCGCTTTTTTTGTCTATAAAGTGAAATTTTTATAAGTGAAGGACTTGATTAGTAGATAGTAGAATATTGTATATATAACATCTTTGCAAAAGCTTTTGTTTATCCTTTTTGAAAATCAAACAGGGAAACTAGAGCGCAAAGATAAGAATATTTTTTCAAATGATTTGCATGCAATTCAGAATACCAATTGGAATTGAGAGCGAATTGGCTCTCCTAGTAATCTTCAAAATAATAGATGTTAAAAATGCAATATATTACATAGGGCTTGCAAATACAGCATATGTAATATGGGGAAAGAATTTAGTCTATTATGTTCCACTTTTAATAAAGTGGAAATGAAGGAGCGAGGACTATGAAGAAAAAAATGTTCCGTATAATGGCGGCAGCGACTATTATGGGTGGATTATTGGTAAGTGCAAATGTTCCTAACATAAAGGCAGAAGAATATCCTGAAATGATTGTATTTGACGATGTCCCAGTAAACCATTGGGCATATGATTATATTCTAGATGCGGCATATAATAAAATTATGCTAGGTTATGGAAATGGAAAGTTTGGTGTAGGTGATAACGTAACACGTGAACAAGTGGCCGCAGTACTATATCGCGCACTTAATATAAAACATGAAGGACCGTTAAAAAATCCGTATAATGATATTTCTGAAAGATCAACAATGTTTCCAAATGAAATTTTAGCATTAACAGAACGCGGTATTTTTAAAGGTGATGAGAAGGGGAACTTTAGACCTAGAGAAACAATAACACGTGCAGAAGTAGCGCAAGTTCTTACACAGACATATTCCTTTGAAGTGAAGCAACAGCATACATTTAAAGATGTACCAAATAATTACTGGGCGAAAAATGCAATTAGTGCCTTGCAATCTAATAATGTCATAGTAGGAACAGGAAATGGAAAGTTTGAACCTCATAAAATTGTAACACGTGAGCAATATGCAACATTTTTATATAAAGCTATTATTAATTTTAATTTGAAAGATGAATAACATGAAACGGAAGTTTTTAAAAATATAGTACAAGAAAAATAAAATTATATTAATATATCATATTCCTTTAAAAAAAGCGCGGAAATTACGCGCTTTTTTCTTATTTTAAATTGTTTATCTGTATATTTATTCTGCTGTTCATAGTTCGGTGGTTAGTATTTATGGAAAAAACAGGTTAATTATAGTTACTTTTTATGAGGAAAAAGTACGGTTTAGTAACTTTATTGTTAATTAAGTATAAAGATAAGTATGTGAAATACAGTTCACAAATTAGACAAATATTATATGGATAAGTGTATTGTTACTTTTCCATAAATTCTTTATATTAGAAAAAATATGTTTTTTTTAGGGAGAGAATACAGTGAAGAAAAAGATTTTAAAAGTAGCAACAGCTTTAACAATTATGGGTGGAATTGGATTAAGCGGACAAGGTACTACAGCAAATGCTGAAGTAGCTGTGAAACAACAAGCTGCTCCTGTTACATTTAAAGATGTACCAGCAGGACATTGGTCTTATGAAGCAATTCAAACTTTAGCAGAACATGAAATTATGCTTGGTTACGGAAATGGTGTGTTCGGTTTTGGACATAACGTAAATCGTGAACAAGTAGCCGCTTTAATTTATCGCGCACTAGATCTTGATGAACAATTTGGTGAAGATGAGGTATTAGAAAGCCCGTATAATGATATTGTTGATGACAACTCAACGATGTTTCCTTTTGAAGTTTTAGCAGTAACAGAATTAGGTATCTTTACAGGTGACGAGAATGGAAACTTCAGACCAAAAGCTACGTTAACACGTGCAGAAATGGCGCAAGTTCTTACGAAAGCATTTGGGTTACAGGTACAAGGACCAGCAGGATTTAAAGATGTACCAAAGGGACATTGGGCAGAAAATGCGATTAATGCAGTAGGTTCAAATGGTATTTCAGTAGGAGATGGAAAGGGTAACTTCGCTCCGAACATGAAAGTAACACGTGAACAATATGCACAGTTCTTATTTAACTCAATGTTTGAATAAATAATAAAAAAGGAGCCGGTGTTGTATAACACTGGCTTCTTTTTTATGTGTAATGCCGGTGGAAGAATACAGTTTTGTAAAAAAGTGATTAAATTTTCAAAAAAAACTTCCTTTTCTGAAGATTTGTTATATAATATAAAACATAAAATCAAATCTGTTATAATACAGTTTAAGAAGGGGATGCTAATATGTCGACGCAAACTTCACGGGTTACACTGGCCGGAGAAATGTTACCAGCGTACAACGAAATATTGACACCTGAGGCGCTTAGTTTTTTAAAGGAACTGCATGAAAATTTCAATGAACGCCGCACGGAACTTTTAAAAAAGCGTGTGGAGAAACAAAAAAGAATTGATGCAGGGGAGTTTCCTACGTTTTTAGAAGAAACAAAGCATATACGTGAAGGGGATTGGACAATTGCCCAGCTTCCGAAAGATTTAGAGGATCGCCGCGTGGAGATTACTGGGCCGGTGGATAGAAAGATGGTCATTAACGCTTTAAATTCAGGAGCACATCTTTTTATGGCAGACTTTGAAGATTCGAATGCACCAACTTGGAGAAATGCTGTCGAAGGTCAAATTAACTTACGAGATGCGAATAAGGGAACGATTTCACATAAAAATGAAAACGGAAAAGAATATCGTTTAAATAGTAAAACAGCTGTATTAATTGTGCGTCCGAGAGGGTGGCATTTAGAAGAAAAACATATGCAAGTTGACGGCAAGAACATGTCTGGCAGTTTAGTAGATTTTGGTTTGTACTTTTTCCATAATGCGAAGACGCTTTTAGCAAAAGGAAGTGGCCCATACTTTTACTTACCGAAAATGGAAAGTTACTTAGAGGCAAGATTATGGAATGACGTTTTCGTATTCGCTCAAAAGTATATCGGTATTCCGAACGGAACGATTAAAGCGACTGTGTTAATAGAAACGATTCACGCTTCATTTGAAATGGATGAAATTTTGTATGAACTAAGAGATCATTCTGCTGGTTTAAACTGCGGACGATGGGATTATATATTTAGTTTCTTAAAGAGCTTCCGTAATCATAATGAATTTTTACTTCCGGATAGAGCGCAAGTCACGATGACAGCGCCGTTTATGCGCGCGTATTCTTTGAAAGTTATTCAAACGTGTCATCGTCGTAATGCGCCAGCAATCGGAGGGATGGCGGCGCAAATCCCAATTAAAAATGATCCAGAAGCAAATGAGGCAGCTTTCGAGAAAGTGCGTGCTGATAAGGAGCGCGAAGCTTTAGACGGTCATGATGGGACTTGGGTTGCCCACCCGGGACTTGTACCGGTTGCAATGGAAGTATTTAATCACATAATGAAAACGCCAAATCAAATTTTTAGAAAGCGTGAAGGAATACGTGTAACAGAAAAGGATTTATTAGAAGTACCGATGGGAACGATTACAGAAGGTGGTCTTCGCACGAATATTAACGTCGGTATTCAATATATTGCATCTTGGTTAAGCGGGCGGGGAGCAGCTCCAATTTATAACTTAATGGAAGATGCAGCAACAGCAGAAATATCAAGAGCACAAGTATGGCAGTGGATTCGTCATGAGGGTGGAAAGCTAAGTGATGGCCGTAATATCACTTTTAAATTAATGGAAGAATTGAAAGAAGAAGAACTAGCAAAAATAGAAAGAGAGATTGGTAAGGAAGCATTTAATAAGGGGAGATTTGAAGAAGCTACAAAACTGTTTACAAACCTTGTTCGTAATAACGAGTTCATGCCGTTTTTAACATTACCGGGTTATGAAATTTTATAAGAAACAAGAAAAGGGGATGGAACATATGAAAAACGAAAGAATTGATAAATTGCAGGAAAGCTGGGAATTAGATACGCGCTGGAAAGGGATAACACGTCCATATACAGCTGAAGATGTAATTCGTCTGCGCGGATCGATTGATATTGAACATACGTTAGCGCGCTGCGGTGCAGAGAAGCTTTGGAAATCACTTCATACAGAAGATTATATTAATGCACTTGGGGCATTAACAGGAAACCAAGCGATGCAACAAGTGAAGGCTGGATTAAAAGCAATTTATTTAAGCGGTTGGCAAGTAGCGGCAGATGCGAACCTTTCTGGACATATGTATCCTGACCAAAGCTTATACCCAGCGAACAGTGTGCCAGCTGTTGTAAAACGAATTAACCAAACACTTCAACGTGCTGATCAAATTCAGCATATGGAAGGTAACGGTGATACGGATTATTTCGTCCCAATTGTGGCGGATGCTGAAGCTGGGTTTGGTGGACAGTTAAACGTATTTGAATTAATGAAAGGGATGATTGAAGCGGGTGCATCTGGCGTGCACTTTGAAGACCAATTATCTTCAGAGAAAAAATGCGGGCATTTAGGCGGAAAAGTATTATTACCGACGCAAACAGCGGTGCGTAATTTAATTTCGGCACGTCTTGCTGCGGATGTAATGGGTGTACCAACAATTATCGTCGCAAGAACAGATGCAGATGCGGCAGATTTAATTACGAGCGATATCGATCCAGTTGATCAAGAGTTTATTACAGGTGAAAGAACGCCAGAAGGGTTTTATCATACGAAAGCAGGTCTTGATCAAGCAATTGCACGTGGTTTAGCGTATGCGCCGTATGCAGATCTCGTTTGGTGTGAAACGTCGGAGCCAAATTTAGAAGATGCAAAACGCTTTGCGGACGCAATTCATAAGAAATATCCAGGGAAGCTACTTGCTTACAACTGTTCCCCTTCTTTTAACTGGAAACAAAAATTAGATGAAAAAACGATTGCAAGCTTCCAAAAAGAAATTGCATCGTACGGTTATAAATTCCAGTTCGTAACGCTTGCTGGATTCCATTCATTAAATTACGGCATGTTTGAATTAGCGCGTGGTTATAAAGAGCGCGGCATGGCAGCGTACTCTGAATTACAACAAGCAGAGTTCGCAGCAGAGAAATACGGTTACTCTGCAACGCGCCATCAACGCGAAGTAGGAACAGGATACTTTGATGAAGTAGCACAAGTAATTACGGGCGGTACTTCATCAACGACTGCTTTAAAAGGATCTACGGAAGAAGAGCAGTTTACGAAATAAAGGTATAAGTAGGTGCCCCAAAAAATATTTTTGGGGCACTTTTCTTATTTATTATTACGTCGCTGACATTGTTAAACTTTGTCGGAAAGTTGATGTAATTTTATTTGTCGTCGTATTGTGGGACGTTCACTTCTATTTAAAATATCCAATCCAATATAGTGAATATACCAACGATAGCAGTAAAAAGAAGGGATACGAATAATGATAGACAGCCCCATGTAAATAGTTTGTCTTTCCATGTTTCTTCATAATCATCAATTAGTTCCTCTATCACTTTTTTCTGCAATGGCTGTAAGGGACGTTCGGTGTGTAGTCCTGTAATAATGTTACGATCTCCTTTGAATTTTAAAGCACGTACAATATGATAAGAGTCGTTTCCCATCGATTTTTCAAATTGTAGACATGCCGCGTGCATAACATCTGTTTTCTCTTTTTCAAGATACCAATACCGTCCAGCCATTTCTGGGTATTGTAATGTAAAGTAAATGTCACCGAGTTTTTTCCTAAGTGCTAATTCATTCGGATAAGTAGTGATTAATCCGTGTAATCTATCTCTTGCTTTTCCAAGGTTGTTATTTTCAATATCTTTTTCAATTCTCTTTAATGTTTTTTCAGGGATTATTTCTGCCATATACGCCTCCTTATTAGAATAGGTGTGGTTATATTTTATAAGAAATACTAAAATTTAGAAATTTTATTTTTAAAAAGATTGTACATTCTATTTTAAGTGTGTTATGATAATACCAGTTGAATAATTAAATTAAGCAATCCATATATTATCAAATGCCGAAAACAAACGGGAAAAAGTATGTGAGAACTAGTTTATGTTTCGAATTTGATAATGTGTGGATTCTTTTTTTATACATGAAGACTAAATAAAATGTATTTTCGTAGGAGGAAATAATTATGACAGTTACAGGACAAGTAAAATGGTTTAACAACGAAAAAGGCTTCGGTTTCATCGAAGTTCCAGGCGAAAACGATGTATTCGTACATTTCTCTGCAATCGAAACTGATGGTTTCAAATCTTTAGAAGAAGGCCAAAAAGTTAGCTTCGAAATCGAAGATGGCAACCGTGGACCTCAAGCTAAAAACGTAATCAAACTATAATTTTATAGTTTATTATAGAAAAAAGGATGGCTTATGCCATCCTTTTTTTTGTTGTTGAGATATACGATATTTATATTAGTAATAAAGACAGCCTAAAAAGTACGATTGAAGAAATAAAGGTGTACTCGAAAACTTATGAAAATGATAAAGTGACGGTAATTGATTTGAGGAAGTCTCATTCTCGGTATTTAGATCAAGAACCATATATAATCATAGTACAGGTTGAAAGAGATACAGAGAATCTTGAAAGAAAAAATAGTAGGTTTTTTTGAGGGTGAAGAAGAATGAAGGAAATGGCAATCAGTATGTAAAAAGGGCTTTCCGTAAAGGAAGGCCTTTTAGTGTTCTTTCACAGCTTTTTTCTTTTCACGTTTCTTGCATTCTGGACATTTAGATTTACGAAAAGGCTTCGCGAAGAACAGTAAAATAAAAAATAAACCGAATATAATACTCGCTGAATTTTTTACGATAACAATGCTACTATTTTTCATTTGAATTGTTGGATGATCTTGCTTTTCTTCCATGAGAGACCTCCGTATATTTGATTTATATTTTAATTATAGCAAAATTAATTGCTGTAATTATATGAAAAGGGGAATGTGTTAAACATATTACAAATGATATAAATTCTTTTTTCGTATACAGAATCCTCTTTTTATACAGATTATTCCTTTAATATTCGTATATCATTATTAACAGATTTGTATTATATTTGATTTATTATAAGTATTTGTAAAGAATCGTAGAATGTAAAGCATTTCCTTTTCGTAGGTGCTACTATAAAAGGGAAATGAAGAAGGGAAATTAAATAGCAATCGAAAATTAAAAAAAGAGAGGTGAAAAATCTGTTACTAACAAAAGAGCGAGTATAGATAAAAGTATTCTTAGCGTGCAAAAACTACATACTCTAAGGATATACATTTGCCTATATTTGTAGTAGCAGACAGTAGACTATGGAAAGTAAAGTAGAACGTTATGTCGAAAACTATGTTGTAAGCAAAAATACAATGGCCTTACTTCCTGTTGTTCTAGGAGAAAAGAAAGTTGTTACGCGAATTGTAGAAATGGAAGATTCTTTTTTCGTATTTCAAAAGCCTCTTGATATTATAGAGAGAAGTTGCCGGAAGCATGGTTCTAGTTTCTTTGGAAGAAAAGAAGGAACGAAGGAGTTAACTCGTATTACACATAAAGCTCCTATCGCAATTAGCCCGACAGATCAACTTTATTTTTTCCCTACGTATTCTTATTCTCGAAAAGAGTGTGCGTGGTTATCTCATTTTCATATTGAAGATAATAAAGAATTAAAAGATGGAAATCTTATTATTAGATTTATAAATGGTTTCGCTGTGAAACTAGAAATGTCAAAAAGTAGCTTTGAAAATCAGCAAAATCGTACAGCGAAATTGCGGACAGAGTATGAAGATCGTAAGAAAAAACAAGGAAATCCTTGCTTTAAAGAGATTGATAAAAATGAAGAATCTAAATTAACACCAGCATATGAGAAAGTGTATTTTGTGAAGGAAGGCGAAGTGTGAGAGGAAAAGGATGGGGAGACTCATCCTTTTTATTTGTCTGTTTTTGTCGGAAAGTCGATAAAAATCAAATTGTGGTCGATGTATTCAGAAAATCACCAGTGTAATTTCATTTACCGAAAAAATCATCAAAAAATATTGTTTCTCAAACAACCAAACGTACAACAAACCTTGTCGAATATTGAAAGATTATCATAGCATAATAATGAAGGAATTCTAGCGAATGATATGGAAACTTTAATAAATACATCTCCATATGTCGTATCTACCATTTCCTCTTTCATTTAAGCGATGATACAGTAGAGGTAGTAATTAGAGTAAAGGGGTAAAGTGTAGAATGGATTTTCAAACGATCAAAGAGTATTTTTCACCAGAAAATATGGATCATATTGTTGAAAGTTATCGTGCGTTCGGACCGCTTCTCGGTATTGGCTTACCGATGATTGAGGCGCTTATTCCGGCATTGCCACTCATTGTGTTTGTGTTGGCGAATGCTGTTGCATTTGGTTTTTGGTTCGGTTTTCTTTATTCATGGATTGGGTCAGTAATTGGTGCAATGCTTGTATTTTTCATTATTCGTAGCTTTGGAAGAAGTCGTTTCTTTTCTTTTGTAAATAAGCATGAGAGAGTGCGAAAAGCGATGGGATGGATTGAAAGAAAAGGGTTCGCGCCAATCTTTGTTATATTTTGTTTTCCGTTCACACCATCTGCGCTTATAAATGTTGTAGCTGGTTTGTCTCGCATTAGCGTAAAACAGTTTGGACTAGCATTAGCATTTGGAAAGCTTGTTATGATCTTTATTTTAACGTATATCGGTCATGATTTAGTGTCATTTATTCATAAGCCAGTGAAATCGGTTATTGTGGGCGTTGTTATTTTTATTTTATGGTATGTCGGTAAAAAAATTGAAGTAAAGTTAGAACTACATTAGGAAAAGTCTTCTTTGTAAAGATAAGCTTCATCATTAAAGGGCGAGGGGAGAAGCGAATGAAGAAAACTTTGAAAAAAGAAGGGCTAGAGTGGATAAGAACAATTTTAATTGGTGTACTATTAGCTGTATTTTTTCGAACGTTTTTCTTTTCAACGTACGTTGTAGAGGGGAAGTCAATGATGCCGACATTGCAAGATGGAAATATGCTCGTTGTGAATAAGGTGAGTTATCAAGTAGGGGACTTGAATCGATTTGATGTCGTCGTTTTTCATGCGAATAAAAAAGAGGACTATGTAAAGCGAATTATTGGTTTACCTGGGGATCATATCGAATATAAGCATGATAAATTATATATAAACGGACAATTCGTGGAGGAACCTTATTTAGAGACGTATAAGAAAGAGGCGAATGGACGGCAATTAACAGGTGATTTTAAATTAGAAGAATTAACGAAAGAAAAGTTTGTACCACCCGGTTCTATTTTTGTAGTTGGTGACAACCGCCTTGGTAGTTGGGATAGTAGGCACTTCGGCTTTGTGAAAGCTGATACAGTTGTCGGTAAAGTTGATTTACGATATTGGCCGATTCAAGAGGTACAAACGAATTTTTCAAAAGGCTGATATAATAAAATGAAGTATAAGGAAAAGACAAACGAGTATGTTTGTCTTTTTTATCGTCCTATAATACAATTGTGATAGCAAACTAACGTTCGTTATGTAAGTGAAAGGTGGGGTTTCATGTCACTTCGATTTGTGATTGGTAGAGCTGGAAGTGGAAAAAGTACACTTTGTTTACACGAAGTGCAAGAAGAGTTAAAACAGCGCCCAAGAGGGAAAACAATATTATATCTTGTGCCAGAACAGATGACATTCCAAACGCAGCAGGCGTTAATTGGGAGCGAAGATGTAAGAGGTTCTATTCGGGCACAAGTTTTTAGTTTTTCGCGATTAGCGTGGAAGGTGCTGCAAGAAGTTGGCGGAGCGAGTCGTCTTCATATTGATGAAGCTGGTGTACATATGTTGCTTCGTAAAATTGTAGAATCTCGTAAAGATGGATTATCGGTGTTTCAAAAAGCAGCGGAGCAAAACGGTTTCTTTGAACATCTTGGTAGTATGATTGCTGAGTTTAAACGTTACAATGTGACGCCATCTAACGTATATGAAATGTGGCAACAATTAGACACGCATAGCAGTAGTGCAGAGCAAAAGCTGCTAGCGAATAAAGTGTATGATTTACAGTTACTATATGATGATTTTGAACGTGCTTTAATCGGAAAGTATTTAGATTCAGAAGACTACTTACAATTATTAATTGAGAAGCTTTCAGACTCTGAGTATGTAAAAGGCGCGGAAATTTATATAGATGGATTCCATTCATTTTCTCCTCAAGAGCTAGAAATCGTTAGAGGGCTAATGAGATTAGGAACAAGAGTAACAATAACATTAACGATGGATGAAAAAACGTTAGCGCAGCCAGTGAATGAACTAGATTTATTTTATGAAACGACGTTAACGTATGAACGAATAAAACAAGTAGCGCGTGAAGAGAAAATAGAAATTGAAAAAACAATTCCACTTATGGAACAACCGCGTTTTCATTCTCCAGCATTAGCTCATTTAGAAACGCATTATGAAGCGCGTCCGAATGAAAAGTATCATGGTGAAGCGAGTGTAACAATTAGTACAGCAGCTAATTTACGAGCTGAAGTAGAAGGTGTAGCTCGTGAAATTAGAAGACTTGTGGCGGATGAAGACTATCGTTACCGAGATATCGCAGTCCTTCTTCGTAACGGAGAAAGTTATTACGACGTAATGCGAACGTTATTTACGGATTATAATATCCCGCATTTCATCGATGAAAAACGCCCAATGTCACATCATCCGCTAGTAGAATGTATTCGTTCTGCACTCGAGATTATTAGCGGGAATTGGCGTTATGATGCAGTATTTCGCTGCGTGAAAACAGAGCTTTTATATCCATTAGATGTAAGAAAAGAAGCGATGCGCGAAGAGATGGATGAGTTTGAAAACTACTGTTTAGCGTACGGTGTACAAGGGAAGAGATGGACTTCTGAAGATCCGTGGATGTATCGTCGTTATCGTTCTCTTGATGATGCGAGCGAAATGATAACAGACAGTGAGCGTGAAATGGAAGAGAGAATAAATCGACTTCGCGACGTTGTAAGAACGCCAGTTTTTCGTATGCAAAAAAGACTGAAGCGTGCTGGAACAGTTATGCAAATGTGCGAAGCGGTATATTTATTTTTAGAGGAGCTTGACGTTCCGAAAAAACTAGAAGAATTACGTGTTCGTGCAGAAGAAAATGGAGATTTCTTATTTGCGACAGACCATGAGCAAGTATGGGAAGAAGTGATGAATCTTCTTGATACGTTCGTTGAGATGCTTGGCGAAGAGAAGATGTCCCTTTCAATGTTTACGGAGGTTATGTCGACAGGTCTTGAGGCACTTCAATTTGCGAACATTCCGCCGTCACTAGATCAAGTGTTAGTTGCTAATATTGATCATTCTAGATTATCAGATATTAAAGCGACGTTCATTATTGGAGTAAATGAAGGAGTGATTCCAGCAGCGCCTATGGATGAAGGTATGCTTTCTGATGAGGAAAGAAATGTTCTCACCGCTGCAGGTATCGAATTAGCACCAACGACGAGACAAACTTTATTAGAAGAACAGTTCGTTATGTATCAAATGGTGACGAGAGCATCTGAGAAGTTATACATTTCCTGTCCGCTTGCGGATGAAGAAGGAAAGACGTTACTTGCTTCTAGTTTTATTAAGAAAATAAAAAGAATGTTCCCTGATGTGAAAGAATCGTTTATTACGAATGATGTAAATGACTTATCGCGTTCGGAACAAATCTCATATGTAGCAACGCCAGAAGTAACGTTGTCTTATGTCATGCAGCAACTGCAAACGTGGAAGCGATACGGATTTGAAGGGAATTTAGACTTTTGGTGGGACGTATATAACTTCTACGTTACTTCAGATGAATGGAAGCAAAAAAGTAGCCGTGTGTTATCAAGTTTATTCTACCGAAATCGTGCACAGAAACTAAGTACAGATGTAAGTAGGGATTTATATGGAGATACAATTAAGGGAAGCGTTTCTCGTATGGAACTATTTAATCGCTGTGCGTACGCTCATTTTGCTCAGCACGGTTTATCGCTAAGAGAGCGTGATATTTTCAAACTTGATGCGCCAGATATCGGTGAATTATTCCATGCAGCGCTGAAGAGAATTGCAGACAAGCTATTACGTGAAAATCGGACTTGGGCGGATTTATCAATAAAAGAGTGTGAACACCTTTCTGCTTTAGTAATAGAAGAAATTGCACCGTTATTACAAAGACAAATTTTATTAAGTTCGAACCGTCATTTCTATTTAAAGCAAAAACTACAACAAATCATTTTCCGTACGTCACTTATTCTTCGTGAACATGCGAAGTCGAGTGGATTTGTACCAGTTGATTTAGAAGTACCGTTCGGTATGGGCGGGACTGGATCTCTTCCGCCAATGGAATTTGCGTTGCCAAATGGTGTGAAGATGGAAGTGGTTGGCCGTATTGACCGTGTTGATAAGGCGGAAGATGAGAGTGGTACGTTCCTTCGTATTATTGATTATAAATCAAGTTCGAAAGCGTTAGATTTAACAGAAGTGTATTACGGACTCGCACTTCAAATGTTAACGTATTTAGATGTTGTTACTTCAAATGCACATACGTGGATGAAAAAGGGCAGTACTGCATCACCGGCGGGTGTATTGTATTTCCATATTCATAACCCGATTGTTGAGATGAAAGGCGATGCATCTGAAGAAGAAATTGAGAAAGAAATTTTAAAGAAATTTAAAATGAAAGGTCTCGTACTAGGAGATGCTGACGTTGTGCGTTTAATGGATAATAAACTTTCAACAGGAAGCTCTGATATTATTTCTGCTGGTCTGAAAAAAGATGGTAGTTTTAGTGCGCGTTCTAGCATTGCAAGTGAACAAGAGTTTAACGTACTTCAAAAATATGTACACCACTCGTTTGAAAATATCGGAAAAGACATTACAGAAGGTGTTATCGATATTGCTCCTTACAAAAAGGGGAATAAAGCGGCATGTACGTTCTGTAACTTCAAATCTGTTTGTCAATTTGATGAATCACTTGAAGATAACCAATTCCGTACGTTGAAAGATATGAAAGATAGCGAAGCGATGGAGAAAATTAGAGAGGAGGTTGGCGGAGAATGATAGAAAATTGGCCTCAGAAACCAGAAGGTAGTCAATGGACAGATGACCAGTGGAAAGCGGTTGTAGCGAACGGACGTGATATTTTAGTCGCAGCGGCAGCTGGATCAGGGAAAACAGCGGTATTAGTTGAACGTATTATTAAAAAGATTATAAGTGAGGAAAATCCAGTCGATGTCGACCGCCTGCTCGTTGTAACATTTACGAATGCAGCAGCGCAAGAAATGAAAAATCGAATTGGGGAAGCGTTAGAAAAAGTATTAATTGATGGGCCAGGTTCACAGCATATAAGAAAGCAGCTTAGCTTATTAAATAAAGCTTCCATTTCTACAATTCATTCATTTTGTTTACAAGTTATTAGAGGATATTATTACATGCTTGATGTCGATCCTCGTTTTCGTATTGCGAACCAAACAGAAAATGAGTTATTAAAAGAAGAAGTGCTAGATGACATATTAGAAGAAGAATATGGAATCGAAGATAATAGTATTTTCTTTGAACTAGTTGATCGTTATACGAGTGACCGTAGTGACGATGACTTACAACGAATGATTTTAGCGCTTCATACAGAATCAAGAGCGCATCCAAACCCGGAGAAGTGGCTTGATAAATTAGTAGAAGCATACGACGTTGAAGGAAAGACGATTGAAGATTTAGTGTACGCTTCTTACTTATTAGAAGATGTGAAGTTTCAGCTTGAAACAGCGGAAAAGCATATTCGTAAGGCGACTGAACTCGCAATGCTTCCTGATGGTCCAGCGCCTCGCGTTGAAACTTTACAAGCGGATTTAGCTTTACTTGGAACGTTATCCTCAGCAGCTCGTGGATCGTGGACAAGCGTTTATGAAGCGATGCAAAATGTATCGTGGCAAACGTTAAAGCGTATTAAAAAAAGTGATTACAACGAAGATGTTGTAAAACAAGTAGATTCTCTTCGTAATAAAGCGAAAGATGAAGTGAAGAAATTACAAGAAGAGCTATTTAGCCGCAGACCCGAAAGTTTCTTACGAGATTTTCAAGATATGCATCCTGTATTAGAAAAACTCGTGAAGCTTGTAAAAGTATTTACAGAGCGTTTCCAAGCGATTAAGCGAGATAAAGGAATGGTCGATTTCACAGATTTAGAGCATTTCTGTTTGCAAATTTTAAGCGAGCAAAGTGAAGGCGGTGAAATGAAGCCGTCAGCAGTAGCACTTCAATATCGTAATAAATTTGCTGAAGTACTAGTTGATGAATATCAAGATACGAACTTCGTACAGGAATCAATTATTAAATTCGTAACGAAAGATTCTGAGAGTGAAGGAAACTTGTTCATGGTTGGTGACGTAAAACAGTCGATTTACCGTTTCCGACTAGCAGAGCCTGGTTTATTCTTAGGAAAATATAAACGTTTCACACAAGAAGGATCGGGCGGCGGAATGAAGATTGACTTAGCGAAAAACTTCCGTAGCCGTCATGAAGTGCTAGCAGGTACGAACTTTATTTTCAAACAAATTATGGGCGAAGAAGTCGGCGAAATCGATTATGATGCTGATGCTGAATTAAAGCTAGGTGCTAGCTATCCAGAAGGTGAAGATGTAGCGGCAGAGCTATTATGTATTCAGCAAACTGAGGAAGAAGTGCAAGACGGTGAAGAAGGTGCCGAAGTAGAAAAAGCGCAGCTTGAAGCTCGTCTTATGGCGCAGCGTATTAAAGCAATGGTCGATTCAGGCTATGCAGTGTATGATCGTAAAACTGATAGTATGCGCCCAGTGCAATATCGTGATTTCGTTATTTTACTTCGCTCCATGCCATGGGCGCCGCAAATTATGGAAGAGTTAAAACTACAAGGAATTCCGGTATATGCTGACCTTGCGACTGGTTACTTTGAAGCGACAGAAGTAAATATTATGATGAACGTATTCCGCGTCATTGATAACCCGATGCAAGATATTCCGCTTGCAGCTGTACTTCGTTCACCGATCGTTGGACTAAATGACGAAGAACTTGCGACGCTTCGTGCTCATGGAAAGAAAGGCTCGTTTTATGAAGTGATGAGCTCATTCTTAAAGGGAGCGCCGCTTGAAGAAGAACAAGAACTGCATGATAAATTAGAGTGGTTTTATAACTTACTGCAAGGGTGGCGTGAATTTGCGCGACAACAATCACTTTCCGATTTAATTTGGAAAGTGTACGGTGAGACAGGCTATTACGACTTTGTCGGCGGTTTACCAGCCGGAAAGCAAAGGCAGGCAAACTTACGCGTACTATATGATCGCGCAAGACAATATGAAGCAACATCGTTTAGAGGATTATTCCGCTTCTTGCGCTTTATTGAGCGTATTTTAGAACGCGGAGATGATATGGGAACGGCGAGAGCCCTCGGAGAACAAGAAGATGTTGTTCGCATTATGACGATTCATAAAAGTAAAGGGCTAGAGTTCCCAGTCGTATTTGTAGCTGGACTTGGTCGCCGTTTTAATACACAAGATTTAATGAAGCGTTTCTTACTTCATAAAGATTTCGGTTTCGGTTCACAATTTATCGATCCTCGTAAACGAATTAAATATACAACATTATCGCAACTAGCGATTAAGCGTAAAATGAAGATGGAATTAATTGCGGAAGAAATGCGCGTACTATACGTAGCGTTAACACGTGCAAAAGAGAAGTTAATTTTAATTGGAACAGTTAAAGATGCAAATAAAGAAATGGAAAAATGGCTCGATGCAAGAGAGCATAGTGAATGGTTATTACCAGACCATATACGCGCTGGAGCGTCTTGCTACTTAGACTGGATTGCACCTTCCTTATATAGACACCGTGATAGTGAAATGCTTCTTGAATTAGGACAAGGAAATATTCCAGGCGAAATTTATGAATATAGTGCTAGCTGGAAAGTAGAAGTTGTTGAAGGAAAAGATTTACTTGCACCAGAACCAGTTCAAGAAGAGAAACAAGAGTTATTAGAAGCGCTTCGTGATAAAAAAGCTGTTCCGTTAGAAAGTGAACGGAAAGAAGAAGTGTACGACAGATTGATGTGGGAATACGGGTATGCGGACGCGACATCTCACCGTGCGAAACAGTCTGTTACAGAAATAAAGAGAAATTATCAATCTGAAGAAGGTAGCGATAACGCCTTTATTAAAAAACTTCGTGCACCAATTAAAACACGTCCGCGCTTTATGGAGAAAAAAGGGCTAACATACGCAGAGCGAGGGACAGCAGTCCATGCCGTTATGCAGCATGTAGATTTGAAGAAACCAATTACGATTGAAGTTCTTCAAGAACAAATTGCAAGAATGGTAAATAAAGAACTATTAACATTTGAACAAGCTGAAGAAATAGCGATTGAAAAGGTAATTTCATTCTTTGACAGTGACTTAGGTAAAAGGGTATTAGCAGCAAAAAGTGTTGAGCGCGAAGTACCATTTACGATGATGCTTTCAGCAGAAGAAGCGTATCAAGATTGGCAAGGGAAGAAAGGCGAATCAATACTTGTCCAAGGGGTTATCGACTGCATGATCGAAGAGGAAGACGGAATTACTTTAATCGACTTTAAAACAGATACGATTGAAGGAAAGTTCCCAGGCGGATTTGATCAAGCGAAACCAATTTTAGAAGACCGATACAAAGTACAGCTTTCACTATATGCAAAAGCACTCGAGAAAAGCTTAAAACATCCTGTGAAAGAGAAATGTTTATATTTCTTTGATGGAAATCATGTTGTAAATATTGACGAATAGAGCTTAGAAAGGGGTTATGGATTATGGCGACGTTAAGAACTTGTGATCAAGGACACGAGTACTACAAAAATAGCGATTGTCCAACTTGCCCAACCTGTGAGAAAGAGAGAAAGCCAAAAGAAGGCTTTCTTTCTCTTCTTTCAGCACCAGCAAGGCGAGCGTTAGAGCACCATGGAATAACGACTGAAGCAGAACTTTCAAAGAATAGTGAAAAAGAAATTTTGAAACTGCACGGTATAGGGCCAGCATCTTTACCTAAATTGAGAGCGGCTTTAGAAGATAAGGGATTATCATTTAAATAAAAAAACTAATCATTAGCGGGGAGTAGCATCTTCATTAATGATTAGTTTTTATAATCGGTATTAATTAGCTAGATAAACGCGTATAACGAAATCCCATTTTGAAAATCATAAATCGATGGACAAAACGCTTTAACAGATGAATTTATGAAGTGTAGAGAACTTGATAAAGAATATAAGTGAATTGATTATAATAGTAAGGAAGGAAGTGCAACACGATGGATTTTGAAACAGTAATGCAAGAGCTTGAAATTCTCGGCAAGGAACGAACTAAAAAAATATACATATCTAATGGTGCAAAGGAGCCACTTTTTGGCGTAGCTACAGGTGCTATGAAACCAATCGCGAAGAAAATAAAAATCAATCAAAGTTTAGCTGAAGAGCTTTATGCTACAGGTAACTATGATGCGATGTACTTTGCAGGCATTATTGCAGATCCAAAAACTATGAAAGAATCGGATTTTGATCGTTGGATGGATGGGGCGTACTTTTATATGCTGTCCGATTATGTGGTAGCAGTAACTTTATCAGAGTCAGATTTTGCACAAGACGTTGCTGATAAATGGATTGCAAGTGGTGACGAGCTAAGAATGTCCGCGGGCTGGAGTTGCTACTGCTGGCTTTTAGGGAATCGAAAAGACCATGAATTTTCCGAAAGTAAGATTACCAATATGCTAGAAGTTGTGAAAAATACAATTCACGATGCGCCAGAACGAACGAAATCCGCTATGAATAATTTTCTAAACACCGTGGGGATTTCATATGTGCCGCTACATGAAAAGGCAGTTGAAACCGCAAAGGAAGTAGGCATAGTAGAACTAAAACGGGACAACAAGAAAAGCAGTTTTCTAAACGCTTACGAAAGTATTCATAAAGGACTTGATAGAGGAAGACTGGGGTTCAAACGTAAATATGTAAGGTGTTAAAAAACAGAAGGAAAAGCATTAGCTCTATACAAGAAGAGCTAATGCTTTTTTTACGCTGTTCCAATTTGATCTTGGTCTGCAACGTCCGAATCGAATGTATTTGTTGCACTAACGCCGCTAAAAGTGTTAACGACAAATCCGACATTGGAAGCCCCAGATCCGTTATAAGCTTTCGTATTTTCTTTCGGAGACACGTTATAAAAATCTCCTAAGTTGAAAGAGCCGTTACTGTTTTGAACGACGAGATTTCCTACAACCGAAGGCATACCATCCACCTACTTTACTAAGCTTTTTAATTACTATATGAATTATTTAGAGGAAGGTTCATCAGTAATAAATTGGCGGATTTGTAGCGTACGAGAATTATTAAAAACATAGTCAACATTGCCGATTTGGAAGCACGCGGAATTTAAAAGCGTTCGCAAGTGAACATCATTTACTTCAATAAAAGGGCACTCATTTACAATATTTAGTTTTACATCTGTTGTTCGCTTTGGAATTGTAATGTACTCATCTGTAAAGATTTCAAACGCATCAAAACGACCTTCACCTTTTATATAACAAGGGATTTCTCGATGAACGATAAGCGCTCTATTTTTTAATTCTATTTGATTAGCATCCCCGGCCTGGAAGACAGCTGCAACCCCCATAGAAATGATAGAAACATTTTGTACAACTGAAGTATGACGGAGCATAATTTTTCCTCTCCTCAACCTGGAGTCGGAGGGACATCTGTTACTAATGGTACAAATGGTCCCTCTGTAACGGATTCGAATGGCGTATCAAGAATAGAAGAAAGGATGAGAAGGTTAGCATCTCCAATTAAAAATAATGCGGAAGAAGAAACCCCGGTCATTTTAATCTGCCCTACTTTTAACTCGCGGTTCACAACATTTAAATTCATACATACTCACTCCTTTCGGAAATTACCCGGTATGTGTTGAATAAAGGAAAGGAACGCCTTGTCAATATCTTGTTTCATCGCTTGAATAATGACGTCTCGTAAATAATCGGGATCTGAGGAAATACCCTCATACGATTGAACTTGTGATAAATAATATGGAAGTCTATGTTCCATCTGTTTTTTTATGTCATCCACCATCATTTGTCGATACATCTCATCAAGCGGCGTTCTCTCTTCTTGTTCAAAATGGAGAATTCGACTATATGCTTCTTCATCTAAATAGCGATGCATTTCTTGAAGGATACCTTGATAAAAATCTGGATTTGTTTCTGTTTCAGGATTTACTTTTAATGTTTCTGTATCCACTTGAAAATCTTCAATTTGTTGCCCTTTTGTTGAAAATGGATTCAAGCCAATATTTAAAGTGCCGTTTAAATTTTCTACTTTTAATTGATCGAATTTATATTCCACTTTTCCTATAGAAGAGGAGGGACGACTTTTTAACTCATTAAGCTCTTCTTGTAGTAGGCGAACTTGCTCTTCAAGATTTAGAATAGTTTGCTGCTGTATTTGGAGAGCTTGTTGAAGTTGGTGTAGGTAAGTATATATATCTTGATTCATTTGTGAAACCTCCTTTTCAATAGGGAGGGGAAATATATTCCTGCTATATATTTATGACAAGGATACCTTAAGAAGAACTAGTTGATGGTTTGATGGAAATAATTTGTCCTTTCGCCTGTAATGGACGAAGAGGTTCTGTAAATCCGCCAGAATTTGAGAATTTAGAAAGAGCTTTAATACTACCTGCAGTTCCAATTTGAAAAACGGAAGAGGTCGTAATGCTATCGATTTTAATGCTGTTAATGATGATACTTTGGTTCACATAAAAATTCAATGCAATCGCCCCCTTTAGTTCGAACCAATTATTGCTTGATCAATTACATCTGAATCATTGACGGTCGTTGAGCTTTGATAATTGTAGACAGAGACGTTATCCCCAACATTAAATGAACCGGCTCCGGCAAAAGCGCGTGAATAACTAATAGGCCTAATCGCAAATACATCTCCAATATGAAAAATACCACTTGATCCAATGTTAACGATACGAATATGTCCGACCATAGCTGGCATACAAAACACCTTTCGTTTTTAAAATTTTCTTTTCTACTATTGTATGGGCGTTTTCAATAAAATGTGTATTTTTTCGAAATAAAAGAAACACATACGTTATTGCGTATGTGTTTCGAACATTTGAGTATGTGTGCAATCTGTATGTATAGGCCAAACAACATTTAAGAGCCTGTCCAATTCCTGGCTACAATCTACTGTTTTTTGAGAAGTCATTCCGTAGCGTTCAGCAAAATAGATCATTTTTTCGCGTTTTTTTTCGATAGCTTGCTCAAACATTGAAATCGGCTCCATCTCTCAATAAATTTTATGTATATATGTAGTACATATTATACAAAAATCCCATAAAAAAGAAACATCTTCGCTAAAAAAAGTATAATTTCTACATTTTATGTCAAATAACGGATGAGGAACAAATATAAGAATGGTTGAATATTGTAAAAATTAGCGTGTATAAGAAGGTTTTTTTCTTAAGGATGCGAATACAATTATAGGGTATGAGTTTTAGGATGGAGAGTGGAAATGTTGCGTTTTGTAACGGCGAAGAAAGAAGAAAAAGTATTTGTAGGTATTGTGGATGAAGAGGAAGAAAAGGTATTACATTTAAGAGAAGCGCAAAGACAAAAAGGGGAAAAGGTTACTATCCCAATTACCATGTTAGAGTGTATTGAAAGAGGAAGCGAATGTCTTGAGAAAGTGTACGATATTGTAAATTGGGCGAAGGAAAATGCGGGATCGGCGTATTATCCGTTAGCAGAGGTGAAAATATTAGCACCGATTCCAAGGCCGAGAAAAAATATTCTTTGTGTTGGAAAGAACTATCGTGAGCATGCGGTAGAAATGGGCGGAGTAGAGTCTATCCCTGAAAATATAATGATTTTTACAAAGGCGCCAACAACAGTGATTGGAATTGATGAGCAAATTAATGGTCACCCTCACGCGACGAATGAACTTGATTACGAAGGTGAACTAGCAATCGTTATCGGTAAGCGAGGGAAACAAATAAAAATAGAAAAAGCTCTTGATCATGTTTTTGGATATACAGTTATAAATGATGTAACTGCTCGGGATATTCAAAGGAAACATAAACAATTTTTCCTAGGGAAAAGTTTCGATACATTTTGTCCGATGGGACCGTATTTAATTCATAAATCGATGGTTAGAACGCCGAATGCATTACACGTTGAAACAGTGGTAAATGGAGAAGTAAGGCAAACTTCAAATACGAGAGAAATGATTTTTTCAGTAGAAGAAATTATTTCAACTATAAGTAAAGGCATGACATTAGAGCCAGGAGATATCATTGCAACAGGGACACCAGCTGGTGTTGGTAAAGGTTTTACACCACCGAAGTTTTTACATGCTGGTGATGAAGTTGTTATTACAGTAGAGGGAATTGGTACGCTTAGAAATATTGTGAAATGAAAAAAGAGCTATCTTGTGAAAAGATAGCTCTTTTCTATGGGCGTGGATTAACGGAGTAATCTATGATGGCGAAAATATACAATCCGATTAATGCTAAAGTACAAATTCCAATTAGCATAACTGCAAGTGCACTTCTCTCACGGCCAAAACCGATAATTGTAAGGAAAACAGCAGCCCAAAATGATGTTTTGAGTAGTGTGAATGTATTAGGAGTTGAATAATGACTGAGTAAAGTTGTAGATAATATGAAGCCGATGAATGTCATAGAAATAAAAATGGTAGCTAAATTATTAATGTGTTTACCGTATTTCAATAGCATACAGTTACCCCCTTTTTAACAAAAACAGAATATTCAATTTTATTTTACGATAAACTACTAAAAAAAGAAAGAGGTTGTCCTATATTTAGGACAACCTCACTATGATTAAGATAGTACAGCTTTAATTTTTTGGAACGCCCACTCTAAATCTTCTTCAGAGATTACTAGAGGTGGTGCAATACGAATTACGTTTTCGTGTGTTTCTTTACATAATAGACCAGCTGCTTTTAGTTGTTCACAGTAAGGACGAGCTGGCTCGTTTAATTCGATACCGATGAATAAACCTTTACCGCGAATGTCAGTAATCATTGGATTATCAATTTCTTTTAATTGCCCAACTAGTTTTTCTCCTAATTGAAGAGAACGCTCTGTTAATTTTTCTTCTTCTAATACTTCAAGAGCTGCAATAGAAACAGCACATGCAAGTGGGTTACCACCGAATGTAGAACCGTGAGAACCTGGCTCGAATACACCTAAAATGTCGCTGTTTGCTGCAACACAAGAGATTGGGAATACGCCGCCGCCAAGTGCTTTACCAAGTATGTACATGTCAGGAGTTACATTGTCCCAGTCGCAAGCAAATACTTTACCCGTACGGCCTAAGCCTGTTTGGATTTCATCTGCTACGAATAAAACGTTTTCTTTTTTACATACTTCAAAAGCTTCTTGTAAGAAACCAGCTGGTGGAATGTTAATTCCTGCTTCACCTTGGATTGGCTCTAAAATGAATGCAGCTGTATTTGGTGTAATCGCAGCTTTTAACGCTTCTAAATCACCATAAGGAATTACAATAATGCCAGGAAGCATTGGACCGAAGCCGCGCTTGTACTCTTCGTTTGATGACATAGAAACAGCACCCATTGTACGTCCGTGGAAGTTATCTTCACAAACGATGATTTCTGCACGGTTTGCTTCTACCTTTTTCACATCATAAGCCCAGCGACGAGCTGTTTTAATTGCAGTTTCAACAGCCTCTGCACCTGTATTCATAGGAAGTACCATATTTTTATTTGTTAGTTTCGCAACTTTTTCGTACCAAGGACCTAATTGATCGCTATGGAAAGCACGAGAAGTTAACGTCACTCGATTAGCTTGGTCAATTAAAGCGTTAATGATTTTTGGATGACGATGACCTTGGTTTACTGCAGAATATGCACTTAATAAGTCCATATAGCGGTTTCCTTCAGGATCTTCTACCCAAACGCCTTCTGCTTTAGAAATAACGATTGGAAGTGGATGGTAGTTATTTGCCCCGTATGTGTCTGTAAGTTCGATAATATCCTTAGTTTGAATCATGATTGTTCCCCCTTTTGTTATTACAAGAAGTTTGTAAATACTCTAAATATTATAGCATTTAAATATAAAAAAGCGAAACATTTCCTGAAAATATATGAACATGTTATCATATAGAGTGAAAAAGTGTGAAAAAGAGGAGGCAGGGATACGATGGTACATATGCATATTACAGCATGGGCGTTAGGATTAATTTTATTCTTCGTTGCGTATTCACTTTATTCAGCAGGAAGAAAAGGTAAAGGTGTACATATGGGGCTTCGCCTTATGTATATCATCATTATTGTGACAGGTTTCATGTTGTACATGAGTATTGTGAAGACGGCAACAGGTAGCATGCACATGTGGTACGGCATGAAAATGCTAGCTGGTATATTAGTAATCGCTGGAATGGAAATGGTTCTTGTGAAAATGAGCAAAAACAAACCAACAGGGGCGGTTTGGGGCTTATTTATTGTCGCGCTAGTAGCGGTATTATACTTAGGACTAAAATTACCGCTTGGCTGGTACGTATTCAAATAAAAATAAAACCACCTTATGATCTCAAATATTTGGGAGATAAGGTGGTTTTTATTTTATGTCGCATCAATATGCAACTCTTCTCCGTTTACTTTCGTAAATCGCAAAATATTTTTATTAGAGGAAGAGTGGCGTACAAAATGATGCTGCAATGTACAAATCATTTCGTCGTTATCGAATAAAAGAATATTTACTCCTTCGCATGCTTCCTCTTTTGGCAAGAAGGATAAATAATTATGACAATACATGCAATCATATAAAGAGTAATTAAGTGATTGCAATGATTCGGTTAATAATGTAAAGACAGAGTCAGGTAATTCCTCAAGCCATTCATTATAGCTAAGAAGTAATTTTTTTCGAATTCGTATCATTTCCCCGTTTTGGAGAGAATGTTGTTCATTTGCAATTTGTAATATGTCTTGTTCATAAAAACGAGCTGGTAGCCAATTGTTGTTATATAAAATTTCAAAACCATCTTCAGCAATATCTTCTAATAGAAAAGCCTCATCATTTTCATCATCAAAGAATACCCATTCTTTGTTTATATATTCTACATTACCGACTGTATGAGCGCGCGGTTGGTTATACAAAATGTGTTTGCGTTGTATCATAGTTCATTTCTCCTTTTATAGAAATAGTTATTCTTGTTATGGACAGTTCGTACGTTCTTTATAACTAGACACACCTAAAGATAGATGGGCATACAATAAAACACGCTTTACACTGTGAAACTGCTATTCCATATGTGGATAGTTAGTTATCGTCAAGTTTGTTGTTTTTATGTATCCGCACTCATAGGGTGGGGATTACTGCACGTTCGGAAACAGATATTAGATTAGGAAGGATGATTCTTATGTGCGGGATTACAGGATGGGTGGATTATAAACGCTCATTAGAAGGGGAAAGGGACATCGTGACGAAGATGGCGGAAACGCTAGCGAAACGCGGTCCAGATGATAATAAAGTTTGGATTAAAGGGAACGTCGCATTTGGGCATAAACGGTTAATCGTTGTAGATCCTGAAGGTGGTAAACAACCCATGACTTGTTTAAAAGACGAAACGAGTTATGCGATTTGCTATAACGGAGAGCTCTACAATACAGAAGATATTCGCAAAGAGTTATTAAGAAGAGGTTATACATTTAAAGGGCATTCCGATACAGAAGTACTATTGGCATCTTATATTGAATGGAAAGAAGAATGTGTCGATCATTTAAACGGTATATATGCGTTTGCAGTATGGGATGAGAAAAATGAACGAGTCTTTATTGCCAGAGATAGATTAGGTGTAAAACCGCTTTTTTATAAATATGATAGCGGACGATTATTATTTGGTTCAGAGTTAAAAGCGATACTAGCGCATCCAGATGTGAAGGCGGAAGTAACGTTAGAAGGGTTGTCAGAAATATTTGGGCTCGGACCATCTAGAACGCCTGGTCACGGTATATATGCTGGTATTCAAGAACTGCGTCCGGGTCATGCAATGACGTTCTCAAAAGACGGTTTATGCATATGGAGATATTGGAATGTAGAAAGTAAAAAACATGAAGATTCATTTGAAGAAACAGTAGAGAAAACTCGTTTTTTATTACAAGATGCGATTACGAGACAATTAGTTTCTGACGTACCACTATGTACTTTTTTATCAGGAGGTGTAGATTCAAGTGCTATAACAGCAATTGCCGCGAAAGAGTATGAAAGATCAGGGAAAGGTCAATTGCACACGTATTCTGTTGACTATGAAGATAACGACAAATATTTTAAAGCGAATGCGTTTCAGCCGAATTCAGATGCACCATTTATTAATTTAATGACAGAGACATTTCAAACAATTCATCATCGCTGCGTCATTTCTAATGAACAACTAGCGCAGTATTTAACAGAAGCAGTACTCGTTCGCGATTTGCCTGGTATGGCAGATATTGATTCTTCATTATTATGGTTTTGCCGTGAAATAAAACAAGATTTTGTCGTCGGTTTATCTGGAGAATGTGCAGATGAAATATTCGGCGGTTATCCGTGGTTTTATAGAGAAGATGATTTACAATCAAGTGCATTTCCATGGATGCGTTCTACAGAAGCGCGTGAACAACTTCTGAAGAAAGAATGGAGAAATAAATTAAATTTACAACAATATGTACAACAACGCTATGAAGAATCCATTCAAGAAGTTCCTATTTTAGAGGGAGAAAGCCCATTAGAAGCGAAGAGACGACAATTATTTTATTTAAACATGGTATGGTTTATGACAACATTATTAGACAGAAAAGACCGTATGAGTATGGGGGCAAGCTTAGAAGTACGCGTTCCATTTGCGGACCACCGACTTGTCGAATATGCGTGGAATATTCCTTGGGAAATGAAAATGTATAAAAACCGCGAAAAAGGTCTATTGCGTAAGGCTTTAGAAGGATTACTTCCAAATGATATATTGTATAGAAAGAAAAGTCCGTATCCGAAAACGCATAACCCGCACTATACGAAAGCAGTCACAGTATGGCTCCAAGATTTATTAACGGATAAAGGCTCAATTTTGCATGAATTGTTCGATAAGGAGCAATTGAGCGGATTGATCCAGTCTGGCGGCAGTGCATTTCAAAAACCATGGTTTGGTCAATTAATGACTGGGCCGCAGCTTTTAGCTCATTTAGCGCAAATTCATGTTTGGTTTAAAGAGTATGGGGTAAATATTAAGGAATAGGGAAAGAGCGGCTTATATTTATGTGAGCCGCTCTTTTTCTTAAATAAATTGTCATATAAAATTCGAAATCATATTAGAAACAATACTTATTTAGAATTATTATTTTGACGTACTTATTATTGCTTGTTATAATTGGAAACAAATGTTCTTGAAAAAGATTCTCATTTCCAAAATTGAGGTGCTATATAGATGACGAAGAAGAAAATAGGTTTGCTTGTAATGGCATATGGAACACCGGAGTCATTAGATGATGTAGAAGCTTATTATACTCACATTCGTCATGGCCGTAAGCCATCTGAAGAAGCGCTCCAAAATTTAATCGGACGGTATAAAGCAATTGGTGGAATTTCACCGCTTGGGAAAATAATGAAAGAGCAGGCGCATAAATTAACAGATTCAATGAATAAAATGTTTACAGAGTATGAATTTGTTTGTTACTTAGGTTTAAAACACATTGCTCGATTTAGGAGTTTTATATGACACCGATTATGAATGTAAAGTTGTAACTGATGAATTAAATGCCGCATATTTTAGACTAAATATGCCCAATTCACAATCTGTATTTATTGATTGTTTAGCTGAAATTGTTTCCAAAAAAATGAAGGAAATAGTTGACAAGGATTTAATTTTGAATAATAATTAGTTTATAATAATTTTAAATAAATAATAATTACTATGAAGGAAAGAGGAGGATCACCCTTGATGAATCCAAATAAGCGCTTAACAACAAACCAAGGTGCTCCAGTTGGAGATAACCAAAACTCTCGTACAGCTGGTCGCCGTGGACCGGTATTGTTAGAAGACTATCATTTAGTAGAAAAACTTGCTCACTTTGATCGTGAACGTATTCCTGAGCGTGTTGTGCATGCACGTGGTGCAGGTGCTCACGGTGTATTCGTAACGAAAAACAGCATGAAGCAATATACGAAAGCAGCGTTTTTACAAAATGAAGGAACTGAAACACCTGTATTCGTTCGTTTCTCAACGGTTATTCATGGTCAAGGTTCTCCAGAGACAGCTCGTGATCCGCGTGGGTTCGCTGTTAAATTTTATACAGAAGAAGGAAACTACGATATCGTAGGTAACCACTTACCAGTTTTCTTCATTCGTGACGCAATTAAATTCCCTGACATGGTGCATTCTTTAAAGCCAGCACCTGATACAAATGTTCAAACGCCAGATCGTTACTGGGATTTCATGACGTTAACTCCAGAATCTACACATATGATGACATGGGTATTTTCTGATTATGGTACACCGGCAAACTACCGTGAAATGGAAGGTTTCGGCGTACATTCATTTAAATGGATTAATGCAGAAGGTAAAATTGTTTACATTAAATATCATTGGAAGCCACAGCAAGGTGTGCGTAACTTAAGTGCAAAAGAAGTCGAGCAAGTGCAAGGTAAAGACTTCAATCATGCAACTCGTGATTTATTCGATGCAATCGAAAAAGGAAACTATCCGAAATGGGATTTACACGTACAAGTAATGCACCTAGATGAAACGGATTCTTTAGATTTCGATCCACTAGATCCGACGAAAGTATGGCCGGAAGATCGCTTCCCATTAATTGAAGTAGGGACAATGACGTTAAATCGTAACCCGAAAAACTTCTTTGCGGAAGTAGAACAAGCGGCGTTCTCTCCAAGTGCAACTGTAAATGGTATTGAACCATCTGAAGATAAATTATTACAAGGTCGTTTATTCTCTTACCCAGATACGCAGCGTTATCGCCTTGGTGCAAACTATTTACAAATTCCTGTAAACTGCCCATACGCTGCTGTTCGTAATCAACAACGTGATGGTGCGATGCAAGTGGATCAAAACCCATCTACAATAAACTACGAACCGAGCCGTCATACTGAAAATCCAGTTGAGGATCCAGCTTACCGCGATTCAACTATGAAAGTAGAAGGCTACGTATCTCGTGAAAAAATTGAAAAACCAAATGACTTCAAACAAGCGGGTGAGCGTTACCGTTCATTCTCTAAAGAAGAGCAAGACAACTTAATTGCGAACTTAACAAACGACTTAAAAGGCGTAAATGAGCAAACGAAATTACTAGCTATTTGCAACTTCTTCCGCGCGGATCATGACTACGGAATGCGTTTAGCAGGGGCGTTAAATGTTGATATTACGCAGTATGTAGGGAATGTTCCGAAGTAAATAGGAAAAGACGACTGTTAAACGGTCGTCTTTTTTGTGTAAAATCATGCAGGGTATTTTGCGTTTTAGCTATGTCGGAATTCGTCGGTAAATCGATATATTTATGGAAATACAGGATGGGGTGTGCTAATCAGTGCGATAAAAGAGATGCAATCTACTATTAATAGATTGCATCTCTTTTTTAATTTACTCGCTCAGTATACTCATAAGCTTTCTCCCCATGCATCGAAATATCAAGCCCCATTTGTTCTTCGTGCTCATCGACGCGAACAGGAAGGAAGAAGTTAATAGCCTTAATAATGGCGTACGTCATTATGATTGTGAATGCATATGTTGCTCCGATTGCTACAAGTTGTTTGAAAAGGAGAGTGGCGTTTCCGTAAAATAATCCGTTAGCACCATCGCTATTTATAGTAGTAGTAGCAAATAGTCCAGTTGCAATACCGCCCCAAGTTCCTCCAATGCCGTGGCATCCAAATGCATCGAGTGTATCGTCGTATCCGAATTTGTTTTTTAAGAAGAAGACAGCTCCGAAGCATAATATACCGCCAATTGCTCCGATAAGAAGAGCGGAGAAAGGTGTAACGAATCCACAAGCCGGCGTAATTGCGACTAAACCAGAAACAACCCCGGAAGCAGCTCCCATCGCAGTCGGTTTTGATTGGAAGAACCATTCAGAAAGCATCCAGGTTAGAGCTGAGGCAGCGGCGGCTATATTTGTATTAATAAATACAGTTAAAGCTACGTCATTTAAAGATAATGCACTACCGACGTTGAAACCGAACCAGCCGAACCAGAGTAAGCCTGCGCCTAACATTGTAAATGGTAAATGATGAGGGGAGGTGCCGCTTATGTTTTTTCGTTTTCCAAGAAAAATAGCTAATACAAGACCAGCAACGCCAGATGTGATATGAACGACATTACCACCAGCGAAGTCGAGCGCCCCGAGTTCTCTCAGCCATCCGCCAACGCCCCATACCCAATGAGCGACAGGATTGTAAACGATTGTTGTCCAAAGAAGGATAAAAATAAGAAAGGCAGAAAATCGCATTCTTTCGGCGAATGCCCCTGAAATTAAAGCGGGAGTTAAAATAGCGAACATGAGTTGGAACATCATAAATAAATTGTGAGGAATAGTAGATGAGTAGTCTGGGTTTGGTGCGTAGGTAACTCCGTTTAGACCGAACCAATCGAGATTGCCGATAAGTCCGTGCCAATCTGGCCCGAATGATAAAGAATAACCGATAACAATCCATTGAATCGAAACGATAGCCATTGCGCTATAACTGTGCATTGTCGTGCTGAGTACGTTTTTACTGCGAACCATACCCCCATAAAAAAGTGCCAATCCTGGTGTCATCAACATGACCATTACTGTCGTTACAAAAATAAAAACTGTATCTCCCGTATTCATTCTCTCTCCTCCTATGATGTTAGAAAAAATAACATCTATATGTTATGTTTCATATCATATTCGAAATAAAAAGAAAAATCAACTAAAAATTCAGAAAACTTTTTAGTTGATGTTAGAAAACCTAACATGATGTATTTTTGGGGGATAAAATCAACGTATGC
Organism: Bacillus sp. P4_E1; assembly: GCF_056401715.1. Lineage (NCBI taxonomy): Bacteria > Bacillati > Bacillota > Bacilli > Caryophanales > Bacillaceae > Bacillus > Bacillus sp. P4_E1. Next base: position 403,884 of record NZ_JBFUIV010000003.1, read on the forward strand.
GATTTGCTCTAAAAATTGGTATAATATTCTTACAATTGGAAGTTTGGGGGATGCGTGTGAAAAAAATATGGACTAAGGAACTATTCATTTGTTTTTGTTTAGCTGTTATTTTGTTTGTACCAGTACATACTTTTGCGGAAGAAAAAAGGGAATGGCGAGATGAAGTTATATATTCCATTATGATTGATCGCTTTAATAACGGAGAATCGAAAAATGACAAACAGTTAGACGTTGGTAATTTAGAAGAGTATCAGGGCGGAGATATACGTGGGATTATAAAAAGATTGGACTACATAAAAGAAATGGGATTTACTACTATTATGCTTTCGCCGCTTTTTGAAAGTGAAAAGTATGACGGATTAAGCGTTCGAAATTTTCAAAAAGTAAATGAACATTTCGGAACAGAAAATGATGTGAAAGAACTTGTAAATGAGGCTCACAAAAAAGGAATGAAAGTTGTCTTTCAATTTCCGTATGAAGAAAATGAACAACAATTAATAGACTCGATGAAATGGTGGATAAAAGAAGTCGATTTAGACGGAAGTTATGTGATACATAGTGAAAAAAAGCCGCGTGCTTTTTGGGATGAAGTGCAAAAGGATTTGCAGAAGGTAAAGAAAGATTTTCACATTATGACAAAGGAAGATAATGAGTACTATAAAAAAATAGTAGAGTCATTTTCAAAAGCAGATATGTCTGTGAAACCTTTATATGATGTGAGTGGAAAAGAAGAGGAATTCGCTACGTTTTTAGATAATCAAGAAACAAAGCGATTTGCACGTATTGCAAAAGAAAATATGTATTACCCGCCGTCTCGTTTAAAACTAGCGATCACTTACTTATTAACATCCCCGGGGATACCGAATTTTTATTACGGAACTGAAATCGCATTAGATGGGGGAGATGCTCCAGATAATAGACGATTAATGGATTTCAAATCTGATGAAAAGTTTATGCAGCACATAACGAAGCTAGGTGAACTTAGACAAGCGAGACCATCTTTACGACGTGGTACGTTTGAACTTCTATATGATAAAGATGGAATGAGTATATTAAAACGAAAGTATAAAGATGAAGTAACACTAGTAGCGATTAATAATACGAAAGAGACGAAAAAGGTTTCCTTACCTGTAAGTGCAATTGGTGAAAAACAAGAGTTAAGAGGATTGTTAGAAGACGAAATTATAAGAGAAGAAAACGGAAAGTTCTATCTTGTTTTAAAGCGCGAAGAGTCGAATGTGTATAAAGTTAGCGAAGAAACAGGTGTGAATTGGTTGTTTATCTCCTTAATAGTCGGTGTGAACGTATTATTTATTGCTTTTTTAATTGCGGTTAAAAAGAAAAGATCCTCTGTATAGATAGAGGATCTTTTTTTCTTAGCGGTAGTTAATGAACTGTACGTCGATTGGTAAGTCGACGCTGCGAACGGCTGCGATTACTGCTTGTAAGTCATCACGGCTTTTCGCTGTTACACGTACTTGGTCATCTTGTACTTGCGTTTTTACTTTTAATTTCATTTCTTTAATGATGTTGTTAATTTTTTTCGCGTTATMTTTATCGATACCTTGTTGCAGAGTTGCACGTTGGCGAACAGTATTACCAGATGCAGTTTCAACTTTTCCGTAGTCCAAGTTTTTAATTGGAACGTTACGTTTTACAAGTTTAGAAATTAGAACGTCTTTTACTTGGTCTAATTTGAACTCGTCATCAGAAGTTAAAACAAGTACTTCTTTTTCTAATTTAATATCACTTTTACTACCTTTAAAGTCATATCGGTTTTGGATTTCCTTTAATGCGATGTTAATTGCGTTTGTTACTTCAGGTAATTCTACTTTCGAAACGATGTCAAAAGAACTCTCTTTTGCCATAGTTAGCACCTCCAAATAAATTTCTATCTTTTCATGCACCTAAATAGGCTATGTAATATACATATTAAAGTATAGCGGAAAATACATCGATTAGATAGAGTGTTGCAACTTAAGTGTTTTGACGGGTCATCCGTAGGGGAATATAGTCCTATAGATACAGTCTTTATTTAATTATAGTGAATTTTGGGCAGTTGGACAAATAAAGGAAAAATCGTGTTATAATTAACTTTTGTTTGGAATGATAAAAAAGATAATTTTATATATATAGAAGGGAATTAAAAAATATGTATTTGCAATTAGGATCGATTGAACAGGTAACTGTTTTACGCGAAACGGAAATCGGATATATGGTTGGAAACGAAGAGGAAGAAATCTTCCTACATAAAAACGAATTAGCTGGAGAAATTGCAGAAGGCGATACGATTGATGTATTCTTATACCTTGATCACCAAAATCGTATTTCAGCAACAATGAAGGAACCAATTATTACAACACATGATTGGAATTGGGTAAAGGTTGTAGAAGTTATTCCTAGTTTAGGTGTGTTTGTTGATATTGGTGTATCAAAAGATATACTAATTCCACTTGATGAGTTTCCAATTTATATGCCAGTATGGCCTCAGGAAGGCGACGAATTATATTGTACGTTAAAATTAACGAATCGTGATCGTTTAATTGCTCTTCCGGCAAGAGACAGTGATATGCAAGAAATTATCGTAGATGCAACGCCATCTATGCGTAATAAAAACGTAAATGGACGTGTGTATCGCTCACTTCAAGTTGGTTCATTCATACTAACTGACGAGCATTTCCGTGCTTTCTTACACCATACAGAAAGAAAAGAACAAGTCCGCATCGGTGAGCGTGTAACAGGTCGTATTATTGACGTGAAAGACGACGGTACAATTAACATTTCACTTCTTCCTCGTAAAGAAGAAGGAATGGAAGATGATGCAGCAGTACTTTATGCATATATGGAAGAACGAGGCGGAGCAATGCCGTTTTGGGATAAGAGCAACCCAGAAGACATTAAAGAACGTTTCAATATGAGTAAGGCTGCATTTAAGCGTGCACTTGGTAAACTGATGAAAGAAGAAAAGATTTACCAAGAAGAAGGCTGGACTTACTTTAAGAAATAAGATAAATGAAAAAGAACTATTTTTTCTCTTAATTTTTAAGAGAAGAGATAATTCTTTTTTTTATTATAAAGTACATAAAAAGTAAATAAGGTGTAATAAAATTCACAAAATCTGAAGATATACAAACGACTAGAATACGTTATGGTTTTTATTATAACAAGAAAGAAGAGTATTTCGAATAAAAAGAATATTAAAATGAGTTTTTGGGCTTTTAGTTAACAAAGTTTCGAAAATAAACACTTTATAAAGGTTTCCTTTAAATATGATTATTGTGTTTCGAGGGTTTCCTTATAAATCTTAGCTATATATTTTACAAAATCAATGATGGGATAGTGTATGAGCGAGCGGTGCTGCGTAAAACGAACTCCTGATTTTTCCATTTTCGAAATGATTTGTTCAATTTCCAACTCTTTTTGTTGTATCTTATTATAATTTTGATATACAATGTTTTTCCATTGATAGGAAGAACCATGAAAATAACTCTCTCCTTTTACCCTGTGATTAAATATTATTTCTATTTTTTCTCTACGTTGTCTTTCCTTCATATACGATTCCGTTGACTGCATGGTTATCGCCTCTTTCCTTTGTATTGTATACTGTTTCCGAAAATTCGGTCTAACTCATCATAGCCAATGTACAGTGATTTTGTTGGGGATTGTGGTTTAAGGCTATCTTATCAACTGTATATATTTTGCAATTTCTTAATCTAATATCTTATATCTAAATAAATTGTTAGTGTGTATAAAACGCCATTAATCTTTTAAGTTTTTGCTACCAATAACAAAATTAGAAAGTAACGAAAACGGATGAAAGATAAATTGTTTATCAATCTTTATTATAAAACGATTCTTTATGGATATGCACCTTTTTATACTCACCAAGATTTACAATATGACGAGTATCTTCATCCATGAATGTTATCCTCTATTTGCTGAGGATAGTTTTTTTATTTAGGCTAAGCAACATATCGTATGCCTCAGAACCCTTTTTATAAAAAATGACAATATATGTAACGGTTTCCCTTTTGATATGAAAAAAATCATATAGAAATAAAGCGTTCTTAAAGTGGTTTGTTAAAAATTTGTTGTATTTGACTTAAAAAAAGGAAAGTAATATTTATTTGTAGAAAATTTTTAAGGATACAAATGAATGTAAAAATAGAATGACTATCTACGATAAAAAAGGGGGCACTTATATATGCTAACAAATGATTTAGATTTCCGATTAGAACCACGTTTAAAAGAACTGTATGAACAACATAAAATAAGAGCGCAGAAGATAGACTGGGGTTATCATGAGTTTTTACCATGGGATAAGGGAATGGACTTTAAAAGAGTTCATTGGGATGAAAGTCAAGTTACTCTTCCTTCTGGTGTAATTAAGGCTATTGAGACATCTTTATTAAAAGAAGTGAATTTACCATGGTTTCCAACGTATTTATCGGCGACCTTTAAAGGATCCCTTTCTGTTCTTACAGACTTTATTCATTCTTGGACCTCAGTAGAGGATCAAGATTCGAATTTATTGGAGACATATTTACTACTCAGTCGAAGTG